>DATFTN010000052.1:0-3942 GCA_035261845.1 Myxococcales bacterium | reverse complement strand
AGCTGGCGTCGGAGGCGCCTGTGCATCGTCAGCCCGGCTCGGGCGGGGCGGGAGGCGCGTTTGGTAACGCGGCGCGCCGGCAGCGCTTGAAAATCGATTTCAGGGACGAGCCCGCTCCGCGAGGTCCAGTAGCTCCCCCGGGCGACGGGTGTGCAGGCACTGGACGGACCCTACCTGCACACTTTCCTGATTGCAACAAATTGGCGGCGAATAATTAAAGGGAATCGATTGGAGTCAGGCGATCGACGCCGCCCAGGTACGGCTTGAGCACGGCCGGCAGCACGACCGATCCGTCCGCCTGCTGCCCATTCTCCAGCAGGGCCACCACGGTCCGGCCGACGGCGAGCCCGCTTCCGTTGAGCGTGTGGGCGAACCGCGGCTTCTCCTGGGGCCCGGGCCGGAACCGGATCTGCGCGCGGCGGGCCTGGTAGTCGGAGAAGGTCGAGCACGAGCTGATCTCGCGAAACGCGTCCTGCCCGGGCAGCCAGACCTCGAGGTCGTAGGTCTTCTCCGCCGAAAATCCCAGGTCTCCAGTGCACAAGGCGACCACGCGGTGGTGCAGCCCGAGGCGCCGGAGGGGCTCCTGCGCGTCGTCGACCAGCTGCTCGAGCGCCTGGTGCGCGCTCTCGGGCGCCTCGAACCGGACCAACTCGACCTTGTGGAACTGATGCTGCCGGATGATCCCCTTCGTGTCCTTGCCGTAGCTGCCCGCCTCGCTGCGGAAGCAGGGCGAGAACGCGCAATACTTGATGGGCAGCGAGGAGAGGATCTCGTCGCGGTGGTAGTTCGTGACCGGCACCTCGGCGGTGGGGATCAAGTAGAGCCCGTTGGTCGTCTTGAACAGGTCTTCTTCGAACTTGGGCAGCTGGCCGGTGCCGCGCATCGAGTCGGCGTTGACCAGGTAAGGCGGGATCAGCTCCAGGTATCCGCGCTCGCGGTGCAGATCGATGAAGAAGCTCACCAGCGCCCGCTCCAGGCGGGCCAGGTCGCCCCGGTAGAACGCAAACCGCGCGCCGGACACTTTTCCCGCCCGGGCGAAGTCGAGCATCCCCAGCTTCTCGCCCAGCTCGTCGTGCTGCCGCGGTGCAAAGGAAAACCGCGGCTTGTCGCCCCAGGAGCGGACTACGACGTTGGCCGCGGGATCGGTTCCCACCGGCACCGATTCGTGCGGCAGGTTGGGAACGGCGAGCAGGGCCGCCTCGATCCGTTCCTCGACCTCCTTGAGGCGCGCCTCCTGCTCCTTCACTTCGTCCGAGAGGGTCTTGAGCTCCGCGCGCAGGCGCGCCTGCTCCTCGCCACGCAAGGTACGCATCCGCTCGCTGGCCTTCTTCTGCTCCGCCCGGCGGGTCTCGCTGGCCTGGATGAGCGCCTTGCGCTCGGAGGCAAGCTTCTCGATCGGTGCCAGCGCCTCGGCGGCGGCCGGGCCGCGGGTGGAGAGCCGGCGCTTCGCCTCGTCGAGATTCGCCACCACCCAGCGCAGGTCGAGCACCGTCCCTCCTTGTCCGCAAAACGTCGCGGAGAGGCGCCATCTAGAGTGTGGCGCTGTCCTGCGTCAATTGCTACAGCTGTTCCCCTTCCGATGCCGGACGAGCGATCCCCTTCGGACGCCGATCTCCTGACCGCCTTCCGCGCCGGAGACTCGCGCGCATTCGAGGCGCTGGTCCGGAGGTACCAGTCGCCGGTGCTGGCCATCGCGCGACGATTCGCGCGCGATCCGGACGACGCGGAGGACCTGGCGCAGCGCGCGTTCATCAACGCAGCCCGCCGCGCCGGCGGCTGGCGGGGAGGATCGTTCAAGTCCTGGCTGTTCCGCATCGTGGTCAACCTGGCGAAGAACCACCTGCGGGACATGGCCCGATTCGACCGGAGCGAGGACGTGCACGAGCGGGAGTCGCCGCACGGCCACGCCTCCGCCCACGAGCAGCTCGAGCATGCCGAGCGCCAGCGCATCGTGCGCGAGGCGATCGCGCGCCTGCCGCGGCGCCAGCGCGAAGTCTTGCTCCTGCGCATCGACGGCGATCTTCCCTTCGCCGAGGTGGCCGCGGCCCTGGGCATCACCGAGGTGAACGCCAAGGTGAGCTTCCACCACGCGGTCCAGAGGCTGAAGAGCTGGCTGGGATAGGGCCGGCGCTCCCGCAAGATTCTCAGGCCCGCAGCGGGCCGTCGCCGGCGAGCTCGAGCAATTCGGCGGCGGAGATGCCGTAGCACGCGCCGCAGAAGTCGCAGCTCGCTTCGGCCCCGTTGTCGCGGGCCGCCATGTCGCGCAGCTCGTCACGGGCCAGGGTGGCGAGGGCGCGCACCACTCTCTCCCGGGAACAGCGGCAAGCGAAGCGCGGCTTCACCTCCCGTTCGAGGCGCAACGGGCCCAGGTGCAGCGCGCGAGCCAGCTCTTCCGCCAGGGCGCGCCCGTCGCCCCGGGCGCCGCCCGACTCCACCATCCGCATCGACTCGTGCAGGACCCGCTGCCGGAGCGGCTTGCCCAGCGCGCGCAGCTCGTCCGCCCCGTCCTCGCGCTGCGCCCAGAGCAGCGCGCCGGCCACGGCGGCCAGAGGCTCGCCGGGACGGAAGAGGACCTCCAGGGCCATCTCGCCGCCCCGCGCCCGCTCGTTGCGCAAGAACAGCGTGAGCGCCGCGCCCAGGTCCGCGCCGGCGAAGGGAAAGGCGGCGCGGTGCAGCTCGTCCGATCCTGGTTCGGCGCGCACGATCGAGAGCACGCCGGCGCGCTCGTCCAGACCGGTGGCGAAGAGAGGTCGCGGATCGAAGCGTGCCAGCGGCTCTCCCCGGCCAGCCTCACGCGCCCCGGCGGAGCGCTCGCCGTTGCGATCGAGCCCGTTCACCCGCACCAATCCTCGCACTGCGCCGGACCCGTCGGCGTCGGTGAGCAGGCCTCGGAGCGGGCCTCCGCACTCGAGCTGCACGTCCACCCGCGCCTGCGGCGGCCCGCGGTCCGAGGCGGCGAGCAGCACCGTTCCGGCGAGCGCCTGCGCCAGCGCGGAGGCGCTGCCGGCGGCGAGAGCGTGGCGTCCAGCCGCCTCCCGCGCCAGCTCCGCCGCGACGCACACGGCGAGGCGGGCATCCGCCTCGGGGGCGGCGAAGACGAGCAGCCGATCGGGCATGGACGGAAGATAACGCGGCCGCCATGGAACGCATTCAAGTCACCACGGAGAGGCTGGGGCGGGCCGGCGCCTCGTCCAGCACACTGCGAATCGTCTCCCGCAGGGTGTACGAGGGGCGGTAGCCGAGGTCCTTCTCGACCTTCGATCCATCCACGGTGCAGAGGAACTGCAGGTGGTCCAGCTCGGGCGGCGGGAAGCCGCTGATCCGGTACGTCCAGAGGCGGTCGAGCAGCGGACGCGCGAGGAGATGCGGGACCGGGATGGGCTGCCGGCCCAGCTCGCGCAGAACGGTGCCCAGCGGCACCTCGCCGGGTCCCACCACGTTGTAGACGCCCCGCACGCCGGGCTTGAGCGAGAGCTGCATCGCCCGGGCGACGTCTTCCTCGTGGACGAGCTGCACCATCGGATCGAACCCGGCCAGCACCCAGGGACGCCTGAGGCGCAGGTAGTTGGAGGGCGCGTTGCGCACGTGGGGGCCGACGATGTGCACCGGCCGGAGGATCACCGTCTCCACCTCGGGGTGCTTCCACATGTACTGCTGCGCGTACATGTCGACTTCGATCAGGTCGCGGATGTCCGGGAAGTTCTGCGAGCCCAGCAGGGGAGAGTCCTCGATGAGGAAGTTGTCGTTGTCCGGGCGCGGCCCATAGACGTTCGTGGAGCTGAGCACCACCACTTTCTGCACGCCGTACTTGGCGGCGTACTCGAAGACCGCCTTGGTCCCCAGCACGTTGAAGCTGTGGTGCTCGCTCTGCGGGAGCCGCGGGTCGTGCATGATCGCCATGTGCAGGAGCGCCTTGATCTCGCCCCGGCGGAAGACGTCCTC
>DATFTN010000051.1:0-30981 GCA_035261845.1 Myxococcales bacterium | reverse complement strand
AAGCGCGTCACCCGCAACATCTACGCGTTCCTGCTGCGCGTCTACAACTCGGGCGCCTTGATGGGGAAGACGCCGGAGGAGGCGTTCTTCGTCAAGTGCGACGCGGAGACCAACCCGCCGGAGGTCGTCGACGCCGGCCAGTTGGTCTGCGAGATCGGCATCGCGCCGGTGAAGCCGGCCGAATTCGTCATCTTCCGCATCGGCCAGATGGCGGGCCAGAGCAAGTAGCGACGAGGGGGCGGGAGGCCCCGGCGAGGGCCTCCCACGTTTCACAAACCAATCCCGTAAGGGACCAGGCAAAGAGGAGAGAAGAAGATGCCAGGATGGGGCAGGTCAGAGAAGAGCGGTGAGCACGGAGGCGACCACAACCTGAGCAGCCACTTCGACCTGGAGATCGAAGGAACCACGCAGAAGGGCGTGACCTCGATCTCGGGGCTCGAGAACTCCTTGCAGACCGTCGACTTCGTGAACGGGAACGACACGACGGTGCGCTCGCGCGTGGCGCGCAACAAGTCGGGCAACCTGGTCGTCCGGCGGTACTACACCGCCGCGAACGACGACTGGGTGCAGTACTTCCAGACCCACCAGAAGGGCGACACCAAGAGAGGGACCGCCAGCGTGGTCCTCAAGAACATGGCGGGCGAGGACACCGGCCGGTTCGATCTGATGGAAGTGCAGCCGATCCGCTGGAAGCTGGGCGAGCTGAAGTCGGATCAGTCCGGCAACCTCGAGGAGGAGCTGGAGATCAAGTACGAGACGGTGAAGTACACGTCGATGGCGAAGTAGCCGCCGGCGGGGGGGAATCCACCGGGCCCCGAGGGTGCTCCGCATGAGCCGGAGGCCCTCGGGGCGGACTGAAAAAGCACCGTCACTCCCAGCAAGGGGCATCTGACAGCGATGGCGTTCAAGACCGAGTTCGAGTTCACCCTCCCCAAGGGGTACGTCGACGAGAAGGGGAACCTGCACCGCAAGGGCGTGATGCGCCTGGCCACTGCCAAGGACGAGATCATCCCGCTGCAGGACTTCCGCGTGAAGAACAACCGGGCCTACCTGGTCATCATCCTGCTCTCGCGGGTGATCACCAGGCTGGGAGACCTCGACTCCGGATCGATCAATCCGGGCGTGGTCGAGGCGCTCTTCTCGGCGGACCTGTCGTACCTGCAGGAGTTCTACCGGCAGGTCAACGAGAGCGGCACCGCCAACGTGAGCGCGAAGTGCCCCGGCTGCGGCCAGGAGTTCCAGGTCGACATCGGCACCGGGGCGACCGCCGTGGGGGAATCATAAGCTACCCGCTGGACAAGCTCGCCGGCGAGGTAGCCTACATCGCCTATCACTTCCATTGGCACATGGACGACATCCTCGACATGGAGCACGACGAGCGCCACATGTGGATCGAGGAGATCAGCAAGATCAACAAGAAGATCAACGAGGCCTCGAAGACGCCTCCGGAAGGCGGAGTGAGCTGATGCCGAGCCTGTACAAGTCACCGGGCGTCCACATCGAATCGGCCGGCGACCGGTACATCCCGCTGGAGGCGGTCGAGACGGGCGTCACCGCGTTCCTCGGAGTCACCCGGCAGGGGCCCCGGCAGGAGCCGGTCCGGATCGGCTCCTTCGAGCAGTTCGAGAAGCTGTTCGGCGACGACCAGGGCTTCTTCTCCGCCGCGGTACGGGGGTTCTTCGACAACGGCGGCCGCACTGCCTACGTGGTCAACGTGGAGCCGGAGGGCGGCCTCGACGCGACGCCCGACGACTACATCGGAGCGACCGGGACCGACTGGCGGGGCCTGCGCGCCCTGGAGCGCCTGGACGACATCGACCTCCTGGCCGCGCCCGATCTGATGCAGCAGTACGGAAATTCGCTCGGCTTCACCCAGCCGGAGCACGTGCTCGCCGTGCAGCGGGCCATGGTCGACCACTGCGAGCGGATGCACGACCGGATGGCGCTCTTGGACCCGCTGCCGGACATGGACGTCAAGGCGGCGGTGGAGTGGCGCGGCCACTTCGACTCCAGCCATGCCGCCTTCTATTTTCCCTGGATCAAGATCCGGCGCGGCGAGGACGTCCTCCCGCCGGTGCCGCCCTCGGGGCACGTGGCCGGCTCGATCGCGCGGAACGACGCGGAAGAGGGCGTCCACCGCGCCCCGGCCAACCAGGCGCTGCAGGGGCTGGTCGACGTCGCGCAGCGGGTCCGCAAGCGCGAGCGGGACTGGGCCTTCGACCACCGGGTGAACACGCTGGTGGCCTTCCCCGGGCGCGGCATCCGCATCTGGGGGGCGCGCACGCTCTCCTCGGACCAGGCATTCAACCAGATCAACGTGCGGCGCACGTTCATCCTGGTGCGCAAGAGCGTGGAGCGCTTCTCCCAGTGGGTGGTGTTCGAGCCGAACGAGCCGGCGCTGTGGAAGCGGCTGATCACGCCCATCGACGCCTTCCTCGACGGGCTGTGGCGCAAGGGGGCGCTCTTGGGCGCCACCGCCGCCGAGGCGTTCTACGTGAAGTGCGACGAGGAGACGAACCCGCCCGAGGCGCGGGACGTGGGACAGCTCCTCTGCGAGATCGGCATCGCGCCGGTGCGCCCGGCGGAATTCATCGTGGTGCGCATCCACCAGTTCACCCGGGAGCGCACCGACCAGGCCGGCCCCGAGGCCACGGCGCCGCAAGCGGCGGCCGGAGCTTGAGCAGTTCTTGCCCTGCGCTCGCCTGCTTGCGAAGCCATCTAGCCAAGCGCTCGTTTCCATGGTAATCTGAAAAGTGTCAGGGCTCTCTCCTCGGATCGGTCGAGGCGCGGGAGCCGCGGAGGGCGCGCGCGCCATGGCAACCACAGGGGCACGCAGGGACCACGAGCTCGTCGCACTCTTCCACGTCGAGATCGAGGGGATCGACGGCGCCGTGTTCACCAAGTGCTCCGGCCTCAAGACCGAGACCGAGGTGTACGAGCTGCAGGAAGGCGGGGAGAACTCCCTGGTCCGCAAGCTCATCGGCCAGTCCCGGGCGAGCAACATCGTTCTCAACTCCGGGTTCGTCAACGACACCGCGCTCTACGCATGGCGCGATCAGGTGGTGAACTCCGGCGAGAAGGTGCGCAAGAGCGGCTCGATCATCCAGTACGACTCGAAGATGAACGAGATCACCCGCTGGAGGTTCTTCAACGCCATCCCCATCCGCTGGGAGATGGGTGAGTTCGACGCGATGAGCAGCGCCGCGCAATGCGAGATCCTCGAGCTGGCGGTCGAGTCCATCAAGAAGGGCCCCTGAAAGCCGGAGTGGAGATGTCCGCGAGCTCGACCCAGCCGGCCGCTCCCTCGCTGGAGGACATCCTCTGGCGCGCGATGGACCGGTTCGCCGAGGAGCCGTCGGTCCTGGACGCCGAGGAGTTCGCCGTCCGCGTCGCCGCCGCTTTCGGCGGCGAGCTGCCCGAGGAGACGTTCGTCGACCGCTTCGTCGACGGCAATCCCGAGCTCGCGCGCAAGGTGGACATGGCCGAGGCCATCGTCCGCTCCACCCCCTCCCGGTTGCACGTCTACGAGTTCGACCTGAGCCACCTCGACTACGTGGTGATCGAGGAAGAGGAGCAGGTGCTGGTGGTGAGCGACTTCGGCCAGTTCGCGCTGGCGAACGATCGCCCGGCGCAGCAGGCCATCGCCGCCGCCGTGGTCCGCGACCGCGGCGGCCTCGAGCGGCGCGCCGTGGACCGCGCCTCGTCCGAGCCGCGCGGCTACCTGGTCCGGCAGGACGGCGATCTGGTCGTCCTCGACGTGCAGAAGCTCGCCGCGGCCATCGCCCGGCTTCCGGTGAAGCAGGTCTCCGTGCCCGCCGTGCAGCGCCCGCAGGCCCGGCTCCTCCCCTTCGAGCCGCGCCCGCGCCGGCTGAGCCAGCGCAGCGAGATGCGGGCCCTGCGGGAGAACGACCGGCGCGCGTCGATGCCGGTCCCGGCGCGATCGAGCACTTCCGGCCTCGAGGACGGCTTCATCGCCGGCGCGCGCCCGACCACCGCCGCGCCCGCGGTGTTCGTCCTGCTCCCCGACGGCTCGCTCGCGCGGCCCGAGATGGGGTCGGCGGCGCGCTGGCACCGGATGGTGTCGGACTGGGCGCTCCGGGCAGGCCTCTTGGGCAGCAGCTCGAGCGGCTCGGTCGCCGTGTCGGGGTCTCGGCGCTTCGCGGTGCAGGCGGGCAAGGTGACCGCCGTGTTCACCGGCGGCGAGTCCAGGCTCTCTCCGGGCAGCGTCGGCGCGGCGGCCGCGGCCCGGGGCGACGGTGTGGTGGCCGCGCGAGCGGGCTTCGCTCCGGTGCGCGTCCTGGGCGACGACGAGCTGGCGCAGGCCGTGGCCGCGGGGGCGGCCCGGATCGTCGCCGGCTGGGCCGCGCCGGCAGCGGCCGCGGGGGGGCTGAGCGACCGGTACTGGGTGCAGCCGGAGACCGTGTTCGCCCCGACCTCGGAGGACCGGGAGCTGGTCGCCCGGGCCGATCCCTCGGCCGGACTCGACGCTCCGGCCGGGCCTCAGCTATTGGCCCCGGGCGAGCCGCTGCAGCTGGGGCAGATCACCGGCGATCCGTGGACCGACTGGGCGCTGCAGGTCGGCCAAT
Organism: Myxococcales bacterium; assembly: GCA_035261845.1. Lineage (GTDB taxonomy): Bacteria > Myxococcota > Myxococcia > Myxococcales > 40CM-4-68-19 > VBKO01. The sequence goes on along the minus strand of DATFTN010000051.1, from coordinate 26,395 downwards.
CGGGCGAGGGCGCGCCGCTCGCCGCCCGGGCGTTGCGCGATCGCGCCGTCCGCGAGATCCGGCTGCGCGGGGAGCCCGTGGTGGCCTTCCGCGCGCCCGACGGCACCGTCTTGCTGAACGGCGAGCGGGGACCTGTCCGCCTCGCCGCCGCCGATCGGATCCGGGAGGGGGGTTCGCCCGACGGCGCCGCGCTGGGGGACGCGGCGCCGTCCGGTGCGATGGAGGGGCTGCGGCTGCGCGCCACCCGGCTGGCGCCGCGCTCCGGCGCGCTTCCGGCCACGGCGCTCGCCGCTCTCCGGACGGCGCTCGAGCGAACGGCGGTCGCCGGCGGGTACAAGCTTCCGGTCTCGGAGCTGGCCGCCGCGCCCGACGCCATCGAGGTCGGGCACGCGCTGCCGATCGGCGCGGGCGATCCCCGGCGCGGAGCAGCCTCGCTCGCCGCGCCCGCATCGCTGGCCGGCGATCCGGGCAGCAAGGTGGCGCGCCTGCTGCTCTCGATCCCGTTCCCCAATCCCGGCGAGGTCCACGTCGGACCGGATCTGGCGGACGCGCTCACCGCCTACCTCTCCGCTCCCGTGGTGCCCGCTCCGGCAAGGCCGGTTCCGGAGCTGTCCGTCGTCCCGGTCGCGGCCGCCGCCATCGACCCGGCGTACCCGCGTTCCGGCGAAGCCGGGGCCTTGCATGCGCGCGCGGTGTCTCACGCGCGCCGCGCCCAGGAGGAGCTCTACTCTTTGCCGGCCTTCCAGGCCGGCGCCGCCGAGTCGCTCTCGGCCCTGCCCCCGCTGCTCCACCGGGCGGTGGTGGCCTCGGGCGAGTTCAGCCCCGGCCCCGGCGCGCCGATGCCGGGCGCCATCCGGCGGTTCGCCCTGGCAGGTCCCTTCGAACCGCCGGAGCTGGTCGCCGCGCCGGAAGCGGAGCCCGGCCCGGGGCGGCCGCTGGGCCCGGGCGAGGACGAGATCGTCATTCCGCTGCCGCTCTGGGTACAGATGGGGCGCGGCCAGGCCAGCTCCACCGATCACGTGATGGCTTCCCCGGTGGCGCGGACTTCCTACGCTCCGCCGCTGGGGACCTATACCCTGGTGCGGCCTGCGGACTTCCGTCTGCTCGATGCGGAGGATGAGTCGCTCGAGGCGACCCCAGGCCTCGTCGAGCTGTCCGGCCCCACCGGGATCCGCCTCCGGCCCCGGGTGCAGGGCGGCGCTCGCGCACACTCCGCCGGCGGCAAGCTCGTCCTGGGCCATGTTCCCCTGGACGACGGCTCGTCGCTGGTGGGAGCGCGGGGCCGGATCCGCGTCGGCGAGCCGCTCGATGCCCAGGCGGTGGCGGCACGCCGTGCGGCGTTTGAGCAAAGCGTCCCGGCGCTGCGTCAGGTGCCCCTCGCAGGCGAGGTAGAAGATCGCGCCCTGCCGTCCCGGCCCGTCTTGGGCGCCCTCACGGCGGCGGAGGAGTCCGACGGGATCGAGGGCCTTCCGCCGGGCGCCTGGAGCGGCGCCCTTCCTGGCTCGCCCGGAGGGTACGTCCCGTGGACCTACTCGGGCGAGCTCCGGCGGGGAGCGACGACCGCGGTGGGCGGCGTCGGTCTCGCGCCGCTCCCGAGGCCCGACGTCCCTGCCCTCCCCACCGGGATGCGCTTCCGCTTCGTCGCGGCGCCGCTGTGGTGGTCGAGCGCGCTGCCCGACCGTTCGGCGGAAGGCGAGGAGAGCGCCCCGGCGTCGCGCGCCGTGCGCTCCGGGCTGCGGGCCGCGAACTCGGCCGCGGCGATCTGGCGGTCGATCTTCGCCGCCGGCGCGCCGGGCGGCGATCTCAGCGGCGGGATGGATCGGGGTCATGACGAGCCGGCGCGCGCCCTCTCCGGCGTCGAGCGCCGCATGGACGTGCTGGTTTCGCTCGGCCTGGTCGGCGGCGGCGCGGCAGCCGCCGCTCCGGCAGCGGGGGCGCGCGGCCCGGAGACGGTCTACGTGGCGATGGACGAGCAGGGGCGGGCCGGCACGGCCACCGCCGGACAGGTCCGCCGCACGAACGCGCTCGCGCGCTCGGTCGAGATGCGGATCGTCGCCGCCATCCCGCCCAGCCCGCCGCCGCTCCAGTCGATGGGCGGAACTGCGTCGCCGGTCCAGGCTCCTCCAGTGCTCGCCCGGCAGCGCCACGCGCCGGGCGGCGAGCACAAGGCGGCGGAAGAGAACGTCAGCCAGTCCCGGATCGAGGGCTCGGTGGACGCCATCGCGCAGCGCATCTATCACCGTATCCGGCAGCGCATCGCGAGCGATCGCGAGCGGTTCGGCGGCTAGCCTTCGGAAGGAAGAGTCCATGGCGCTGGTGAAAGCGAAGATCATCAACCTCGACAAGTCGGGCGACGACCTGACGGTCCTCTTCAACCCGAAGGAGTTCTCCATCCAGAAGACCGTCCAGTGGGAGCCGCACAAGGCGCCCGGCCTGAACCTGCCCGAGCAGGAGTTCACTTCCGGCAACCCGCGGGTCCTCTCGGTCGAGCTCTTCTTCGACACCTACGAGGAGAAGAAGAGCGTCCACGAGTACACCGACAAGCTGCAGAACTACGCGCTGGTGGACCCCGACAAGCACCAGCCGCCGGTAGTGCTGTTCCAGTGGGGCCAGGTCAAGTTCAAGGGCGTGGTGGAGACCCTCAACCTGCGCTTCACCATGTTCCTCTCCGACGGCACCGCCTGCCGGGCCGTGGCCACCGTCAGCATGAAGGAATGGGAGACGGCCCAGGACCAGACGACGAAGAATCCGAACAACTCTCCGGATCACAGCAAGCGCCGCACGGTGAAGACCGGCGAGACGCTGGCGCTCATCGCCCACGAGGAGTACGACGACGCGGCCGAGTGGCGCCGGATCGCCGACGCCAACGGCATCCTGGACCCCAAGGACGTGAAGCCGGGGACGGTGCTCACCCTGCCGCCCATCCTGTAAGGGTGCCGAGGCCCTCCGATGCAGAACGTCGTCGAGCTCTTGCAGAAGTTCGCCGAGACGGGCGCCAGCCGGGACTCGAACCGGTACGGCGTCGAGGTCGGCATCGTCACCAACGTGCAGGACCCGCAGAAGCTCGGCCGCATCAAGGTGCAGCTGCCGCGCCTGCCTGATGGCCCCGAATCGGACTGGGCCCGCGTCGCGCAGCCCGCCGCGGGCGCCGGGCGCGGGTTCTACTGGCTTCCCGAGGTGGGCGACGAAGTCCTGGTCGCCTTCGAGCTGGGCCAGGCCAACCGGCCCTACGTGTTGGGCGCGCTCTGGAACGGCAAGGACAAGCCGATGAACGGCGCCTACGCGGACGACAACACCACCCGGATGATCCAGACCAAGTCGGGCCACAAGATCGTCCTGTGCGACAAGTCGGGCGAGGAGAAGATCGTCATCGCCGACAAGTCGGGGAACCGGACCATCACCTTCGACGTGAAGGCGAAGAAGTTCCTGGTCGAGGCCAAGGAAGGCGACATCGAGCTGCACGCCGAGAAGAAGATCGTGCTCGACTGCGAGGATCTGGAGATCAAGACGTCGAAGACGACCAAGCTCGACGTCGCCTCCAAGTTCGACCTGAAGGTCGGCTCGGACGCGACCATCAAGGCCGACGGGAACCTCAAGCTCAAGGCCAGCCGGGTCAACATCAACTGACCAGAGGCCTTCCTCCCTCGGGACGCGCGCCTCTCAGCGCTTGCCGCAGTCGGCTCCGTCGATCAGGGAGGTCAGGACCCCGCCGGCGGCGGCGATGCTGCGGCTGAAGCACGCGCCGCTCGAATCGGCGGAGAAGTAGTGCTGGGAATTGGCCTGGCCTGCCCCGGTCGGGAACGTGTCGGTGGGAGCCACGGCGTTGGAGACCGTGCTCACGAACTGGATCTCGCCTCCGCGCGAGACGGTGTCCGTCCGGTCGAAGCCCTGGCGGATGCCGGTGGTGAACGTAGAGCCGTCGGCCGGCGCGCTGATGTCGACCTCCAACGGCCAGGACATGCGGGTGGTCACCTCGCGGAGCTGGCCGCCGCCCCGCACTCGGGTGGTCGAGGAGATGTCGGTGCGCTGGGTGATGTCCTGGACGAAGGCGGCCGAAGTGGCGGACACGTCGAACTGCTGGCTGTTGGAGAATTGGATCGTCTGGGCGATCTCGGTCTGCACCTTCCCGTGCGAAGTCTTGACGAATCCGGCCACGACGAAGCTGCGCGACGAGGAGATCGCCAGGGTGCCGCTGATGGTGCCGTCGGACGCCGTGGTCAAGCCGTTCTGCAGCACAGGGGCCGGCTGGCCGATGGTGTTCGCGGTGACCGCGCCCGTCACCTGCTTCGATCCGTGATCGAGGAAGACGAGCAGCGTCGCGGTGGTGGAGAAGAACTGGCTGTTGTTGAAGACGTCGATCGCGATCTGGTGCGGCTGGCCGTCGCTGAGCAGGCCGGCGAACGGCGTCAGGTCGACCCGGTAAGGGACGAAGTTGAGCGTCTGCACACCGGGGATGGGCCGCCAGAGCAGCGGATCGATGCCGCCGGTGAAGATCCACGGGTAGATGGGGACCACGCCCGCCGGCTGGCCATCGACGCTCACTTCGCCCTCGCGGAACGCGGTGCCGGCGCAGCTCTCGAGGGGGCCCGTCAGATCGTTCGGGACGCAGGTGTACCAGAACTCGTCGTTGGCCCCCTGGTGCTGGAGGACCACGTCGAGGAAGGCCTTCTCGACGTTGGTCGGCAGCTTGAACGTCTCCGCCAGCGCGGCGGTCGGATCGAAGAGGGCCACGGTCCCGCCGGTCGGCCCCGCCGACATCGGCAACACCAGGTCGGCGGTCAGCGGCGACCCCCGCTCCGAATCGTCGTCGTCCCTCTCGTCGCCGCGCATCGGATAGAAGGCGAGGTCCGCGCTTCCCCACAGCGAGCTGGTGAAGGTGCTGTTCACCAGGTTCCCCAGATCCGCCTCGCCGGCGGCGGGCGAGAGCAAGAGCGCGGTGTAGTCGGTCAAGTTGCGCTCGACGTGCCACGAGCGGCCCACCTTGCGGGAGGGCTCGGCGGTGGTGCCGAAGTAGACGTTCACGCCGCCGATCCAGAGATTGGCGGTCCGGTCGAACTGCCTGCCTGCCTCGACGGAGAAGTCGGCCTCGAGCACCACTTTCTGCCAAGGGCCGGGACACGCGTCCGGCGGCGCGTAAGCGAAGTGCTTCGCCGAGAAATCGGCAAAGCGCAGGTCGGTGAAGAGCTGGACCCGGCACGGCGTCGTTCGGGGCCGCGGCACGTTCGGGTCGGCGACCACCGTGTTGGCGGATCCGATGGTCGGCGGTGTCTGCGGCACGGGCTGGGCGAGCGAGGCGGTCGAGAGGAGCAGCGCGCTTGCTGCGACGCAAGGCCTACGAGGCATCGGACGCTCCGGTGGCGGAGGGGGGGTCATTCACGCCAACGCCAACCTGGCTGTCAAAGGACGTAGGTCCGTGGTGCCGGAGCGACGTGGCTTTCATCACAACCGCGGAGCGGCGCCCACCCCTGGGATCGGAGCGCAAAGTTGACCGGGTGAGGCCCCGTGCTACGCACCGAGGATGCGGCGCGCTGCGCTCTTCCTCTTGCTCGTCTGCTCCGCCGGCGCCCGCGCGGCGCCGAACGACTTGCAGCTCTGGCGGCTGGGCAGCCCCGACAATTTCACGGTCTGCACCGTGTGCAACGGCACCGACAACACGCTGGTGCCGGGCGACCCTTCCGCGCAGACGCGCTTCGCGCGGCTGACCGCGACGCTGGCGCTCGCCTTCGCGCCCGCCTTCGAGGACGCGGCGCAGACCACCGGGCAGTCCGGGTTCGAGCTGGGCTTCGGCACGCAGGTGGCCTATCCCCGCCTTTCCGAGCAGGAGTGGCCTTCCGAGGGGACCCTCGGGACGGGCGCGCCGCCGCAGGCGCTGATCCTGCCGACGGTGACGGTGCGCAAGGGGCTGGGAGGATCGATCGAGCTGGGCGTGGCGGCGTCGATGCTGGTCAACTCGCAGATCTTCGCGCTGGGCGGGCAATTGCGCTGGGCTCCGCTCGACGGACTCTACGGCTGGCCGGACGTCGCGCTGCGCGCCTGGGCGAGCCACCTGATCGGAGTCCAGGACCTGAACATGACCTTCGGGGGCGCCGACATCCTCGTCTCCAAGAGCTTCGGCGTGGCCGGGACCTTCCGGCTGCAGCCCTACGCGCAGTACGGACTGACGATGGTCGACGCGAGCACCGGAGCGATCGACTTCAACCCCAGCGCCGAGAACCCCGGCAATCCCTCGGCGGACGACGCGTCGTTCCACCGCCTGGCGTTCTGGGAGAACCGTTACCACCGCTTCGTGGCCGGCGTGCGCTTGGTGGGCGGGCGGTGGCTGATCGGGGTCGAGGGCGGCATGGCGATGGGCAGCAATCCGGTCCAGCACGACAACTCGTCCACGGCGGCCACCCAGTTCAGCCGCCTCTGGACCACCTCCGCGCATCTCGGCTTGACGTTCTGACCCCCCACGGCTCGCTCGAGTTCGCCGCTCTACCCGGCACATCACGCTCTTCGATCCGGTGCCTTTGCGAGGGGGGATCTCGCTCCCCCTCACGATTGGTCACTTCTCGCTTGCGAGACCCGAGGCGAGTGCCGAGGCGCGATCGTGAATTCCGCGTCCGAGGACCGCACCACGAGGATCTCAAGTGCTTTCCAGGGGGCGTCGAACGATGCGCCAGCGGAAATCCGGCTCGCATGGCCAGCGGCCCGCGTAGGAGGGGTTTGGCACGAGACGGCAAGGAGGCTTCCGCCCGTTGGCGGTCTTGACGCGCTGCGGCCCGTCCTGGAACAGGTTGACGCACGTGGCCTCGGCACGGGCGACGAGTCATGGCGCCCTCCAGCGCGGGCAGCGAGTCGCCGAGGTTCCGACCACTCCCCAGAAGCAACTTCGACGCGGGGCGCATCATCGGTCACTTGACCGATGCCTGCCTTTTCTAGTTGACGAGTTCAGCAGGCCGTTCGGATCGCGCTCACGCATCTGCACGATGAAGATCGCATCCGGCTGCTGTGCCGTGCACACAACCAGCGCGCGGCGGAGAAAACGTATGGGCGCGCGTTCATGGAGCGAGCACGATCCAGACGCGACTCTACTTGTTCCGGAACAGGACGCGGCGCGTTAACGGGGGCCACACGCCAATTGGACCTGCTCTGCCAGCCGACACCTTGGCCGAGGATGCTCAGACTCTGCGCTATCTGCGATCAGTCGCTCTGAAAAGCATTCTTCTTCGCCGTGGGTTCGCGAATCGACCCGCTCGAAATCGCGAGGCGAGAAGTGACCAATCGTGAGGCTCCCCCCTCGACCCCCCCCCCACAGATCCGGTCAACACGACGGAGCATTGGAGTCAGATCGCGCAAACCGCGCCAGCATGAGATCCGGCACGTTGGTGAAGATTCCCGTCGCTCCGGCTTCGAGGAGGGACCGGGCGCGATCCGGATCGTCCACGGTCCACGGAGCGACCAGGTAGCCGCGGCGGCGCCAGGAACGGATGGACGCCGGCGTGGCGAGCACGTCCTCGGGGTGCAGCGAGACCGGGCTGAGCAGGGGCGCGGCGAACGCGTGCCGCAAGGGAAACGACGAGTCACGCTCGAAGAGCAGGGCCCGAGGCACCTCCGGGGCGAACGTGCGCGCCCGCCACAAGCAGAGGGGATTGAAGCTCGAGAAAAGCACCCGCCCCTCCGCGCGCGCCTGGCGGACCACGTCGACCGCCGCGGCGGTGAGGCCGCGGTCGTCCGCGCGATCGCACTTCAGCTCCACGTTGACGAGCAGCGTGCCTGGGGTCTGCGCGAGCACCTCGGCGAGGAGCGGCACGCGCTCGCCCCTGAAGCGCTCCGAGAACCGCGCGCCTGCGTCGAGCGTGCGCACCGTCGACCAGGGCGTCTCCGCCAGCAGGGCCGCAAATCCGGTGGTGCGCCCCAGGGATTCGTCGTGCAGCACCACCACTTCGCCCGTGGCGCAGCGCTGGACGTCCAGCTCGATCCCGTCCGCCCCCATCTCCGCGGCGAGCCGGAAGGCGGCCAGGGTGTTCTCCGGCGCCGCCCGCGACGCGCCGCGGTGCGCCCAGACGAGTGGCCGCCCGGGCCGCGTGTACTGCTGCGAAGCGGCCCGGCCCGTGGTAGCGTTCACTCCGCGCACCTGGAAGGAGCAGCGTACATGGGAAACCTCGGGTTCGGCGAGCTCCTCCTCATCTTCCTGGTGGTGCTGCTCGTGTTCGGGGCGAGCAAGGTGCCGCAGCTGGGCGACGCGCTGGGGCGGGGTATCCGCAACTTCAAGAAGTCGATGAGCGGCGATGACGCCATCGACGTCACACCCAAGAAGATCGACGAAGGATCGCAAAAGCAGCCAACCGCCACCGACAAGTCCGCCCAGGCCGCCGCCACGCCCCCGAAGAAGTAGCTGTTCCGCAAGGCGCAAGCCCCCAGGGAGCCGATTCCGTCATTCCGCCGCGGGCCCGGTCCGGTGCGCGAGCAGGAGCCTCGCCTGGACCCGCACCTCCGGCGAGATCGTCCCGTCCGAGGCGATCTCGCGCAGGTCGGGTGTGGTGAGGATGGCCAGCGCCGAGATGGCCAGCGAAGGCGGGCTGTAGGGGTTCTGCGCCAGCGCCTTGCGCACCCGCCGGTTGGTCGCCCAGCGCCGCGAGCGGAACACCTCCTGCAGCACGGCCGTCCGCACCGGCCGGCGGGAGGCGGCGACCAGCGCCTCGCGCTCGGTGCAGCGCGGGTTCTCCAGGAGGTTGCGCACCACCGTCGGATCCTGGTCCTGCGCGAGCCGCGCGAGCAGGTCGCGGTTGCGCCCCCGCGCCAGCGCCTTGCGCGCTCCCAGGCTGCGCGCGCGCATCTCGCGGTCCACCCAGCCTTCCTTGTCCAGGTCGAAGCTGCGGATGGCTCCGCTGCGGGTGAACAGCGCCGCCACCGCCCGGGTGCCCTTGGCGTCCGCCGCCGAGCGCAGCCGGGAAGACACCTCCTCGGGCACGAAGGCGTGCAGTCCCCGGAGCAGGCCTTCCAGCGCTGCGGAGTGCGGGTCGCTGCGGCGGTGCGTCCGCCGGAGGAGCTCGTCGAGCGCCTCCACCGCCTCGTCCTCGGACAGCTCGCCGAGGAACTCCGCCGCGCGCCGCGCGCGCAGCTCGAGGTCGTCGATGGCGCCCAAGAGGCGCGAGATGCGCTGTGCCGCGCCCACCGCGCTACTTGCTCGCCTCGGCGGTGCGGGGGGGCGCCCAGCCGTCGATCGATTCGAGCCTGAGGTGCAATCGGTGCCGTTGGAGGTCGGCGGGCGGATCGGAGATCACCGCGAAGAAGGGAATGCTTGCCCCGGGGGCGAGCCTGCGTTCCGCCTCCGTGCCCAGGAGCGCGCGCTGCAGCCTGTCCGCGTCGGCGGCGCTGCGCAGGGCATAGACGTCCTCGGGGCTGGGCTCGGCGCCGGCGATGGTCTCCGCCTTCCCTTCCGTGTCGCCACCCGCGACCAGCTCCGCGACCACGCGCACCGGGCCGTGTCGCTTGCGGCCGCGGTTCTCCACCCGGCCGCGCACGTAGAAGACCGGCTTCCCGGAGGCGGTGTCGTACAGACCGCTCACCACGCTCGTCGCCACCACGTCCGAGCGGGCGGTGTACCCCAGCCACCCGGCGGATCCTTCGTCCGGCAAGGCGGCCACCAGCACGACCACCACCGCCAGCGCCGCGCCGACCAGCCCCGTGAGCGCGCTGGAGATGATCTCCCGCTTCGCCGAGGGCGGCGGCTCGGGCGGGCTCTGGAAGATCGACCTGTATTGCTTGCCCGATTTCGACTGCTTGTCCGACTTCGCCTGCTTGTCGGTCCGGGGCTTCTGGACCGGCTTGGAATCGGGCCTGACCGGCCCGCTCGGCGGCCGTCCTGAGGCGGTGCCTTGGAACGGGTCGACCGACGGCCCCGGGTTCCCGCCGCTCTTCTTGTCCCACGCGGTTTCGTCCAGCTCCAGGCCCGACGAGCCGCTGGCCGCCCCGCGAACGGGGCCGGTCTTCGGCTTGGGCCGGCCATCGACTCCCTGGGGACCGGTCTTTACTTTCTCCAGCGGGGCGATGGGTCCGGTCTTCGGCCGGGAAGGAGTCGACTCCTGCTTCTGCGGTCCGGTCTTCGTCTTGGCGGTCGCCGGACGTCCGGAGAGCGGATCGGTCGAGGGCTTCACCGGCGCGAGCGGCTCGTCCTCGAGCAGGTCGAGCGCGTCGAAGTCGATGCCAGATTTTCCCTTGGCGGACGCGGGCGCCTGCTTCGAGCCGCCGCCCGTCGGCTCGGGCATCGCGAACAGGTCGTCCGCGTCGAGGCCACCGGCGTCGCCTCCCTTTCCCGGGGATTGCGACCCGCGTCCGACGGCCGACGCCGCCCGCGACGCCTTCGCGGCGGGCGGCGTCGAGCCGGGGGTCGGCCCGGTTCCGCCGCGGCGCGCCGGGGGAAGGGGCGCGTCCAGCCCGGAAAGGTCGATGGCGATTCCCTCCGAGGCGGATTCGGCGGTGCCGGACTTCTTCACTGGGAACACATCTTTGCAGCTGCTGCAGCGCACCCGGACGGTGCGGTCGCCCACCTTTTCGTCGGCGACACGGAAGCGGGTCTGGCAGCTTGGGCACTGGACGACCACGCTCTCATTCTCGCAGCGCGTAAGCGACGCTGACAAGGAAACGGGCAGAGGGGAAACACCCACTCCGGGGCGCCTTGACACACACCGGCACCTGTGGGGGAATCCCGCTCCCGGCGCTTCGCGTCAGAAGCGCCTTGGAGCTTCCCAGATGAACGAGCAAGAGCAGACAGCGGCCCCCCAGGGCGGAAGCGAAGTGCCCGAAGGGCGCAAGGAGCCCAAGGTCATCAAGCGGTACACGAACCGCAAGCTCTACGACACGGTCGAAAGCCGCTACGTGACGCTGGACGAGATCGCGCAGATGATCAAGGGCGGCGCCGAGGTGAAGGTGCTGGACAACCGCACCAAGGAGGATCTGACCTCCGTCACCCTGGCGCAGATCATCTTCGAGGAAGAGAAGAAGCGCTCGCAGATGCCGCTCGGCGTGCTGCGCGAGATCATCCGCCACGGCGGCGAGGCGGTGGCGGTCTTCTACCAGGACAAGGTCGGGAACAAGCTGAGCGAGCGCCTGGAGGAGATGAAGAGCCGCACCGACGCGCTGCGCGAGAACATCGAGCAGAAGGTGCGGGGCGTGACCTCGCTCCTGCGCGGGTCGGAGGACAAGGGCAACAGCCCGGTGAAGGAAGTCCTGGCCGCCGGCCAGACGGCCGTCGAGGAGCTGCGCGCCAAGGTGGACCAGAGCGTCAAGCAGGCGCTGGACTCGTTCGGGTCCGGCGCGATGGCGCAGGAGCTGGAAAAGCTGCAGCGCAAGATCGAGGCGCTGGAGAAGAAGGTCGAGCAGATCGGCAAGTGAGCACCCTGGCGCAGGCGCTGCTCCCGCTGCACCGCGGGTACCTGCGACGTCTCGACGAGATGGCGGGCCGCATCGGGGTCGATGCGGCGCTTCGCGAACCGACCGCGCGGGACGAGTCGAAGCGGCTGGTGCGGCACGAGAGCGGCTTCGTGCTGCGCTTCGACCTGGCCGATTCCCGCAGTGGCGAGACTTTCGAAGTGCACGGCTCCCGCCCCGACGAGCCGGCCGGGCGCGAGTTGCGGGTGGGCGCGCTGACGTTCTTGCTCGAGCCGGGCAACTGGGAGGAGCTGACGCTGCGGTGCGTCTTCGGCAGCGCTCCGGCGGAAGAGGACGTGGCTGCGCTCGCCGAGCTGCTCCACGGTTGGGCGGTGCTCGCGGCGCACGGCGGCTTCGCCGCGCGCGGCGAGGCGGAAGCCGGCCGGTGGACGGGGCGGCTCCACTCCGCGGCGGTCCGGCTCGATGGGCCGGAGCTGGTCGCCGAGCTCGACCTGGGCACCTGCCCGCCCGCCGCGTTCGATGCCCTCGGCGAGGCGCTGGCCGCGTTCGCGGCCGATCGGGCGCCGCTCTCGCGCGTGGTCATCGGCGCGGCGCGGCGCGAAGATTCCTGACAGCCCATGTCAGGAGGCCGGATTACACTGCCCGCGTGCTGAAAGGCTTCCACCCCACCGTCGCCGGCTGGTTCGAGCGCCGCTTCGGCACGCCCACGGAGCCGCAGTCGGCGGGCTGGCCCCGCATCCAGGCGGGGGAGGACACGCTCATCGCCGCCCCGACCGGATCGGGCAAGACGCTGGCCGCCTTCCTCGCCTGCCTGGACGCGATGATCCGGCAAGGGGACGCGCTGCCGGACCAGACGCAGGTCGTGTACGTCTCGCCGCTCAAGGCGCTGGCCAACGACGTGCGCAAGAACCTGCTCGAGCCGCTGGCCGAGCTGCGCGCGCTGGGCGTGCCCGACATCCAAACCGCGGTGCGTACCGGCGACACGGCCCAGGCCGAGCGGCAGCGCATGGTGAAGTCGCCGCCGCACGTCCTGGTCACGACGCCCGAGTCGCTCTACGTGCTGCTCACCTCGGCCAGCGGCCGGCGCATGCTGTCCACGGCCCGGACGGTGATCGTGGACGAGATCCACGCCGTGGCGCGGGACAAGCGAGGCGCACATCTCGCGCTCTCGCTCGAGCGGCTCGAGGCGCTCTGCCCGGCGCGGCCGGTGCGCATCGGCTTGTCCGCCACCCAGCGGCCCATCGAGGAGATCGCCCGGTTCCTGGTCGGGGCCGCGCGGGTCGATCCCGACGGGACGCCTCGCTGCGCGGTGGTCGACGTCGGGCGCAAGCGCGAGTACGACCTGCGCATCGAGCTGCCGGGCCAGGAGCTGTCGGCGGTCGCTTCCAAGGAGCAGCGGGACGAGGTGTGCGACCGGGTCGCCCAGCTGATCCGCGAGCACCGCTCCACGCTGGTCTTCGTCAATACCCGAAGGCTCGTCGAGCGCATCGCGCACGCCCTGGGGGAGCGGATCGGCGAGGACCAGGTCTGCGCGCACCACGGCAGCCTTTCCCGGGAGATGCGGCTCCTCGCGGAGGAGAAGCTGAAGCGGGCGGAGGTGAAGGCGGTGGTCGCCACCGCCTCGCTGGAGCTGGGGATCGACATCGGCGCGGTGGAGCTGGTGGTGCAGCTCGACTCGCCGCGCTCGATCTCGGTCGCCCTGCAGCGCGTCGGCCGCGCGGCGCACACCCGGCACGGCGTCCCCAAGGCGCGGCTCTTTCCCCTCACCCGCGACCAGTTGGTCGAGTGCGCCGCGCTGGTGCGCGGCATCCGGACCGGCCGGCTGGAGGAGACCCGGATCCCGGCGCATCCGCTGGACGTGCTCGCCCAGCAGATCGTCGCCATCGCCGCCTGCGAGGAGATCTCCGAGGACGCGCTCTACGCGCTGGCGCTCAGGGCCTGGCCCTACCGGAAGCTCGAACGCAAGGACTTCGACGCGGTGATCGAGATGCACGCCCAGGGAGTGGCGCGGAGGGCGGGCCGGCTGGTGGGCGCGCGCCTGCACCGCGACGGCACCTCGAGAACCGTGTCCGGCAGGCGGGGCTCCCGGCTGGCGGCGATGACCAGCGGCGGCGCCATCCCCGACACGGCCCAGTACCAGGTGGTGGCCGAGCCCGAGGGCGTGGTGATCGGGCAGCTCGACGAGGACTTCGCCATCGAGAGCCTGGCGGGAGACGTGTTCCTGCTAGGCAACGACTCGTGGCGGATCCGCCGGGTGGAGGCGGGCCGGGTCCGGGTGGAGAACGCGCGCGGCGCTCCTCCCAGCGTGCCCTTCTGGAACGGCGAGGCGCCAGGGCGCACCGCGGAGCTGTCGCAGGTCGTCTCCGAGCTTCGTACCGAGATCGAGCCCTTGTTGGATGACCGGCCAGCGGCGGCGTCGTGGGCACTGCGCGAGTGCGCGCTCACGGAGTCGGGCGCGGAGCAGCTCGTCTCGTACCTGTCCGCCGGCAAAGCGGCCCTGGGTGCGCTGCCCACCCAGGAGGTGCTGATCGCCGAGCGCTTCTTCGACGACTCCGGCGGCATGCAGCTGGTGGTGCACGCGCCCTTCGGGGCCCGGCAGAACCGGGCGTTCGGGCTCGCCTTGCGCAAGTGCTTCTGCCGGACCTTCGACTTCGAGCTGCAGGCGGCCGCGACCGACGACGCGGTGCTGCTCTCGCTGGGTCCGCAGCACAGCTTCCCGCTGGAGAGCATCTTCGACTTCGTCCACCCCTCGCGCTTGGGCGAGGTGCTCACCCAGGCGGCCCTGCAGGCGCCCATGTTCGGCGTCCGCTGGCGGTGGAACGCCACCCGATCGCTGGCGCTGCTCCGCCACAGCGGCGGCCGCAAGGTGCCGTTCAACATCCTGCGCATGCGCTCCGACGACCTGCTCGCCCAGGTGTTCCCGGCGCAGGTCGCTTGCCAGGACAACGCTGGAACGGGTCCGCTCGAGCCGGTCGATCACCCGCTGGTCAACGAGACCCTCCGCGACTGCCTCCACGAGGCCATGGACAGCGAAGGCCTCCGCGCGCTCCTCCAGCGCATCGTGGGTCGGGAGGTGCGCCTGGTCGCGCGCGACCTGCCCGAACCTTCCCCGCTGGCGCACGAGGTCTTGAACTCGGCGCCCTGGGCGTACCTCGACGACGCGCCGCTCGAGGAGCGGAGGTCGCGGGCGGTGACGTTGCGCCGCACGCTGCCCGAGAAGGACGGCGACCTGGGGGCGCTCGATCCGGCCGCGATCGCCGAGGTGGCGGCCCAGGCCTGGCCGGAAGTGCGCGACGCGCGCGATCTGCACGATGCGCTGCTTTGCCTGGGCCTGTTGCCCGACGCCGAAGTGCCGGAGGGCTGGCGCCCGGCCCTTTCGCAGCTGGCCGATTCGGAGCGGGCGGTCCGGCGCGGGGAGCACTGGGCGGCGGCCGAGCGGCCCGCTCCGGAGCTGGTGGAGGTGGCGCGCGGCTGGGTCAGCTGCATCGGCCCGTTCACGCAGGCGGGTCTGGCGGGACGGCTCCGGTTGCCGATCACCGAGGTCGAGCTGGCGCAGCTCGAGTCGGAGGGCCTCCTGCTCCGCGGCAGGTTCCGCCCGGGCGCGACCGGGCAGGAATGGTGCGAGCGCACCCTGCTCGCGCGCATCCACCGGCTCACGCTGGGGCGGCTGCGGCGCGAGATCGAGCCGGTCGCGACCTCCGACCTGATGCGCTTCCTCTTTCGCTGGCAGCACGTCCACCCGGGCACCCAGGTGCACGGGACGGTGGGACTGTCCGAGGTGCTCGGGCAGCTGCAAGGGTTCCAGGCGGCGGCGGGCGCGTGGGAGGGAGACCTCCTCGCGGCGCGCGTCTCGGGGTACCAGCCCGCGCTGCTCGACCAGCTCTGCCTCTGCGGCGAGGCCGCCTGGGGCAGGCTCTCCTGCGCGCCGCTGGATCCAGAAGCGCCGCGCAGGCGGGCGGCGCCTCATCGCCTGACTCCGCTGGCGCTCTCGCGGCGGGAAGACCTCCCTTGGCTCTTGGAGGCGACTCGCGGTCCGGCGGAGCCGCTGGGGGATCGCGCCCGGCGCCTGCACGCGCTCCTGGAACAGCGGGGAGCGTTGTTCTTCCACGAGCTGCAACGGCAGAGCGGGCTGCTCGCCTCCGAGCTCGAAGCAGGCCTGTGGGACCTCGTCGCCGCCGGGCTCGCGTCGTCGGATGGATTCGCGGCGGTCCGATTCCTCACCTCGCCGCATCGCCGGCCTCCCTCCGCCGGGCATCCCCTGTCGGCCGCCGGGCGCTGGTCGCTCCTGCGCTCTCCCTCCGAGGAGGCGGACGCTCCGCGCGGGGCGTTTGCCGACTCGCCGGCCTGGCTGGAGAAGCTGGCTCGCCAGTACCTGCGCCGGTACGGCGTGGTCTTCAGGGACCTGCTCGCACGCGAACCCCGGCCGCCGCCCTGGCGCGAGCTGGCCCGGCTGTACCGGCGGATGGAGGCGCGCGGCGAGCTGCGCGGCGGCCGGTTCGCGCAGGCCTTCTCGGGCGAGCAGTTCGCCCTGCCGGAGGCGCTCGATGCTCTGCGCTCGGTGCGGCGCAACCGGCCCGCGGCCACCGAGCGGGTCTGGGTCTGCGCGGCCGATCCGCTCAACCTGGTCGGCATCCTGACGCCCGGCCCGCGAGTGCCCGCCCAGTCGGGCGTCCGCATCGCGTTCGTGGACGGAGCGCCGGAAGCCCTTCCCGCGCTCGCTTCGGCCTAGTCGCCGCCGATAGGGCGGCGCTACGCCTTTCACAGCGCGGACGTCATGGGATGCGTCGTAGCGCGACTCCCGCTCCCGCGACTGAATGCCTACCGTCGGCCCCGGAGGCCCTAGCAGCCGTGAGTCCTCGCCCCCAGGGGTGCGTCGTGCTGCTGGTGCACGACGATACGGGCCGCCGCCTCGGCACGCGCGAATCGCCTTTTTCGGAATGGCTACAGGGTACTGATCGCCGGCACGCTGGGGAGCACCCGAAATCCGCTGGCGGGCCTCCTTCCGGGGAGCGTGGTGGTGGACATGGGAGGCAACGTCGATCGCGCGGTCGAGCTGCGGGCGCAGCTCAAGCAGGACCCCGGCTTCAGAGGGGTCCCGATCGTGCTCGACCTCGACCTGGACTGACCGCCCCGACGGCCGGGTTGCCGGCGATCGGGTTTAGTTCGGCGGGCTGGGCTGCGCGCCCGGCGGCGGTTCCCGCTGCTGCAGCTCGGCGATCTTCGCCGACAACCCTTCGAAGACGCGCTCCAGCTCCTCGATCTTGCCCTGCAGCCGCTGCACGTCCCCGGCGGTGGGGATGTTCATGGTCGACAGCACGCTCTGCACGTTGCGCTCGACCAGGCCCTTCGCCTCCAGGGCGGCGCTCACGGTCTTCTGCAGCGCCCCCATCAGCTTCTCGTTGGAGAGCAGCTGGGTGGCGATCTTGCCCACGCGCTCCTCGCCGGTCGCGATCATCTTCTTCAGCACTGGATTGTCGCGCAGCATGGCACGCCTCCCGAGCCGCGCACCCCCCCCCGCGCAGCTGCCCGCGGACCCTAACGGCCGGAACAGGCAGGCGTCAACGTGAAAGCGAAGTCGAGGGGGAGGTCGAGGTCAAGGTCGAGGGAGAGGTTGAGGTCGAGGTCGAGGAGGAGGTCGAGGGAGAGGCTCAGGGTGAGGTCGAGGAGGAGGTCGAGGGAGAGGCTCAGGGTGAGGTCGAGGGCGTTCTATCGGAATGGTGTCGCGCAATCGGGCAAGAGGCTGTTGTTTGTCTTCGATCACGGCGTTTCTCTGCAATTCGCGAAGGAGAAATGCCGATGACGGACATGCCGAGATTGCCGCACCACAAGTTGATCGCCTTTGGGGTCGCGAAGGATCTGTTGATCGCGGTGCGAGCTGGTCGGGTCTCGTTGGCGGACAAGGCCCGGGCGTTCACCATCGCTCGCGGAGAAGCCTGCGAAGCAGCAGCCGCGCTCGAGGTGGCGGCTTTGTCTGGCGACGCTCGTCCCGAGGACGCGCGACGAGTTGCGGAACTCGCCGGCGAACTCATTGCCATCCTGACTGCGCTCATCCGGCGCGCATGGTCTCGGCCGTCGGACTGAAGCCAACCTCGAACCTTCTCCCTTGACCTCTTCCTCGACCTCTCCCTCGACCTCTCCCTCGACCTCCTCCTCGACCTCGACCTTTCCCTCGACCTCCTTCGTTGACACCCCAGAGGTGCCTCACTACAGTCCCGCGCTCCCGTGCCACCGGCCGCATCAGATGCTCGCGCCGGGCTGCTCGACCGGCGGCTGGTGGTGTTCACCGGCAAAGGGGGAACGGGCAAGAGCACCCTGTCCGCCGCCCTGGCGCTGGCGGCGTCCCGGCGGGGCAAGCGGGTCCTGGTGTGCGAGGTCACCGCCCGCGAGCGCGTGAGCGAGCTGTTCGGCCGGCCCGCCTCGGGAACGCAGATCCGCGAGCTGGCGCCGAACCTGTACTCCGTGCACGTCCGGCCGGCGGAAGCGATGCGCGAGTACGCGCTGATGATCCTGCGCTACGAGACCCTCTACAACCTCGTGTTCGAGAACAAGCTGGTCCGCTACTTCCTGACCGCCGCGCCCTCGCTGGCCGAGATCGTCCTGTTGGGCAAGGTGTGGTGGCACGCGGCGCGCGAGATGGAGCGGGGCCGGCCACGCTGGGACCTGGTGGTGCTGGACGCGCCCGCCACCGGCCACGGGCTCACCCTGCTCACCGTGCCGGACGTCTTCCTCGGAATCGTCAGCGAAGGGCCCCTCGCCCGCGACATGCGCGACATGCAGTCGCTCCTCAAGGACCCGGCCCGCTGCCGCACTTGCATCGCCACCCTGCCCGAGGAGATGCCGGCCAACGAGGCGATCGAGCTGCACCGGGCCCTGGACCAGCACGGCCTTCCCCAGGGGGCGCTCTTCCTCAACGGATTCTTCGAGCCCCGCTTCACTCCGCAGGAGCGTACCCAGGTGGCGCGCGGCGGTCCCCTCCTGGCGGCGGCGGCGGACGCGGTGGAGTCGCACGAGGCGCGGGCGGACCTCTCCGTGCGCTACGAGCAGCTCTTGCGCAAGGAGGTGCAGCTCCCGCTGCTCCCGGTGCCGTACTTGTTCGACCGCTCCTTCGGCCCGCAGGCGATCGAGAAGGTCGCCCGCGCCATCGAGGGCGCGCTGTGAGGCGGCTGGAGGAGCTCGCGGCCGCGCCCCGGCCGCCGCTCGACCAGGTGCTCGCGCGACGGCGGGTGGTGTCCTGCGTGGGACCGGGCGGGGTGGGAAAGACCACCACGGCGGCGGCGCTCGCGCTGCGCGCGGCGATGGCCGGAAAACGCTCGCTGGTCTTGACCATCGATCCGGCGCGCCGGCTGGCGAACAGCCTGGGGCTCAAGGCGCTCGGCAATCGCGAAACGCGCATCGAGGACGACCTCTTCCGCGCCGCCGGCCTGCATCCGCGCGGCGAGATGTACGCCATGATGCTCGACCTGAAGCTCACCTGGGACGAGCTGGTGCAGCGGCAGGCGCCCTCGCCCGAGCGCGCCCGGCAGATCCTGGAGAACCGCCTCTACCAGAAGCTGTCCACCGCGATGGCCGGGAGCCTCGAGTACATGGCGATGGAGAAGGTCTACGAGCTGCACAGCTCCGGGCGCTTCGACGTGGTGGTGCTCGACACTCCGCCCACCGCCAACGCGCTCGACTTCCTCCGCGCGCCCGACCGCATCCTCGACGTGCTCGACAACGACGCGATGCGGATCCTGCTGGGGCCGATGCTCAAGGCGAGCCGCATCGGCCTCAAGATCTTCGCCCTCCCCACCGGCCTGGCGCTGCGCACGCTGGCCAGGTTCACCGGCCAGGATTTCCTCCGGGACCTGGCGCACTTCATGGTCGCCTTCGAGGGGATGTACGACGGCTTCAAGCAGCGGGCTGCCCAGGTCAAGCGGCTCCTCGCCGGTCCGGAGACCGCCTTCGTGCTGGTCACCACCCCCAGCCCGCTCAGCATCGAGGACGCGCTCTTCTTCCACCGCGCGCTGGAGGCCGACGGCATCCGCACCGCAGCGGTGGCGGTGAACCGCGTGCAGCGCGATCCGCACCGGCTGGGCGGCCCGGACTCGGCCCCGGCGCTGCGCGAGGCGCTGCAGCTCGCGCAGATCCCGGATGCCGGCGATCCGCCTCTCTCCGCGCGACTCGCCCGCACGCTGGCCGAGCAGGCCACGCTCGCCGATCTCGACCGGCGCCAGGCGCAGGAGTTGTCGCGCACGCTGCCCGGCGTTCCCCTCTACGTGGTGCCCCGCCTGCGCAAGGACGTGCACGACCTCGGCGGTCTGTGGCAGATCGACGAGTGCCTCTCTGCCGCGGAGGAGTGAATGGCGTTCTACCCGGGCACCGTCGAGCTTCCCACGCAGAAGCAGCCGTCACCGTGGTCGGCTGAAATGCGCGCACTGGTCGCTTGGAGCGGAGGCAAGGACGCCGCCTGGGCGCTGCACCTCTCGCGCTTGCAGGGCGTCCAGGTGGCGGGGCTCTTGACCACCATGGCCGGAGATCGCGTGGCGATGCACGACGTTCGGGGGGCGCTCGTCGAGGCACAGGCGGCCGCCGCCGGACTGCCGCTGTGGAAAGTGCCCCTCCCTTGGCCATGCCCCAACGTCGAGTACGAGTCGGCGATGCGGGCACACCTTGCGCGGGCCCGCGGCGACGGGATCGAGGCGGTCGTCTTCGGCGACCTGTTCCTGGCCGACATCCGCGCATACCGCGAGTCCCTGCTCGCCGGGACCGGGGTGCGCCCGCTGTTCCCGCTCTGGGGCGGGGATACGGCCGCACTGGCGCGCGAGATGCTCGCGGGAGGGCTGCGGGCGACCATCGTGTGCGTCGATCTCGGCAAGCTCCCCGCTGGTTTCGCTGGGCGGGACTTCGACGAAGCCCTGCTCGCGGACCTGCCTGCCGGATGCGATCCCTGCGGCGAGAACGGCGAGCTGCACACCTTCGCCTGGGGCGGCCCGATGTTCCGGGCGCCGGTGCCGATCGCCCGCGGCCCGATCGAGGAGCGCGGCGGGTTCGCCTTCGCGGATCTGCTCCCCGCGGGATAGCGCCGTGTCCCTGGTGATCGTGCGCGGCCTTTCCCTCCGGTACGGAGGCAAGGTGCTTCTCGACGGGGCCGGCTTCGTGCTGGGGGCGCGCGACCGGGCCGGCCTGATCGGGCCCAACGGGTCGGGCAAGTCGTCGCTGCTCAAGCTCCTGGCCGGCCGGCTGGAGCCCGACGCGGGCCAGGTGCAGCTGGTGCGCAAGTCGCGGGCGGGTTACTTGCCGCAGGAGCTGGCAGAGCTTCCGCCAGGGTCGATCCTGGAAGGTGTTCTGGCGTCGGTCCCGGGGCGGAAGGAGCTGGAGGCCCGCGTCGAGGCGGCCCAGGCCGCGCTGGAAGCAGCCGGAAGCGAAGAGGAGCAGGTCGAGCTCGGGGGCGAGCTGGCCGAGCTGCACGAGGAGCTGGCGCACCACGAGGAGCGCTACGGGCGCCACCGGGCGGAGGAGATCCTCACCGGTCTGGGGTTTCCTCCCGCGCAGCTCTCGCGGCCCGCGGCCGAGCTGTCGGGCGGCTGGCGCATGCGCGCGGCGCTGGCGGCCCTGCTCCTGCAGGATCCCGAGCTCCTGCTCCTCGACGAGCCGACCAACCACCTCGACGTGCCCACGCTGGAGTGGTTCGACGGGGCCTTGCGCCGTTCGCGCAAAGCGCTGGTGCTCGTCTCGCACGACCGCGAGTTTCTCGACCGGCACGTCTCGCGCGTGCTCGCGCTGGAGCCCGAGGGCCTGCGCACCTATCCGGGCAACTACGAGGACTACCTGGCGGCGCGCGCAGCCGAGGAGGAGCAGCTGGCCGCGAAGGCCGAGCGGCAGCAGAAGCGCCGGGCGCAGACGCTCGCCTTCATCGAGCGGTTCCGCGCCAAGGCGACCAAGGCGAGGCAGGTGCAGAGCCGCATCAAGCAGCTGGAGAAGGAGGAGCTGGTCCAGGTCCGTGAGGTGCGCGCCGCCGTCCGCTTCCGGTTCCCGCAGGCGCCGCGCAGCGGCCGCGAGGTCGCCCGGCTCGACGGCGTGAGCAAATCCTTTTCCGGCCGGCCGGTGTATCGCTGCCTGTCCGCGCAGGTGCTGCGGGGCGAGCGCATCGCCGTGATCGGGCTGAACGGCGCCGGCAAGACCACGCTGCTGCGGGTTCTCGCGGGCGAGCTGGAGCCCGAGGAGGGCACGGTGCAGCTGGGACACAACGTGCGCCTGGGATACTTCGCGCAGCACCACACCGAGACGCTCGATCCGTCCCGCACGGTGCTGGAGGAGATCGCGCGCCTGGTCCCCGATCGGCCGCAGAGCTGGGTCCGCGGCATCCTGGGGGCCTTCCTCTTCTCGGGCGACGAGGTCGACAAGCGCATCGCGGTGCTCTCCGGAGGGGAGCGCGCCCGGGTGGCCCTGGCCCGCCTGCTGGTCGTCCCCTCGAACTTCCTCTTGATGGACGAGCCCACCAACCATCTCGATCTGGAGTCCTCGGAGGCGCTGATCGACGCGCTCGGCGGGTACGACGGGACGCTGCTGTTCGTCTCGCACAACCGGTCGTTCGTGAACGGCCTCGCCACGCACGTCTGGGAGGTGAAGGATCTGGGCGTCGATGCCCAGCCCGGCGACCTCGACGACTGGCACCGCCGGCGGGCGGAGTCGGTCAGGCCGGTCGCACAGCCCGCCTCGCACGCGCCGCGGCCCGAGCGCGCGGGCGGGCAAGGCAAAGACGCCCGCAGGGAGCGCGCGCTGCAGCGGGAGAAGCGGCTGCGCGCGCTGGGGCCGCTGCTCGACGAGATCGGGCGCATCGAGGCGCGCGTCGCCCGCCTCGAGCAGGAGAAGAAGGACGCCGAAGCCCGTCTGGCCGATCCGGGTGTGTTCACGGACCCCGCTCGGAGCACATCGGCGTTCGCCGCGTACCGGGACGCACAGCGCGAGCTGGGCGAGCTGTACGAGAGGTGGGCGGAGCGGCAGGAGGAGCTGGAACGGGCCAAGGCGCGCCTCGACCAGGGGTGATACGGTTCGCGCCGATGAAGAGGGGCGTCCTCTGGCTCTTCGCGTTGGTGGTGATCGGGGCGATCGGTTTCGCCGCCTGGCGCCTGATCGACGAGCGGCAATTCGCCGCGACGCCTTACGGCCAGGGGACGCGCACGGTGGTGGTGCCGCCGCGCAGCGGACCCCACCAGCTCTCCCAGCTCCTCGCCCGCGCCGGAGTGGTGTCCGACGCCCAACGCTTCTACGTCCACCTGCACTACTTCCGGCGGAAGGCGGTTCCCCGCGCCGGCGAGTACGAGTTCGACGGACCCGTGCTCCCCGACGACGTGATCGGCAAGCTGGTCCGGGGCGAGGTGAAGCAGTACCGCTTCACCGTGCCGGAGGGCCTGCGGGCGGACGAGATCGCGCCCCTGGTGGGCGCCACCACCGTCTGCTCGGCCGAGGATTTCCTCAAGCTGGCGCACGATCCCGCGGTGGCGAAGAAGCTGGACGTCCCGGGGCAGGGCCTGGAGGGCTTCTTGTTCCCCGACACCTACGCGGTGCCGCGCAGCGCGGGCTGCGCGGGCATCGTCCAGGCGATGGTGGGCCGCTTCCGCGACGAGTGGCACAAGGCGCAGGCCCACCGCGCCCCGGAGGTGACGTTGGGCGAGCTGCAGGCGGTGACGCTGGCCTCCATCGTGGAGAAGGAGACGGGGCAGGCGGTGGAGCGGCCCCGCATCTCCTGCGTCTTCCACAACCGGCTGCGGCGCAAGATGAAGCTGCAGACCGATCCCACGGTCATCTACGCGATCCTGCTGGAGCACGGATTCAAATGGGACGGGAACCTGCACAAGGGCGACCTGTCGATCGCGCATCCGTACAACACCTACTACGTGAAGGGACTCCCGCCGGGGCCGATCGCCAACCCCGGCGCGGCCTCGCTGCAGGCGGCCCTCAATCCGGCCCAATGCAACGATCTGTTCTTCGTGTCGCGCAACGATCACACGCACGTGTTCTGCCCTGACTTCGCCTGCCACGAGCGCAACGTGCGCAAGTTCCAGATCGACTATTTCCGGCGCAAGCGCGGGTAGCGATCACCGCGCGGCGGAAGGCAGGTCGCAGCGGCGGTAGATGGTCGCGTAGACGAAACGCTGCACGATGCAGAATCGCAACTGGCGGAAGGTGAAGGCGTCGGCGTCCTCGGTGGCTCCTTCCGCACCCTTCTCCCAGCGCAACTTGCCCTGATACAGCAGCAGCGCCAGCGTCGGTTGCGCGCGCGCCAGTCGATCGTCGAAATCGGGCCAGCGCAGGCGCGCGATCCGCTGGTCGGGAAGCCCGGAGGCGAAGGCGAGCGGGATGTCGAGGTAGTGCCAGGCGCTGTCCAGGAGCAGGACGTCGTCCGGGCGGGCGTTGACCCGCAGCCAGCGGGAAGCCTGGGCGATCCCCGGCGGGACGGTCGAAATGGGCGAAAGCGGGCGCGCCCACTCCGCCAGGCCGCCGTTTCGCCCGTAGGAGGCGAGCGCCAGGGCCGACGGCGTCGCGACGAGGAGGATCCCCCCGAGCGCGGCGGTGGCGATCCGCAGCCGCGCGGGCAGGCCGGAGAGGACGGACCAAGCGAAGGGCAAGGACAGGGTGGCTGCCACCAGCGCGAACCGGGACAAGGGGCGGAAGTCCGCCAGCACGGCGCCCCGGAAGGTGAAGTACGCGGCGGGGACCCAGGCGATCGCGGCCAGCTCCCATCCGGTGGAGCGCCGCCACAGCGCGCGCGCCGCGCCGGCGAGCGACAACAGGCCCAGCACCGGGGTGGAGAGAAGGAGGACCGCCAGCGGCCAGTACACCAGGCAGTACGCACGCCAGCGGAGCTGCCCGAACCAGCCCAGGGCCATGGCGGCCAGGGCCTGGTGATCGCGATCGATGTAGTGGATGGGCGCCAGCCAGTCGCCGCTGAAGCGGTGATTCAGCCACAGCCAGAGAGGCACGGGCAGCACGGCCAGGGCGCAGAACAGCGCGACCTGCGGCAAAGCGACGCGGCGGAGCAGCAGCCATCCGGCGATGAGTGGCACGTAGAGCCAGCCGTCGTAACGCACCATGCCGGCGGCTCCGAGCAGCAGCGCGGAGAGGACGAGGCGATCCGCGAGCAGCAGATCGATGGCTCCCAGCAGCAGCGCGAGGAACGGGGCTTCGCTGGCGGAGGTCGTGCTTGCCTGGATGTGCAGGGGCGAGAGCGCGAGCCCCAGGGCCGCGGCGAACGCCGCGGCGGGGCCGAGGAGCCGCTTCGCGATGCGGAACAAGAGCCAGACCGCGGCGAGCCCGCAGAGCAAGGAGAGGGCCCGCGGCGCCCAGATCCGATCCGGCCACAGCTCGAGGGTCCCACCCA
This sequence comes from Myxococcales bacterium, assembly GCA_035261845.1. Lineage (GTDB taxonomy): Bacteria > Myxococcota > Myxococcia > Myxococcales > 40CM-4-68-19 > VBKO01. Next base: position 1,662 of record DATFTN010000051.1, on the reverse strand, counting down.
GAAGGGTCAGGTGGAGCGGTCCGAACTGGAAGGCCTCCGAGAACCCGCGCCACAGGTGAGGCGCCCGGGCCCATCTTTCGGCGATCTCCACCCGGACCGGGCCGTCCCCGTAATGCTCCATCCCGAGCAGCAGCGCGGGCAGGCGCACGGCAAAAGCGGCCAGGAGCGCGGCAAGAAGGAGGCGGCGCGGCGGCACCGGCCGCTTCGACCATACCGGAGCCCCCGGACGCAAGCCTTCCGGCCGGGCTCCGGGGTCGTTCATTTCCCGACCAGCTGGAAGAAAGCTGTGCAGCCGGGCTGTTCAGCGCCAGAATGCCTGGCATGCGCCCCGCATTGCCCCACTGCACTCGTCCCGCTACGTTTGAACTGACCCGCTTGGAGCGGGGCAGCCTTCGAGGGGAGACCTAGATGCAGAACTTCCGTGAGACGGACAGCAGCCTGGTCGGACGCATCGCCACGCTGCAGGACAAGTCGAGCTTCAAGGAGCTCCACTGGGACGGGTCCTTCGAGGAGTACTTGAAGATCGTGCGCGAGAACCCGCGCGTCACGCGCACCGCCTTCCAGCGCATCTACGACATGATCCTCTCGCACGGGAAGACGGAGTACATCGACAACAAGAAAAAGCTCATCCGGTACCACTTCTTCCACGATGAGCACTTCGGCGGGCGCGACGCGGTCTTCGGGCTCGACGTTCCGCTGATGAAGCTGGTCAACGTCTTCAAGAGCGCCGCGCAGGCCTACGGGACCGAGAAGCGGGTCATCCTGCTCCACGGACCGGTCGGATCGTCCAAGTCGACCATCGTCCGCCTGCTGAAGAAGGGACTGGAGGAGTACTCGCGCACGCCGGACGGCGCGCTCTACACGTTCATGTGGGCGCTGGATCGGAAGGGCGAGGGAGGCAAGGGTCAGGAAACGTACCACACTCCGATGAACGAGGACCCGCTGCTCCTCATCCCCGAGGACTGGCGCGAGAAGGTGTTCGCCGACATCTGCCCGCCAGATTCGGGCTTCCAGATCCCCTCCCGCGGCGATCTGTGCCCGGCCTCGCGCCTGATCTTCCGGGAGCTGATGACCGAGTACAAAGGCGACTTCGCCAAGGTGATGTCGCACGTGCGGGTCAAGCGCCTGCTGCTCAGCGAGAAGGACCGCATCGGCATCGGCACCTTCCAGCCCAAGGACGAGAAGAACCAGGACTCGACCGAGCTGACCGGAGACGTGAACTATCGCAAGATCGCCGAGTACGGCTCCGACTCCGATCCGCGCGCCTTCAACTTCGACGGCGAGTTCAACATCGCGAACCGCGGCATCATCGAGTTCGTCGAGGTGCTGAAGCTCGACGTGGCGTTCCTCTACGACCTGTTGGGCGCCTCGCAGGAGCACAAGATCAAGCCGAAGAAGTTCCCCCAGACGGACATCGACGAGGTGATCGTCGGGCACACCAACGAGCCCGAGTACAGGAAGCTCCAGAACAACGAATTCATGGAGGCGCTGCGGGACCGCACCGTGAAGATCGACATCCCCTACATCACCAAGCTCAACGAGGAAGTGAAGATCTACGAGAAGGACTACAACCCGCACCGCATCCGCGGGAAGCACATCGCGCCGCACACGCTGGAGATGGCGGCGATGTGGGCGGTCCTGACGCGCCTCGAGGAGCCCAAG
>DATFTN010000050.1:0-15056 GCA_035261845.1 Myxococcales bacterium | reverse complement strand
CATCGAGTGGCCCATCCCGCAGACCTGCGCGCTCGTCTTCAGTGCCATGATTTCCTCCTTTAAGGTCGCGATCCTCTCGGGCCGCGAACATGCATAGCCGCTAAGCCGCCTGCGGCGGCCGCGGCTACCTCTCCCTCAGCTTCGCGGCTGCGTACTGGATGGCCTGGACGATGTTCACGTACCCGGTGCAGCGGCACAGGTTGCCGGAGATCGCCTCGCGGATGTCCTGCTCGCTGGGCTCCTTGGTGCGCGCCAGGAGCGCGCACCCGGTCATCAGCATGCCCGGCGTGCAGTAGCCGCACTGCAGGCCGTGCTTCTCCCAGAACCCTTCCTGGACGGGGTGCAGCTTGCCGTCGCGCTCGAGCCCCTCGACGGTCGAGACCTCGCGGCCGTCGGCCTGCACCGCCAGCACCGTGCAGGACTTCACCGGCTGGCCGTCGAGCAGCACGGTGCACGCCCCGCAGTGGGTGGTGTCGCAGCCGATGTGCGTGCCCGTCAGCCGGAAGCTCTCGCGGAGCAGGTGCACGAGCAGGAGGCGCGATTGCACCTCGGCCTCGCGCGGCGCGCCGTTGACCGTCACCGTGATCTTGTGCGTGGACATGTCACTCACCTCCCGCGCGCTCGAGGGCCTTGTTCAGGGCGCGCACCGCGAGCACGCGCGCCATCTCCCGCTTGTACTCGACCGAGCCGCGCCGGTCGGCCGTGGGCGAGCTGGCCTCCGCCGCGCGCCGGGCGGCCTCGGCGATCGCAGCGTCGCTGGGCCTCTTTCCGATCAGGGCGTCCTCCGCACCCGAAGAGCGGACCGGCGTGGGACCCACGTTGGTCAGCGCCAGGCCGACGCGGTCGAACGCGCCGTTGGCGCCGAGCGTCACCTGCGCTGCTGCCGCCGCCGTGGCGTAGTCGCCGACTTTGCGTTCGAGCTTGACGTAAGCGCCCCCGCTGCGCGGAGGCGGCGTGGGAATGCGGATTTCGGTGAGGATCTCGTCCGGCTGCAGCGCCGTGGTGAACAGGCCGAGGAAGAACTTGTCGATGGGGATGACGCGCTCGCCCGACGGACCGACCGCCACCACCTGCGCGCCGAGGGCGAGCATGGTGGCCGGGTGGTCGTTGCCGGGATCTCCGTGGGCCAGGTTGCCGCCGACTGTGGCCAGGTTGCGCACCAGCGGATCGGCGATGACGCGCACCGTGTCGTGGAGGATGGGGTAACGCTCGCGGATCAAGTCCGACTGCTCCAGCGCCGCCTCGCGCGTGCGCCCGCCGATGCGGAGCACGCCACCCTCTTCCTTGATGTACTCGAGCCCCGGAATGCGCCCGATGTCGACTACGTGCTCCGCGTGTCCCAACCGCAGCTTGAGCAGCGGCAACAGGCTCTGCCCTCCCGAGAGCACCTTGGCGCCCTCGCCGTACCGGGTGAGCAGCGCCACCGCTTCCGAGAGCGTGGCCGGAGCGTGGTAATCGAAGCCAGCAGGGATCATGTGGACCCTCCTTTGCGGCGATCAGCGGAACAGCAGATAGAGCAGCGCGGCCGCGGCAGCGACCGCGATCCAGAACGAAGGCCGGCGTACGGTGCGGAAAGCGGCGCGGCCGGCCGCCTTGGCTCCCAGCGAGCCCAGGTCGAGCGCCTGAGGCGGTGCGGACGGAGCGGGCGCGGCGGCCGCCGGCGCGGAGACCGCGCGTGGGGTCGACTCCAGCTCGGCCCGCATGCATTGCGAGAAGATCTGGAAGAGATGGTCGCTGACGTCCTGGATCATGCCCCGCCCCATCTGCGCGAGGATGCCGGTGATGTTGACCTTGGAGGCCGCGGTCACCTCGGTCTGGCCCGGAGCGATCTCCTTGATGGAGCTGGTGAGCCGCATGTCGGCGCCGCCCCGGCCGCGCACGTCCTGGCCGGTGGCGACGATCTCGGCGGTGCGCGCGGACGCGTCGAGCCGCTCGAAGATCACCTTGCCTTTGTAGCTGGTCGAGACGGGACCGACCTTGACCGCCATGGTCCCGGCGAACGTCTTCTCGTCGATGCGGTCGGTGATCGCGGCGCCCGGCATGCAGTGAGCGACCCGCTGCGGGTCGGTGAGGAACCCCCACACCTCCGCCGGCGGCGCGTTGATCACGAACTTCTTCACGATCTCGATGGCCATCGTTCATGCCCCCGCCGCCGCCGGCGCTAGATAGCGCTGCGGGTCGGCGATGAACTTCTCCCGGCACCGGGGATTGCAGAAGTAGAACGAGCGGCCCCCGTGCTCCGCCCGGTGCCGCGCGGCCGCCACGACGACCGTCATGCCGCACACCGGATCGATCTCCGACCGCGGGACGGCTTCCGGCTCGGCGGCCGTGGCTTCGGCGCCTGCCCGGCGCAGCTGGACGATCTCCGCCAGGATGCTCAACGCCAGCTCTTCCGGCAGGCGCGCGCCGATGTCCAGGCCGGCCGGGTTCTTGATGGAATCGAGCGCCTCCCTCGGCACCCCGCGCGCGAGCAGCGTCTCGCGGAGCTGCCCGAATCGCTTGCGGCTCGAAACCACGGCTAGATAGGCGGGCCTGGCGGCCAGCGCGGAGGCGACGGCGTCCTCGTCGCTCTCGCCCATCGTCGCGACCACCGCGAACAGGCTCTCGCTTCCGCGAGCCGGAGCGGCGGGCTGCGACCCGCCCGCCTCGATCCGGTACCCCATCGCCTTGCCGAGCTGCGCGAGGGCGCGCGCCGCCGGCGATTCGCCGTAGAGGAGGAGCCGCGGTGCGGGCAGCACCGGCTCCAGGTAGATGTCCACCGTCCCTCCGCTGTGGCATCGCATCGGCAGGGCTACGACCCCCGCCCGCAGCTCGCGATCCGGCTCGGGAGACAGCGACACCAGGCGAGGCTTGCCGTCGAGGAGCGCGCGGGCCGCCTCGCTCTTCACGATCGGCTGCGTGCAGTTCCCGCCCAGCCAGCCGTGGTAGCTGCCATCCGCGGTGATCACCGCCATGTCGCCCTGGTGCGCCGAGCTGTACGACTCCCGCCGGACCACCGTGGCCAGCACGAACGGCTCGCCGCGGCGGGCGAGATCGGCAGCCAGCTCGAGCAGCTCCGCGCGCATCGCTCTAGACCTCCCCTTCGATCCTCGTCCGGACGCGTTCCAGGTCCTCGGGCACGTCCAGGTCGGCCAGCGCCGAGGGGGGCCACGCCATCTCCACGGCCTCCGCCCGGTGCGCCTTCACCACCCGCTTGCCGCAGCCGTCGCCGCCCAAGGCGCGCAGCTCCTCGAAGAGCGCCCGCCCGTAGAGGATGGGCGGCGCCAGCACCTCGCCGTAGGTCGACACGACCAGCGGCGCCTCGCCAGCGCGATACCGGTCCACCAGCGACCGCACCATGCCCGCGGTGACGAAGGGCATGTCCGCGAGCATCACCACCGCCCCCGGGGCGCCGGCCGGGACGGCGGAGATGCCGGCGCGGACCGACGTGTTCATGCCCTGCGCGTACTCCGCGTTGAGCACCGGGGTACACGGCAGCCCCTCGAGCTCCGCCAGCGCGCGGCCGCTCTCGTGTCCGAGGACCACCAGGACGGGATCAAGCCCCGCCTCGCGCGCCGTGGCGATCGCGCGGCGGAGCACGCTGGTTCCGCCCAGCGGCAGGAAGAGCTTGTTCCGCCCCATCCGGCTGGACGTGCCGGCGGCGAGCACCACGCCCGCGACGCGGCCGGAGCGGTCATCCTTCATGGATGCCTCCCGGCTTGGCGCGCAGGTGGCCGGGCTGGCGGCCCGCGTTCACGGCGAGCATTTCCGCGACGATGCTGACCGCGACCTGCTCGGGACCGTCGGCGCCGAGATCGAGGCCCACCGGCGAGAACAGCTTGTCGGGTTCCGCCGTGCCCAGCTGGCGGAGGATCTGCTCCTTCCGGGCGCGGGGGCCCAAGAGGCCCAGGTACGCGAGCGGCTGGGCGAGCAGCGCGCGCAGCCAATCCCGGTCGTGCTGCAAGGCGTGCGTCTGGATCACCGCGAAGTGGCGCCGGCCGAGGTCGAGCGGGCCGACGCCGTCCTCGGCGCGGCGGAGGACGAGGCGCGCAGGCGGGGGAAACCGGTCGGCAGTGAGGAAGGCCCGGCGGTGATCCACCACGGTCACTTCGAAGCCGGCCTGCGCCGCGAGCGCGGCCAGCGGGCGGGCGTCGTCGCCGGCGCCGAACACGACCAGGGCGGGCGGCGGGAGCAGCACGTCGACGAACAACCGGCTGCCGCCCGCTTCGTCCAGCCGGCTCTCGCCCGTCTCGAGGAGCTGCGCGGCCTTCTCGGCCGCTGCGCGATCCAACTCGGGTGGGCCGATCCCGCCCGACACCTTGCCACCGGCCAGCACCAGGGCGCGGCCGGCGGCGTCTCCTTCCACCGCGGTGCACACGGCGAACGGAATGCCCGCCGCCAGCGCGTCGCGGGCCGTCCCGGAGAAGAGCTCGCCGGCCGCCGGCTGGACGAAGACGTCGACCGCGCCCTCGCAGCCGAGACCCAAGCCCCAGAGCGTCTCTTCGTCGGACCCGGTTTCGTAGTGCAACAAGCGTGGCGCGCCCTTCCGCAGGACCTCGAGGGCGACGGCGCGGACGTCGGCTTCCAGGCACCCGCCGCTGACGCCGCCGAACGTCGCGCCGTCCTGCGACACCAGGAACTTCGCTCCCGGACGCCGGTAGGCGGAGCCGGAGATGCGCACCACGGTGGCGATCGCCGAGCGCACACCGGCGGCAGCCAGGTGCGCCACCCGGTCGAGGATCGACGCGGTTTCGTGCCAGTGCTTCACGAGGAGCCCCGTTCAGCCCCCCGGTTCTATCGTTCAGATGCGAGTGGGATCAACTCGGTCCGCCTGGGCGATCTGGGCGTCAGGGCGTCGCGCGACCCGGCCTCGCCCGGGTGAAGATGGACTTCGGGATCAGGACGTGGACGCCGACGTTCCCGTCCACCAGCTGCGTCACCTCCACGTCGCAGGCCACGCTGGCCAGCATGTACGCGTCGTCTTTGGACAATCCCTGCACGGAGACGAGCAGCTCGACCGCCTGCCGGACGGCCATCTTGGCGGCCGACCAGAGATCTCGATCCATGCCCATCGCGATCCAGTGCGTGGGGGTCTCGGCGCGCGGCCAGGTGAGGTGCAGGTCCTTGCGGACCGCCACCCGGAAGGTGCCGACCAGGGAGGTCTCGATGGCCGTGATGTCCACCTCGCCGTTCCCCTGCGCGGCATGGCCGTCCCCGATCTCGAGGAGAGCGCCGGGCACGTAGACCGGCAGGTACAGCACGCTGCCGGCCGTCAGGTCCTTGTTGTCCAGGTTGCCTCCGTGCAGGCCCGGCGGCGCGCTGTCGATGCGTCCCATGGTCTCCGGAGGCGCCACGCCGATGCTGCCGAAGAATGGCCGCAGCGGCACCTCGATGCCCTCCGCGAAGCGCGCAACCATCCGCCGCGCGTCGAGGGGAATGATCCTTGTCTTCGAGTAGGGAAAGTCGTCCGGCAAGAAGCCGCGGCCGACGCCGAAGCCGTTGTACGCGTAGGGGATGGCCAGGTCGATCTTGTCGACGTGCACTTCGAGCGCGTCGCCCGGCTCCGCGCCGTCCACGAAGATGGGTCCGGTGAGGATGTGCCCGCCCGGTCCCTTGTCCGTGACCGCTTTCTGGATCTCGCGCAGCGCCGGCTCGACGTCGCCGGGCGCGACTCCGGCCTTCTCTAGCCGCTCGGGGCTCGAGGTGATGAGCGTCCGCACGACCACCGTATCGCCGGAGGCGATGTGCAGCGCCGGCTTCGCCGCGGCGTCGTAGTGGCCCCAAGCCACTGTGGTGGGCGAGGGATCGAGGCGGTGCGTCCTGGGAGAGGCTGCGGCGGACGAGGCGAGCGCACAGATGAGGGCGAGGCGTGCAGGCGTCATTGATCCTCCGGGTGCGACGGTCTTGCCCAGTCTCTCGCGCGCCGCGCAGGAGGTCGAGGCGCGCCTCAAGGAAACTGCCCGGTCGAGCGGGCCGGCCCGTGGTCGCTCTATGCGAGGTGGCGGGGGGCCCCTTCGGCGGTGATACATCAGGCACCGTGACCGAAGCCTTCCAGCCCAGCCTGTTCGGCGGGGACGAGGTGTCCTTCGACTCCTCCTTCGCGCAGCTGCACCGGATCGATCTGGACGAGCGGTCCTGGATCGAGGTGGCCCCCGGCTGGGTGCGCGGGGCGGACGCGCTCTTCGACCGCATCGTCGCGTCGCGGGACTGGGCCCAGCGCACCCGGCGGATGTACGAGGGGCGCGTCCTGGAGCCGCGCCTGACCGCCCCTTGGAGCCGGCGCTCCGGAGCGCCCCTCGAGCCTTCGGTGCTGGAAGAGATGGCCCTGTGCCTCTCCCGGCGCTATGGCGTCGACTTCGACTCGATCGGCTTCAATTTCTACCGAGACGGCCGGGACAGCGTGGCCTGGCATTCTGACAAGATCCGGAAGGAGATCTCGGAGCCGGTCGTGGCGCTGGTCTCCCTGGGCGAGCCGCGGAAGTTTCTCCTGCGCCCGAAGGGCGGCGGCCGGTCGACTCCCTTTCAACTCGGCCGCGGCGATCTGCTCGTCACCGGGGGCAAGGCGCAGCGGGAGTGGGAGCACTGCGTTCCCAAGGTGGCGCACGCCGGCCCGCGCATCAGCCTGGCCTTCCGCCACGGTATGGAACAGCGCGCTTACGGGTGACGCACGAGCTGCGGACGCTCGCCGCCCCGAGCCGGGCAGATAGGCCCCAATTGGGAAGCGGCACAGCAAGGCGGATGCAATTCGGTCATATGACCGATGATGCGGACCCCGCCGAGGTTGTTGTCGGCCGGACCGCAAAAAAAAATTTATTTTTTTTTCGGGCTCAGCCTAGGGGATTGGGTGCCCGCACTTGGATGATGAGATGGGCGGGTGGCCCGTGCCGAAACGTATGCGTCACTTGTCCCGGAACTCATCATCAATCACTTCTCGTCTCACGCGAGACGTGTCTGGTTCGAAGATGATCGGTGCGCATTCGGCGTCGGAGCACGAACGACCATTGACCGCGCAGTTGGCGGCTACTCCGTTGACGCGCCGCGTCCCGTCCCGGGACGGGACGCGCTGCGTTACATCTCGCTGCTGCTCGAACGACCCCGCGGCATTCGAAGAAGCACTGCTCGCGCGCGAGTCGAGTTCCGCGTCCGCTGCTGCGCGCCCGACCCTTCCCCTGAAAAGCAACGGAGACCGCCCGTCGATTTGTCGTCGCCGTGGAGTCGCTGCTGAAAACTCGGCTCGAGCGAGTTACGCGGAATGTGACGAATCGTGAGTCCCGGAACGGGCCGCACCGCGTTAATCCAGGTGGTCCGCCAATCTCTGCTGCTGCCCGAGCCCCCATGCGAAGTGCGCTCGTCGCCTCGCCACGCCACGCTTTGCCGCCCCCCGAAAAGCAAACGGAGATCCACGCCACGGCCCCCGCGGCCCGTCGGTCCTGGGACGCTGGGAGGACGACTGCGAGTCGCCATTTTTCGCAGCGCGGGAGCCATGCAAAGCGCTGTAGACTGCGGGGCATGGCTGAGATCGTGCCGTTCCGGGCTCTGCTCTACGATCCCGCGAAGGCCGGGTCGCTGGATCGCCTCCTGGCGCCTCCCTACGACGTCGTTTCGCCGGCCGAGCGGGAGCGCCTCGCCGCGAAGAGTCCCCACAACTTCGTGCGCGTCGACTTGCCGGAAGGCGAAGGCGCGGCGAAGTACCAGAACGCCGCGCGCGAGCTGTCCCGCTGGCTCGAGCAGGGCGTCCTGCGCCGGGACGATCGGCCCGCGCTCTACCGCTACCACCAGCGGTTCACCCATGGCGGCAGGGAGTTCACCCGCCGCGGCGTGGTCGGCCGGGTCCGGCTGCGGCGTTACGAGGAGCGCGTCGTGCTGCCGCACGAACGGACGCTGTCCGGACCCAGGCTGGACCGGTTGGAGCTGACCCGGGCCACGCGCGCCCACCTCTCCCAGGTGTTCGCGCTCTACTCGGACCCCCAGCGGCGCGTGGACGCCGAGTTCGCCACCTTGGAGTCGGCGCCCCCGGACCTGGAGGGCCGCACCGACGACGGGACGGTCCACCGCGTCTGGCGCCTCACCGACCCGGCGGCGCAGGGGCGGGTGGCGGCGGCGCTGGCGGACGCGCGCCTCTACATCGCCGACGGGCACCACCGGTACGAGACGATGCTTGCCGTGCGCGACGAGCTGAAGAAGCTGTCGCGCTCCCCCCGCTCCTCGATCGAATACGGGTCGATGTTCGTGACCAGCATGGAGGATCCCGACCTCCTGGTGCTGCCCACGCACCGCGTGGTCCACGGTCTCCGCGGGTTCGAGCTGGAGCGCTTCCTCGCGCGCCTGGGGGAACGGTTCCAGGTCGACGAGCTGAGCGGAGCGCCGGCCGGACAGATCCGGGACCGCCTCGCCCTCGCCGGGCGGACCTCTCCGGCCTTCGCCTTCCTTTCGGGATCGCGGTCTTTTCTCGCCGTCCTGCGACCCGGCCAGGAAGCGGCGGTGCCGGGCGCCGCTCCGGTCCGCACGCTGGACGTGGCGGTGTTGCACGCGCTCATCCTCGAGGAGCTGCTCGGCATCGACCGCGAGGCCCAGGAGCGCCAGACGAATCTGCGCTACGTCAAAGACCTCAAGGCGGCGTTCGATGAGGCCGGCCGGAGCGAAGTCCAGACGGTCTTCCTGCTCAATCCGACCGGAGTCGCACAGCTGCGGGCCGTCGCCGACGCCGGTGAAATCATGCCCCAGAAGTCGACGTATTTCTTTCCCAAGCTCGCGTCGGGCCTGTTCCTCAATCCCATCGACCCGGCGGAGGAAATTCCGGAGGGGCCATGAACCGCTGCGCCGCGCTCGCCGCCGCCGCCGCATTCGCCGCCGTTCCCCTCGCCGCCCCGGCGCAGTCGGCCCCGCCCAAGCTCACCCAGCTCGCTCCGCCGCCGGCCGCGGCGAGCGGCGCCTCGGGCTCGATCGATCCGGAGGCCGCCACCCGCGCGTACCTCGCCCGGCAGACCCCCGCCGAGAAGGCCCGCTCCGACTCGTACTTCGAGGGAGGCTACTGGCTCGACCTGTGGGGCTTCTTCTGGGCGGTGGCGGCGTACCTGGTGCTTCTGCACACCGGTGCCTCGGCGCGGATGCGCGACTTCGCCGAGCGGCTGACGCGATTCAGGGCCCTGCAAGTCGGGGCCTATTGGGTGCAGTTCCTGGTGGCCGTCGCGGTGATGACCCTGCCGCTCACCGTCTACCGGGACTACGTCCGCGAGCACGCTTACGGATTGTCCAACCTGACGCTCGGGGCCTGGTTCGGAGAGCTGGGCAAGGGCCTGGCCATCTCGATCGTCCTGGGCGCGGTGGCGATGATGATCCTCTACGCCGTGGTCCGGGGGCTGCCGCGCACCTGGTGGGTGTGGGGAGCCGTGGCCACGGTGGTGTTCGGCGCGTTCTACGCGCTGATCGTTCCCGTCGCCATCGTGCCGATCTTCAACAATCCCAAGCGGCTCACGGACCAGCGGGTGGTGGCGCCGATCCTCTCGCTCGCCCGGGCCAACGGGATCAGGGCCCACGACGTCTGGGAGGTCGACGCGTCGAAGCAGACCAAGCGGATCAGCGCCTACGTGACCGGGCTCTTCGGCACCGAGCGGATCACGCTCAACGACAACCTGCTCGCCCGTGCTTCGCTGCCGGAGATCCAGGCCGTCATGGGCCACGAGATGGGTCATTACGTCCTGAACCACATCCACAAGGCGCTGCTGGAATTCGGCGTGGTGATCGTGGTCGGATTCGCGCTGCTCAAGACGCTCTTCGAGCGGCTGCACGCGCGCGTGCCCAGGTGGCAGGTCCGCGGGATCGACGACGTGGCGGGCCTGCCGCTGGCCGCGCTGCTGATCACCGCGTACTTGACGCTGCTCACGCCCGTCTTGAACTCGATCGTCCGCGTGCAGGAGTACGAGGCGGACCTGTACGGACTCAACGCCTCCGCGCAGCCGGACGGCTTCGCCCAGGTCGCGCTCAAGCTGGGCGAGTACCGCAAGCTCGCTCCGGGACCGATCGAAGAGTGGGCCTTCTACGATCACCCGAGCGGCCGCACCCGCATCTACACTGCGATGCGCTGGAAGGCCGAGCACCCTGAGACTTGGAGCGCCCCGGCCGAGGCGCGCAGGCCCCCGAGTCAGTAGCGCGGTCAGCGCGGCGGCGCCGCTGCTTCGCGCTTCAGGGCCGCCCAGCGAGAGGCCAGCTGATCGACGTCGCGGATGGCTGCTTCGGCGGCCTGCGCGAGCTGCGGCGTGGGAGCGACGTCCGCGGACTGCAGCGCTTCGAGGAGCTCGGAGAGCCTCGCGTTCCAGGGGAGCAGGGAGGGTTTTTCCTTCCGCAGCCAGGGACGCCGCTCCTCCTTGGTGCCTTCCAGCTCGGCGAGCCGGCGGTCCACGTCGGCCGCGTTGGAGCTCTTGGCCAGGTTCGCGCGCGCGGCGCGCACTTCGGCGAGCGCGGCGGAATCTTGCTGCATGGCCTGGGCGACGCGGAAGGAGAGGTCGAACTGCTGCCGCAGCCCGTCCTCCGGCGTCTTGACGCGCGGGTCCATCTCGATCCGCAGCGGCTGGGTGAAGGAAGCGCCGTCCATGGTCAGGCGCACGGTGTAGGCGCCCGGCAGCGCCCAAGGACCTCGCGGCTCCCGGGGAGTGTCGTGGGGAACCGCGGCGATCGGATACGAGAAGTCGAGCGCCGCGGGCGCGGGCCAGTGCAGGTCCCAGACGAACCGGTGCAGCCCCGCCTCCCTGGAAGGCGCCCGGGGCGGCCGTATCCACCAGCGCGGCACGTTGCCCTCGTCGCGCGACGGCTGCACGGGATCCGAGCTCGAGAAGCGGCGGACGAGCTGCCCGTTTCCGTCCAGGACCTCCAGGACCACCGGTCCCGAGGCGGGCTGCGCCAGCCAGTAGTCGAGGACGGCGCCGTCGGGCGGGTTCTGCCCCGCCGGTTCGTCGGGCGGCAGCGGGGTGTCGGTGTTGTCGTTGAAGCGGACGCGCAGGGCGGGAGCAGGCCGGAGCAGCGCCGCGCGGGCGGTGGTGAAGGCCGGGAACTGCCGCAGCGGCGAGACGTCGTCGAGGATCCAGAACCCACGCCCGTGCGTCGCCACGGCCAGGTCTCCGTCCTTGACGATCAGGTCGCGGATCGAGGTGGCGGGCATGTTCAGCCGCAGCGGCTGCCAGAGCTCCCCGTCGTCGAACGACACGTAGACGGCCTGCTCCGTGCCGCAGTAGAGCAGTCCCTTGCGGATGGGATCTTCGCGGACCACGTTCACGGTCCCGCCGTCGGGCAGTCCCTGCGTAATCGCGTTCCACGACTTGCCGCCGTCGCGCGTCCGGTAGACGTGCGGCCGCAGGTCGTCGAGGCGCAGCGTGTTGACTGCGGCGTACGCGGTCTGCGCATCGAATTGGCCGGCTTCCAGGATCGACACCTTGGCCCACGGCCGCAGCTCGGACGGCGTCACGTTGCGCCACGACTTGCCGCCGTTGCGCGTGAGGTGCACCAACCCGTCGTCCGAGCCCACCCAGATGGTCCACGCGTCCAAGGGAGAAGGCGCCACCGCGTAGATCACGCCGCGCTGCACGGGCTTCGCCTCCTCCCTGCCGCGGTACTTGCCGACGCCGGGCGGAACTTCCCAGGTCTGTCGGGTCAGGTCGGGGCTGATGCGCGTCCAGCGGCGGCCGCCGTCGCGGGTCTTCCACAGGGTGTTGGAGGCGAAGTAGAGCGTGCGCGGGTCCTTGGGAGCGAAGACGAGCGGCTGCGTGCGAATGGTCCGGTAGCCGGGGCTGGGAGCCGCGACGGGCGAGATGTCCTGCGTCTGCCCGGTGCGCCGGTCGTAGCGCGTCACCTTGCCGCCGTACACCACGTCCGGGTCGAGCGGATCGGGCGAGGCATAGCCGTATTCCTCGAGGCCGACCGGGTGCCAATCGCGGAATGTGATCTCCCCGTCCTGCCCGCGGCTCGAGACGCAGGCGGAGCCGCTCTCCTGCTGCCCGCCGCAGAGCCGGTACGGGAAGGCCGCGTCGGCCGTGACGTGGAACATCTGCGCGGTCGGCTGGTTGTACCAGGAGCTCCAGGTGGAGCCGCCGTTCACGGTGACGATCGCGCCCTGGTCGCCGGCGAGGAGCATCACTTGCGGGTCCAGCGGATCGATCCAGAGCCGGTGGTAGTCGTCGCCACCGGGGGCGCCGCGCAAGGCGGTGAAGGTCTTTCCACCGTCGGTGGACTTCCATGCCACCACACTGGCGGTGAAGACGACGTCCGGGTTCTTCGGATGCACCTTCACCTCGGCGAAGTCGTCCCCACGCTCGACCACGCGCTCCTCGTCGCTGCTGCGGGACCAGCTCTCACCGCCATCGTCTGACCGGTAGAGGCCGCCGCCGGTCTTCGCCTCCACGGTGGCGAACAGCCGCTGGGGCAGGGAGGGGGCGATCCCGATGCCGATGCGGCCCAGGTGTCCGTGCTCGAAGTCCGGCAGCCCGCGGGTGATGTGGCGCCAGGTGTCGCCGCCGTCCGTCGATTTGTACAAACCGCTCGCGGGACCCTCGAATTCGCCGTTCTCCCAAGGCCCCTCGCGCGCCTCCCACAGCGCGGCGAACACGGTGCGGGGATCGGAGGGATCCAGCACCACGTCGGCGGCGCCGGTGTCGGCGTCGAGGTAGAGCACCTTCTCGAACGTGGCCCCTCCGTCGCGCGAGCGGAACACGCCGCGCTCCTCGTTCGGGCCGTAAGGGTGACCGAGGACCGCCACGAAGAGCCGGTCGGGATCGCGCGGGTCGACGGCGATCTGCGGCACCTGCTGCGCGTCGCGCAGGCCGAGGTGCTGCCACGTCTTGCCGCCGTCGGTGGACTTGTAGATGCCGTCGCCGGTGGAGAGATCGGGCCGGTGCAGGCCCTCGCCGCTGCCCACGTAGATCACGTCCGGGTTCGACGGAGCCACGGCGATGGCGCCGATGGATCCGGTCGGCTGATCGTCGAAGATGGGCGTCCAGGTGCGGCCGAAATCGTCGGTCCGCCAGACGCCGCCGTTGACCGCGCCGACGTAGAACAGGCCAGGTCTGCCCGGGACGCCCGCGGCGGCCTTGGTGCGCCCGCCGCGGTAGGGACCGACGGAACGCCAGCGGAGCTCGCGGAACGTGTCTTCTGCGCGGGCAGCGGACGCGCACAGGAGCAGCGCAAGGATCGTGCAAGTTTTCATGGGCCGCGCAGGGTAGCCGAGATCCCCGCGCGTTGTCGCTCGCACGGGCGCGACGACCATGTCCGAATCCCGCCAGCGTCTCCGCGTCGCGGGCGGTAGACTGCCGCAGGTGATGTTGGACGACGAGACCTGTTACCGCGCGGCGGCGAGCCGCGACGCGCGCTTCGACGGGCGGTTCTTCACCGCGGTGAAGACGACCGGCATCTACTGCCGCCCCATCTGCCCCGCGCGCACGCCGCTGCGCAAGAACGTCCGGTTCTTCGCCTGCGCCGCGGCCGCGGAGGAAGCCGGCTTCCGCCCGTGCCGCCGCTGCCGTCCAGACGCCGCGCCGGGGACGCCCGCGTGGAATGGGCCCGCCGCAACGGTCTCGCGGGCGGTCCGCCTGATCGAGCGAGGCGCCCTCGACGAGGGATCGGTCGGCGACCTCGCCGGGCACCTGGGAATGGGAGGCCGCCAGCTCCGCCGGCTGTTCGCCGAGCATCTGGGGACCTCTCCGCTGCTGGTCGCCCGCTCGCGCCGCGCCCACTTCGCCCGGGCCCTCCTGGACGCCACCGCCTGGCCGATGGCCCGCGTGGCGGAAGAGGCGGGCTTCTGCAGCGTCCGCCGGTTCAACGAGGTGATGCAGGCCGTGTTCCAGCGGACGCCGAGCGAGCTTCGCCCGAGGGGCGGGGCCGACGGCGCCGCCGTCACGCTCCGGCTCGCGTACCGGCCGCCTTACGACTGGCCGGCCCTGGCCGCGTTCCTCGGCGCGCGAGCGATCCCGGGTGTGGAAGCGGTCGACGCGGGCGGGTACCGGCGGACCGTGGAGAGCGGCAGGATCGAGGTGCGGCCGGACCCCCGCGGAAACGCGCTGGCGCTCACGCTGACGCCTTTCCGCCGCGAACGCGCGCAGTCGCTGGAGATCGCCGGGCGGGTCCGGCGGATGTTCGATCTGGACGCCGACCCGCTGCAGATCGCCGCGGCCCTCTCGACCGACCCGCGGCTCGGGCCGTCCGTGCGCGCGCGCCCTGGCCTGCGGATTCCCGGCGCCTGGGACCCGTTCGAGTTCTCCGTGCGCGCCATCCTCGGCCAGCAAGTCAGCGTTCGCGCGGCCACCACGTTCGCCGGGCGGCTGGTCCAAGCGTTCGGGACGCGAAGCTCTTCGCCCGCCCTGGGACTCACCCACCTGTTCCCCGCGCCCGAGCGGCTCGCCTCCGCTCCGTTGGAGCGCATCGGGCTGACGAGGGCCCGCGCGGAGAGCATCCGGTGCGTCGCGCGATCGGCGCAGGCGCTGCGCGATCGGCCGGAATCCCTGGAAGGTCTGGTCGATCGCCTCTGCACGTTCCCCGGCGTGGGTCCCTGGACGGCGCACTACCTGGCGATGCGCGCGTTCGGCGAGGCGGATGCCTTCCCGGCGGGCGACCTCGGCTTGCGCAAGGCGTCGCGCCAGCCGTCCTCCGCCGCGCTCGAGCGCCTCTCCTCGGCGTGGCGGCCGTGGCGCGCCTACGCTGCGATGCACCTGTGGTCGTCTCTTTCCCTGGAGCCGAAGAATGATCGAGCTGTCGCGAGTTGATTCCCCGATCGGGGTGCTCGTCCTCGCCACCGGCCCCCGCGGTCTGTGCGCGCTGGCTCTCCCCGGCCGGATGCCGGAGCTCGCCGCGCCCGCGCGAGAGGGCCCGCCTCCGAAGGAGATCGCCGGTGCAATCGCCGGCTACTTCGCCGGCGACCTGCGCGCGATCGACGGGCTGGAGGTCGACCCGCAGGGCACCCCGTTCCAGCAGCGGGTCTGGGCGGCGCTGCGGACCATTCCCGTCGGGACCACCTGGTCGTACGCCCAGCTGGCGCGCGCCGTCGGTCAACCCACCGCCATGCGCGCCGTCGGCGCTGCGAACGGGAGGAACCCCAT
>DATFTN010000049.1:0-46923 GCA_035261845.1 Myxococcales bacterium | reverse complement strand
GTGCGCACCGAGGAGGACCTGCGCGCGGCGGACTATCCCGGGGTCGGACGGCTCTGGCTCCTGGCGCTGCCCCGCGCGCCGTTCGGCGGGCTCGGAAGGGCCCGCGCGGCCTTGCGCGACCGCGGGGCCACGGCGGGCGAGGAGCTGCGCCTCGGCGCGCTCTCGCTGCAGCCCTGGGAGCTGCACGGTCCGCGCGTCCTCTCGTTCCTCACCAACCCGCTCGAGGAGCACGAGGTCGACTACGTTCCGCGCCAGTGCGTGCAGGTGCAGATCGGCCGGCCCCCCGAACCGGGCCGGCTCCAGGCCCGTGGCGTGGGCGGGACGCTGCACGTGCGCGCGGGCATCGTCGGCGAGCGCGCATACCAGGCCAATCGCGGACCGGTGCGGGTGGAGGTGGAAGTCGACGCCGCGCCGCTCGCGACGCTCTCGGTGCCGCCTACCGTTCCCACCGAGCCCGGGTGGCGCCGGCTCGACACGGCGGCGCCCGCCGGAGAGCACGCATTCACCTTCCTGGTCAGCGCGCGCGACGCCGACCGGCCCTTCTGCCTTTCGGCGTGGACGACTGCACCGTGAGCCGCCGCCTGCCGATCGCGCTGGCTGCCGTGACCTTCGCCGCGCTCTTCGCCACCCAGGCGGGCGTCGGGTTCGTGCGCGACGAGGGCTACTACTTCGAGGCGGCCAAGAGCTACGAGCAGTGGGTGTTGCTGCTCTTGCACGCCCCCGCCACCGCGCTGCGTGAGACCGGACGGTACTGGAGCGTCAACTCCGAGCACCCCGGCCTGGCCAAGCTGCTCTTCGCGGTGTCGCACCTCGTCTTCACCACCGGCCTGCGGTGGCTGCCCGACGCGCTCGCCTGGCGCCTGCCGGCCTTCATCTCCGGCGCCCTGCTCACCTATTGGCTCGCCATACTCGGCTCCCAGCGCTCCCGCGCGGCGGCCGTCCTCGCGCCGTCCCTCTTCTGGTTCGCCGAAGGGACCTTCTTCCACGGCCACCTGGCCTGCTTCGACATCCCGATCTGCGCATTGACCGCGGGCGTGGGCGTCGCTTGGGCCAGAGCAATCGGAATCCTCCACACCTCTCCCTCGCCCTCAAACTCCCCCTCGCCCTCGCCCTCCCCCTCAACCTCGACCTCGACCTCGACCTCGCCCTCCGCCTCAACCTCGACCTCGCCCTCGCCCTCGCCCTCGACCTCCAGCCTGGTCTTTCTCGCGTTCCTCTTCGGTTGCTCCCTCGGCATCAAGCACAACGCCTGGCTCCTCCCGCCCGTCCTCCTCGTGCACTCCCTGCTTCTTCCTGCCCCCCTCCGCCGCCGCGCCCTGCTGACCCTGCCGTGGCTGCTGCTCGGGCCGCTGGTCCTCTTCGCCACCTGGCCGCTCCTGTGGCACGACCCGTTGCGACACCTCTCCGACTGGATCTCCTTCCACACCCGCCACGTGCACTACGCCTGGTACTACCTCGGGCGCGAGCTGAGGGGGCCGCCCTTCCCCATCTTCTATCCGCTGGTGCTGCTGGCGTTGGTGCTCCCGCTGCCGCAGGTGGTGCTCTTCGCCGCTGCAGGCGCAAGGCTCCTCTGGGACTTCGCCCACCGCACCCTCTCCCCGCTGCGCCTGCTCGAGCTGGGGCTCGCCGGCACCGCCATCCTGCCGTTCCTGCTCCGCACCACGCCCATCTTCGGCGGGATCAAGCATTGGCTGGCGTTCGTCGCCCTGCTCGCGCCGGAAGCGGCGCACCTTCTCGCGCGCACCGCCGACCTGGCGCCGAACGCCGGCCTGCCCCGCGCGCGGGGGCTCGCCGTCGCGGCCGCCGCCGCCCTGCTTCCGGGCCTGTGGCAGATCGCGCGGGTGCATCCGTACGGCACGAGCGCGTACGGTGAGCTGGCGGGTGGCATCGCGGGCGCGGCCAGCCTGGGAATGCAACGGCAGTACTGGTCGAACAACGTGACCGCGGTGCTGCCGTGGCTCAACGCGCACGCTCCCCGGGGCGCGCGCGTGTTCTTCCACGAGGTCAACCTCGAGAGCTACCGCGCCTATCAGCAGGCCGGCCTGCTACGCGGCGACATCCAGTACGCGGCAGGACCGTGGGATGCGCACTACGCAGCGCTGCAGTGGCACCGGGAATTCCGCGACCGCGAGCCCGAGACCTGGAATGCGTTCGGCACCAAGACGCCCGCCACCGGCCTCTATCTGGACGAGGCGCCTCAGGTCGTCGTCTATGCTCGGCCGGGACTGCCGGGAGCCCCGTGATGGGACGCTGGGACCACCTCGTCGATCGAAAGCCGCAAGAGCTGAAGGACTACCTGTTGGGCCAGGTCGCGGACCGCCTCGCCGCCGAGCTGCGCGCCTGGCCTCCCGCGCTCGAGGAGTGGCTGGACGAGTCCGCCCGGCAACGCTTTCGCGCGGCCGTCGAGCGCCCCTCCGCTCCCGGCCCGTCGACCTTGCGGGTCGCCTGCGAGATGGCCCGGCGCGAGCTGCTCCGCGACTACGAGTTGATCGATCGGTTCTGGCGCAGCGGCGCGCACCGCGAGCTGCTTCCGGACGAGTTGGAGGAGACGACCGCTCACTTCGTCACCCGGTACCTGGTGGACGCCGCGCTCGCCTTCCAGGAGCTGGCCCAGGGCAAGTTCGCCCGGAAGGACCTGGTCGCGCTCCTGGAGAGGGTCGAGGATGGATTGTTGCCAGGGCAGCGGTTCCGCCTGTAAACCGGCAGGCCCGTGCCCAAGGTCACTTTCGAGATGGAGTCGGTCACCGTCGAGGTCCCGCAGGGGGCGACCGTCCACGACGCTGCGGCGCAGGCCGGCATCGTGCTGCAACGCGGCTTCGCCGCCGTGCACCCGTGCGGCGGCAAGGGAAGGTGCTCCGGAACGGCGTGCGCGGTATTCCTGCGCAGCAGGGACCCCGCCGCCGTCAGCCCGCCGACCTGGAAGGAGAAGCTGCTGCACCGGCGGCTGGTGAAGGGCGGGAAGCGCCTCGCCTGTCAGTGCGTTCCGCTGCGCGACCTGACCGTGGTCACCATGCCCTGAAGGGCTGCGGCGGCCTGTCTCAGCGCGAAGGTTTGCCGGCCGCCTTCCGCTTCAGGTTCTTGCACTGCGCTTCCTGCTCGCGAGCCATCTTGGCCGCGGGCGACGACTTGTACGCCTGCTGGACCTCGTCGAAGAAGAGCAGCGCGTTCTTGCAGTCCTTCTGGTTCTGGAAGGCCATGCCGATCTTGAGCAGCGCGTCGGGGGTCTTCTCGCTGCCCCGGTGGTCCTTGAGCACCTTCTGGAACTCGACGATCGCCTCGTTCCAGCGCTTCTCCGCGTAGTAGGTCTCGCCCAGCCAGTACTGGGCGTTCCCCGCCAGCTCGTCTTTCGGGTACTTGGCGAGGAACTCGGCGAGGAACTGGCGGGCGATGCCGGTGTCGCCCGCGTCCAGCTTCTTGCGCGCCGCCGCGTAGAGGCCCGCCTTGTCGGTGGGGTGTTCCAGCTCCTTCTGCTTGGTGGCGACGAACCGGGAGTTCTCGTCGATCCTCCGGTCGCGCTCGGCGTTGGCCTGGTCCATCTGGTCCAGGCGGTGCTGCAAGACCTCGAGCGTCCCGCGGTTCTGCGCCAGGTCGTTCTGCGCCTTTTCCAGGTCGACGGCCAGGTCCGCGCCGCTCTTGCGCGCCGCGCGGTTCAGGGCGTCCATCGCGTCCTGCACTTCCTTGAGCTTCGCCGCCTGCTCCGTCTGGAGCTTCTGGCGGTCCGCGGCGGTCGCCTCCTTCTGCGCCTTGAGGTCCTTCTCCAGCGCGTCGATGCGCTTGCGCATCTCGTCGCCTTCCTGCTTCGTCGTGACGCAAGCGGCGCACAGCGCCAGGCAGAGCGGCAGCAGCCTCCTCACTGTGCCGCCCCGGCGGTAATCTCGGCGCGGCGGTTCTTCGCCCAGGCCGCCTCGCTGTGGCCGGGATCCACCGGGCGCTCCTTGCCGTAGCTCACCACCTTGATCTTGCTACCGTCGGCTCCGAGCCCGATCAAGTATTTGCGCACCGATTCGGCGCGGCGCTGCCCCAGCGCGACGTTGTATTCGGTGGTGCCGCGCTCGTCGCAGTGACCGGCGACGGTCACAGCCGGGTCGCCGCGCCGTTGCAGGCACTGCCGGTCCGCGTCGAGCGTGCTGCGCGCCTCGGAGGAGACGGTCGAGTCGTCGAATCCGAAGTAGACCGTCTCCAGCCGGCAGGAAGCCTGCGCGGCGCGGCAGCGGTTCTGGATGCAGGCCTGCCCCGAGCCGCAGTCGGCGTCGACGTTGCACGCGTCGGCGGCCGCGCAGCGGCCGGACAGGCACTTGCGCCCGGAGCCGCAGTCCTGCTCGGCGGTGGCCTCCGAGCATTCGGGGACGCACTGGTTCTGCGCGCACTTCTGCCCCTGCGGGCAGTCCCGGTTCGTCTGGCACTGCGCCTTGGGCTGGCAGGCGTTGTTGACGCACACGGTGCCGGGCTTCTTCGCGCACTGCGCGTCGTCGCGGCACTCGCGGCACACGTTGTTGATGCAGACTTCCGCGTGCCCGCTGCAGTCGTCGTCGTTCCGGCACTCCGGGTAGGGCGGAGGCTTGGGACAGCCGAACAACAGGACCAGGGCCAAGGGGGCGAGCTTTCGCATGTGCGCGCGCTTACCACGGTCCCGGGGACTGTCAAGGAGGAGCGCCAGCTTGTCCGCGCGGCTGAGGCGCTTCAGCTCCCATTCGCGCCGCAACGCCGCCGACCTGTCCGCATGCCGCTCGCAATGCACCAGCGCCAGGGGGCCCCGCCCGCGCGTATACCGCGCGCCTCTCCCAGCGCGGTGCGCAGCCAACCGCGCCTCCACATCGTTGGTCGCACCGGCATACAGAGTGCCGTCGCCACATCGCAGCAGGTAGACGAACCAACCCGGCACGGGCGTGTTGTACCCATTTCCTCTGCCAGGTCACGCTTTCAACCCCAACCTGACCGTGACCCTGACCCCTGACCCCTGACCGTGACCCTGACCGTGACCGTGACCGTGACCCTGACCCTGACCCTGACCGTGACCGTGACCGGCGGTAGCCCGGCGCGGCGAAGTGAGGCATCCTTCCCTCCGCGATGTCCCCTCCGAAGCGCCCCGATCCCGGCCCCTCCACCCTCGTCACCGGGCCCGCGAGCGAGGAGGAGGACCCGCAGGCCGACGCCCCGCCGACGGTGGAAGTCACCATCGACGAGTCTCCCGGAAGCACCGTCGCGATGCGTGCGCAACCCGCTCCCGGAGCGGACGACGCGCCGGGTGCCACCGCGTTCGTGCGCCTCGACGGTCCGGGTGGGCAGCGCCGCTCCCGCAACGAGCCGCTCGCGCCTCGCAAGGGGCTGCAGGTCTCGCTGCCGGACGAGGAGCCCGCTCCTCCTCCTCCTCCGAAGCGCGTCGTCCCGCAGCCGCCCCCGGATCAGAAGAGGGGCCGCCGCGGCGCGTGGTGGGACGAGAAGGCCGCCGAGATTCCCGACGAGCCGGAGCCCGAGCCCGAGCCACCCCCGGAACCCGAGCCCGAGGCGCCCCCCGAACCCGAGCCCGAACCCGTCCCCTCCGAGGACGACTCGCCGGGGGCGACGGCATTCCTGCGAGCGCGGCCGAAGCCTCCGCCGCCGCCCGAGCCTCCCGAGCCCGAAGTCGAGCCGTACCGGCCGGTGCCGGCCGACGACTACGCCGGCCACGTCCCGGAAGGGCCTCCGCGCTGGAAGATCTGGCTGCGCCGCGCGGCCTGGACCTGCGGTGCCGCCGCGCTCCTTCTCGTCCTGGGCCTTGTGGCCGGCTACCTCTACCTCGCCCGCGAGATCCCCACGTTCGACACGGTGAAGGACTACCACCCGATGGTGTCGACCAAGGTGGTGGCGCAGGACGGCACGGTGGTGGGGCAGTTCTACCGGGAGCGCCGCACCGTCGTGTCGATGGACAAGATCCCGCGCGTCCTGGTGCAGGCGGTCGTCTCGGCCGAGGACAAGGACTTCTACAGGCACCCGGGCTTCAACCCGTTCTCGCTGTTTCGCGCCGCCATCGTCGACGCGATCAGCGGGCAGAAGCGGCTGGGGGCCTCCACCATCACCCAGCAGGTGGTGAAGAACTTCTTCCTGGGAAGCGAGAAGCGCTGGCGGCGCAAGCTGAAGGAGATCCTCCTCTCCCTGCGCCTGGAGAAGAACCTCTCCAAGGACGACATCCTCTTCCTCTACCTGAACCAGATCAACTTCGGACGGGCGCGCTACGGCGTCGAGGAAGCGTCGCTCTACTACTTCAACAAGCACGTCTGGGACATCGACCTGGGTGAAGCGGCGATCCTCGCCGGCCTGCCGCAGAACCCCGCGCGCATCAATCCGCGGCGGCACCCGGACCGCGCCAAGCGGCGGCAGACGTACGTGCTCGATCGCATGCTGGCAAACCGCTACATCTCGCGCGCGGACCACGACGCGGAAGTGGAGAAGCCGATCGCGCTGCCCGCTCTCCCTCCGGATCCGCCCGGCGGGTGGTACCTGGAGGAGGTGCGGCGCCAGCTCGTCGCGCAATACGGCGACGCGGCCGTCGAGACCAGCGGCATGACCGTGGAAGTGGCGATGGACCCGCGACTGCAGGCGGCCGCCGACCAGGCGGTGCGCGAGGGGCTGCGCGCCGTGGACAAGCGGCAGGGCTGGCGCGGGGCTCCCATCCGCCTCGACGCCTCGCGGCTGGACGACTTCCGCGCCGCGCTGGCGCGCCGGTACGCGCAGATCGCCAAGGGACCCGATTCGGTCGAAGCGCTCGATCTGGAAGGCATCTCCGAGAAGGAGGCGCTCCAGCCGGATTCCTTCGCGCGCGCCGCGCGCTCCCGGCCGCTGGAGCAGAACTCGATCTACAGCGGCATCGTGACCGCCGTCGGCCCTCGCGAGGCGCGAGTGGAGCTGGCTCCCGGCGCGCAAGGGACCGTGCCCCTTTCGACCATGCCGTGGGCGCGCGAGTTCCAGCCCGAGCACGCCACCCCGCCGCCCCGCACGGCGCTCGACGTCCTGTCCGTGGGCGACGTGGTGCCCGTGCGGGTGCTGCGGTTCTCGGCCACCCGCGACGCGCCCAACCGGATGCGGGTCACCAGGCTCGACCTCTCGCTGGAGCAGACCCCCGCGGTGCAAGGCGCCTTCGTCGGCATGGACCTGCGCACCCGGCAGGTGCTGGCGCTGGTGGGCGGATACGACGAGGCGCTCAGCTCGTTCAACCGCGCCACCCAGGCCCGGCGGCAGCCGGGGTCGGGGTTCAAGCCGTTCCTCTACGCGGCGGCCCTGGAGAGCGGCAAGTACACGCCGGTGACGAAGGTGGACGACTCGCCGGAGGTGATCACCGATCCCTGGACGGGCAAGCCCTGGAAGCCGCAGAACTTCGAGAAGGACGAGTTCGCCGGCCCCATGACCCTGCGCAAGGCGCTCGCCGAATCGAAGAACACCGTCGCGGTGAAGCTCCTGATCAGCGTCGGGCTCGACAAGGTGCGCTCGGAGGCGGTGGCGGCGGGGCTCACCAGCGAGATCCCGCAGAGCTATACGGCGGCGCTCGGCACCGGCGAGGTGGGCATCCTGGAGATGGTCAACGCGTACGCCACCATCGCCTCGCAAGGTCGCCGGGCGGCGCCGGTCCTGGTCCGGCGCATCGTCTCGCGAGACGGCGCCACGCTGCAGGCGGCGCAGCCGGACCTGCAGCAGAACATGCGCCCGGACGTGGCCTACTTGACGGCGGACCTGATGCGCTCGGTGATCGAGGACCCGGAAGGCACCGCGCACTCGCTCACCGCGCTCGGACGGCCCATCGCCGGCAAGACGGGGACGGCCAACGAGCACCGCGACGGGTGGTTCATCGGGTTCACGCCGTCGATCATCGCCGGCGCATGGGTCGGCTTCGACGATCATCGGATGATGGGCAGCTACGAGACGGGAGGGCACTGCGCCGGACCCATCTGGTTGTCTTGGATGCGGGCGGCGACCTCGGGGACCGAGGTGGAGGAGTGGCCGCAGCCGGCGCCGGGCGTGACCTGCCTCAAGGTCAACCGCAGCTCGGGAGCGCTGGCCGGGGAGAACGATCCCTTCGCGATGCGGGAGTGCTTCCTGGCGGGAACCGAGCCGACGCAGCAGCAGCTCGATGCGCCGGCGCCGACGCCCGACGACTTCTACCAGGAGCCCAAGTAGGCGCTACCTAGCGCAGCGCGCTCGCCTTGATCGCCGCGCGCCCGTTTTTCTTGTAGACGGTGAACCGCACTTTCTTCGCCGTGCCGCGAGAGAGCATCTGCTCGCGGTTCTGACGGAGCTTGGCGGCGAACTTCTCGTAGGTCAGGCTCCCTGCCTCGCCCGTCTCCGCGCGGAGCGCCATGAACTTCTCGAACGTCTCGCGGAAGTGCGCCTCGTCCGGATCTTGGGCCGTGGCCGGCTCCTCTCCGCCCCCCTCGGCTTCCGTCCCCGGCGGAGGCCACGGCTCCGCGCTGCCGGCGTCCGCCGATCCCCACGCTGCCGGCGCCGGAAGCGCTCCGCCGGCGGGAGCTTCCGACCAGCCCGCACCGAGCGCCTCGGGCGCGCCGCCGGGCGGTTCCTCCCCGTGCGCCGGGCCCGCCTCCGCCGCGTCGGCCCCGAGCCACATCGGATCGGCTCCCGCGGACGCGGGCAGCTGGCCGAGCTGCGGCTCCTCGTCCCGGGCGGGAATCGGAGGCAGCTCCGGGTCGAGCGGCTCGTGCCCACCCGCCGCGGCCGGGGCGGGGGCGGGAACCGGCTCGTCGCTCCAAGGAGTTTCGGCCGCGACGGGCGCGGCCGCCCTCTTCCCGCGCGCTGGAGATGGAGACGGAACGGGCACCGCACGGCTCGCAACCCCGGCGCGCGGAGCGCGGCCGGCGAAGAGTCCTCCCACGAAGGCGACCAGGACGAAGAGGACCCAGCCCGCAACGTAGAATGCCTGGTAACGCGCGAGCCACGCCAGGTTGGGCGCCGCGGGCAGCGAGACCGCGACCTGCACGCCCTGGCCCAGCTGCGCCAGGGCCGCCCGGGTCGCGGCGCGAGGAGCGCCGAGCGGAAGCTGCTGCGAAAACCGCGTGCCGACGAACGGCAGATCGATCTGCAGAGCTCCGAAGCCCGCTCCTGCCGGCGCCTTGGCCCAGGCGACGACCTTGGCCCGATCGTCGGCAGGCAGCGAGCTGGCCACGGCGGCGCCCTGGTGGAGGAAGGTCACGTCCGCGTCGGCCAGGCCCCTGAGCAACGCGGCGAACCGGTCGTCGATCAGCGTCCCGGTCAACACCACCGCGGCGTTTCCCGGAATGCGCGCGGCCGCGATCCGGTACAGCTTGCCGTCGAAGGAGACGAACTGCGGCGACCCGCTGCCTCCCTCGAGCGCGACGCGGATCATCGGAAGCCGCGCGGGGTCTTCGGAGAGGGAAGCGGACCGGCCCCGGCGGGAGACCGCGGCGCTGCGGGCGGTCGCCACCACCAGCAGATCCGGCTCGGGCTGGAGCGCCGCCGCCGCCGCGCGCAGCGCCCGCTCGTCCGGCCGCGCCGGCTGCTGGGGGGACTCCGGCTTGGTCGCCTCGATCAGCTCGGGGTTGTACGCGGCGATGCGGGGCGAGATGCGCAGGTCGAGCAGCTCGATCTGGGTGCGCACTTCGCCGGAGGCGACCGTGAGCCGGGAACCCAACCCTTCCTCGATCGTCTGCGCGAACCGGGCGGAGACCAGGGCCAGATTCGCCACCAGGGCCAGCGCGACCAAAGTGGCGAAAGTCCAGAAGCGAGTGCGCATATTCGTCGGATCCGTGTGCTACCGCGTAGAGGGGCAACGGGTCAAAGGGGCAATCACTCCTCCTCCGCGGAAAGTGGTCCTCCTCCCTTCATCACCTCACGCAGCACGCAGGCGGCGTAGCTACCGCGGGGGAGGATGAACTCCAGCGCCAGCGCGTCGCCGGAGATGGGCTCGATGCGCAGATCTGCCACGGGGACGCGGTAGGGCCGGCGGGTGCCCTCCATCTCGCCCCCGCCGACCGCGAAGGAGCGGGGATCGACGCCGGCCTCGGCCAGGACGGACTCTTCTCGCGCCAGGGCGTCGGCGCGGGCGGCGAAGAGCGAGTGGCCCGGCAAGGGTCCCGAGGGATCGACCTCGCCGGCCTTGACGCGCGGCATGTCCGAGGCGGCGTCCTCGCACACGAAGAGGCCGCCCGTCTGGCGCTTGCGCAGGACGTCCCCCGCGATGGCGCGGTCGAAGAGGCCGTCGCGCAGCCGACCCGCCAGGCAGCGGTTGAACAGCTCCGCCTGCAAGGCGGAAAGCGCGAGTCGGCGGAGGAACCGATCGCGCGGCGCCGCCTCGCGCCGCAGGATGGCCGCGCCCAGCGCCGCATTGTCGCCGCGCTGCCCGAACCGCTGCGGCCCGAACAGGTTCGCCGCTCCGCGCGACTCGAGCTCGGCGCGGATGCGCTCGGCTCGCTCCAGCGCTCCGGCCACCGCGCCGCGCACCACGATCCGGAAACGGTTCCCGCGCAGATGCCCGGGCCGGAGCTTGTTGCCGTGGAGCCCGGCGGAAAGCACGCGCCAGCCTGTCCCCGAGGCAGCGGCGCCGCGCTGGAGGAAATCGGGGCTCCGCGGCGGCACCGGAACGCTGAACCGCTGGACGGTCACGGCGCGCTTGTCCTTCAATCCGGCGTAGCCCACCTCGCGCTGGTCCAGCCCCAGCGCGGCCGCCAGCTCGCGGGCGACCTCGGGGGTGGTGCGGCTCGACTTCTCGACCGTCACGTAGAGGTGCCCGCCCTGGCCGCAGGGCTCGTAGAGCGGGAGCTCCTCGACCCGGAAGTCCTGCTCGATCACCCGAATGGAGCCCGAGATCCCCGGGAGATCGGGCGTGAGCAGCGGCACCGCGCGCGGCGCGAGCAGGTCGGTCACTCGCCCTTCACCACCCGTCCCGGCTGCGCCGGGACGGAAGGTCAACCCTTCTTCTCCCTGCCGTCGCGACTCTCGTAGACGAAGGCCTTGTTCTGCTGCCACTCCAGCTCGTCTTCCACCGACCGCTGGAGGAATTGCAGCTTCACGGGGAGCATGTGCTGGCGGCCGTTGATGAACAAGGTGGGGGTCGCATTCACCCGCGCCGCGGCTCCTTCCTGGAGATGCGCGTCGATCAACGCGTCGAAGCGGCCGGCGTAGACCTCCTTGAGCATCTGCGCGCCGTCCAGGCCGATCTGCTTCGCGTATGCCTTGAGGCTGTCGTCGTCCAGCTGGTCCTGGTTGGCGAAGAGGAGGTCGTTCATCTGCCAGAACTTCCCGTGTTTGCGGGCGTACTCGGCGCAAGCGGCGGCGACGCGGGCCCGCGGGTGGCCCGTCAGCGGGAAGTACTTCGAGCACAGCCTGGCCTTGCCCTTCCCGGCGCCGGTGACGAGATCGTGGAGCGGCTTGTTGGCGACCGCGCAGTGCGGGCATTGGTAGTCGCTGAACTCGACCACCGTGATCGGCGCCTTCGGGTCGCCCAGCACCGGGCAGTCCCCGGTCTTCAGCGACTGACGCTTCGAGGCGTCGAACGAGGCGTAATAGGTCTCCACCGTGTCGATCACTCGCGGGGGCGTGGCGCCTTCGAGGAGCAGCGCCTTGATCAACTCGGCCATGCGCAGCGCGTGCACGTCCTGGACGTCCGCGCCCAGGCATCGGGCCAGGGTGTCCTTGCAACCCGCGTAGTCGAAGACGTCGCCGGCCACCTCGAGGAACTGGGCGCGTTGCTCGTCGGTCAGGCCGGAGAGATCGGCGCGGGGAAGGATGCGGCGGGCCTGTTCCTCGGAGAGGCCTGGTCCTCCGGAAGGCCCGGGCTGCGCCTGCGACCCGGCAGCGGCGCAGGCTGCGGCGAGCGCCGCCGCGGCGGCGAGGCGCGGGCGCCGCGCGCCGGGAGACTGCAGGTGGGTCGGAGTACGCATCGCGGGCCAGGTCCCTTCCTTCAGGGCGGCGGACCGTACCATAACCGGCCCCTTGTCTCAGCGGTCCTTTCCCTCTTCCGACGTTTCGGGCGGCAGGCGCTTCAAACCCAGGAGCGCCCGTACGTCCGCGCGGCGGCGGAGCACCTTGAGGTCGTCGTCGTCGCGCCCCAGGACCTGCACGCGCCGGGGATCCACTTCGGCGGCCCGGCGGAGGTAGGCCACCGCGTCCGCCTCCCGGTCCGCCAGGGCCGCGGTGGAAGCTGCGTTGTAGAGCGCGTCGATGAACCGCGGATCCGCGGCGATGGCGCGGTCGAACTCGCGGCGGGCGGCGTCGAGATCGCCGGCGGAGTAGTCGGCGTAGCCATGAGCGTTGTGGATCTGCGATTCCCCCCGCGAAAGCGATCCGCGCCGCAGGCCCACTGCCCGACGCAGCGGCTCGCCATCCGCGACCGAGCCGGAGAGGAGCCACGCGGTCCGTTGCCACAGCCACAGCTCTCCTTCCACCGGCTTTCCCGCGATCGGCTGCCGGGCGAGCTCCACCTCGTCGCCGCCCACCTCGCCCCCCGGGCGCTCGCCGAGCAGCAGCACGAACGCGGGCGGGTCGCCAGCCGACAACGCTACGCGCAGCACCAAAGGCAACGATCCGGCGCCGGGCGCGCCGCTGATGGGCCACCGGCGCTTTCCGGGCTCCGGGGCCGCCGGCGCCCGGGGAGAGAACCCGGATGCAGCCGCCGCGGCAATGGCGTCCGGCCATTCCTCGGCGACCACCGCGGCCAGCAGCGGAACGGGGCGCCGCCCCTCGCCACGTAGCTTTTGCGCGGCAGCGCGGACGGCCGCTTGCGGAGCGGCCGCGAGGCGACGGGTCTCCCCGCCGCGCGCGTCCAGGACGAGCAGCTCGAGCCGGGGCGCGACGCCTTCCGCGTCGATCAGCTGCACCGCGGCGGCGCTGCCGTCGGCGGCCAGGCCGAGGAGCGCCTGCTCCTGCAGCAGCGGCTGGTCCGCCCGGTACGGCGCGGTCAGCGGTGGCCGCCCCCATTCCGCGCATGCGCAGAACAGCACACAAGAAGCCCAGCGGAGGCGCATGGCGCATCTGTACCATCCAGGCGGCCGGATGGCTTCCCTGACCCTCGCGTGTTACCTCCCACTCGGAATGCAGACCCGCTGGGCCCTCCTCGAACCGCTTCGAGCCCGCCTCGCCGACGAGCAGGGGACTTTGTCCCGGCAGGCGGCGACGCGGATCGCCCTCTGCTACCCGAGCCCGTACCACGTGGGGATGAGCTCGCTGGGGTTCCAGACCATCTACCGGGAGCTCAACGCGGAGCCGGGATGCGCCGCGGAGCGGGCCTTCTTGCCCGAGGACGTGGAGGCGCATCGCGCTGCCCGCGTCCCGGTGTGCACGGTCGAGACGCAGCGGCCGATCGGGGACTTCGCCGCGCTCGCGTTCTCCATCAGCTACGAGCTGGAGCTGTCCGGCCTGCTCGACATGCTCGACGTGTCGGGGCTGCCCGTGCGCGCCGCCGACCGCGCCGACTCCCATCCGATCGTGGTCTGCGGGGGCCCGCTCACCTTTTCGAATCCGGTCCCGCTGGCCGCGTTCGCGGATCTGGTGGTGATGGGCGAGGCGGAGGACCTGGTCCACGAGCTGTGCGAGGCCCTGCCCGCCGCGGCCGGAAAGCACGCGCTGATCGAGCGCCTGGGACGCAGGCCCGGATTCTGGGCCCCGGCGCTTTCGCCCGTGCCCCCGCCGGTGATGAAGGCGGACGACGATCGGCTCCCGGCGCGCTCGCAGATCGTCACGCCGCACACGGAGCTGCGGAACATGTTCCTGATCGAGCCGGAGCGCGGCTGCTCGCGCGGCTGCACGTACTGCGTGATGCGCCGCACCACGAACGGGGGCATGCGCACCGTGCCGCCTGAGCGGGTGCTGGAGCTCCTCCCGCAAGGCGCGCGGCGGGTGGGCCTGGTGGGCGCCGCGGTCACCGATCACCCGCGGATCGTGGACCTGGTGCGGACGCTTCTGGACGGCGGGCGCGAGGTGGGCATCTCCAGCTTGCGCGCTGACCGCCTCTGCGCCCGGCCGGAGCTCGTCTCGCTGCTCTCCCGCGCCGGCGGAAGGACGCTGACCACCGCGGCGGACGGCGCCAGCGAGCGCCTGCGCAAAGCCCTCGATCGCCGCACCACCTCGGCGCAGCTGCTCCGGGTGGCGGAGCTGGCGCGCGAAGCGGGGTTCCGGCAGCTCAAGCTGTACCTGATGGTGGGCCTCCCCGGGGAGACGGAGGAAGATCTGGCCGAGTTGGCCCGGCTGGCGGGCGAGATCTCGCGCATCCTGCCCCTCTCGTTCGGATGCGCGCCCTTCGTGGCGAAGCGCAACACGCCCATGGACGGCACGCCGTTCGCGGGGGTCGGGGAGGTGGAAGCGAAGCTCGCCTTCCTGCGCGCGCGACTGCGCGGGCGAGCGGAGATCCGGCCCACCAGCGCCCGCTGGGCCTGGGTGGAGTACATGCTCGCCCAAGGCGGACCCGAGGCAGGCCTCGCCGCCGAGCAAGCCTGGCGCGCGGGCGGCGGCTTCGCATCCTGGAAGCGCGCTTTCGCGGAGCACGAAGTGCGTCCGGTCGCGGCGGCGCGCCCACCGGACGGACGGCTGCGCATCCCGGTACTGGCGCGCTGGCCCGTCGTCGCGACGGGCTGACGACATCGAGGAGGCTTTCCGGATGGCACGGCCCGCGCTGCAGATCGGCTACCACGACCATTGCTTCGACGGGGTCGCGTCTTCGGCGACGTTCCTGCGGTTCTACCGGGAGAAGGTGCGGCCAGGCCTCGGCATGGATCGGGTCGGGCTGCGCGGCCTCGCCCACCGGGCCGGGCAGCTCTTCGGTGACGAGGTCTTCGCGGGGGAAGAGAACGCGGTGGTCGATTTCCGCTACACCACAGATCAGCGACTCACCTGGTGGTTCGACCACCACCAGAGCGCGTTCGGGTCGCCGGAGGAGGAGGCGCACTTCCGGGCCGACACTTCGGGGCGCAAGTTCTGGGACCCGACCGCGAAGAGTTGCACCCGCTTCCTGGCGCGCGTCTGCCGCGACCGGTTCGGGTGGGACTTCTCTCCGCTGAGCGAGCTCGTCGACTGGGCGGAGGTGATCGACGGCGCGCAGTTCCCCGACGCGAAGACCGCCGTCGAGCTGACCCAGCCGGCGATGCAGCTGATGCTGCTCATCGAGGCCACCAAGGACCCGGAGCTGTGCCCGCGTCTGATCCGGGAGCTGTCGCAACGGCCGCTCTCGGAGGTGCTGCGCGAGCCCTGGGTGGTGCAGCCGCTCTCCCCGCTCCTCGACAGGCACCGCGACGTGGTGCGCACGGTCACCCAACGCCTGCGGGTCGACCGCGCCGTGGCGGAGTACGACCTCGCCGACCTGGGCGTCGACAACGTCAACAAGTTCATCGCCTATGCCGCCGACCCCTCGACCTTGTACACGGTGGCGGTCACGCGCGGCGCGAACCGCAGCAAGGTGTCGCTGGGATCCAATCCCTGGAAGCAGGACTTGCGCCGCCACAACCTCGCCCGCATCGCCGAGCGCTACGGCGGGGGCGGCCATCCCGCCGTGGCGGCCATCAGCTTCAAGCCCGACCAGCTCGAAGAGGCCCGCTCGGCCGCCCGCACCATCGCCGCCGAGCTGCGCACCTGAGACCGCGCAAGCGAGGCCGCAAAAAAAAAATTTATTTTTTTTCGGGGAACGAAGCCGCCCCATCACGATCCGAGCACCTGACGCAGTGCGTCCATCGATGCGCATTCCGCGTTGGAGGACGAACGACAGTGGGTCTCCGTTGCTTTCCAGGGGAAGGCAGCAGCAGTAGCGTTGCTCAAATGAGCGCGACGGCGGCTCTGCCAACAGACGATGCGCAGTCGGCGGCCGCTCTGTTGACGCGCCGCGTCTGCTCGAACGACCGCGCGGCAATTGAAGAAGCACCGCTGGCGCGCGAGTCGAGCGCCCGCCGCTGCGCCCGACTCTTCCCCTGAAAAGCAACGGAGACCCGCCGTCGATTCGTCCTGGTTCGAACCGGCGCTGGACTATTTTCGTGGACCGGACGTACCCCCTGGATATGCCTGCGTGGGCCCGGGCGGCGGTGCTGCTTTTTCTGGTCTTCGCCGTTCCGAGCGAAGTGGCCGGTGCTGGTGCGCAGGAGAATGGCGCTCGGTGGATTGGGACCTGGGCGGCGGCGCCGCAGCCATTCATGCCCGGGAGACTCGAGACGTTCCGAAATCAGACCCTCCGCCTCATCCTCCATACGAGCATCGGGGGGACGAGGCTCAGGATCCGGCTGTCGAATACCTACGGCGACGGACCTCTGGTCATCGGCGGTGCTCATCTAGCGCGGCGAACCGCCGGTCCGGACGTCGAACCCAATTCCGATCGGGTAGTGACGTTCGATGGCAAGCCGGCCGTGACGGTCCCGAAGGGGGCCACGATCGTCAGCGACGCCGTGCAGCTCGCGGTTCCGGCGCTCTCGGATCTCGCGATCAGCCTCTACCTTCCCGGCGAGACGCCGGCGAAGACCAATCACTTGCTTGCGCTGCAGCGGAGCTATGTGTCGCCGGAGACGGGGGACTCGACGGGGCTGGCAAAGTTCGCAGCGGCAAGGACGATCAGGTCCTGGCCATTCCTGACGGGCGTGGAAGTCGACGCGCCCTCCGACGGAGCCGCGATCGTGGCGTTCGGAGATTCGAAGCTCGACGGGGATGGCTCGACGGCGGATGCGAACCATCGATGGCCCGACATTCTCGCGGAGCGGCTGCAGCGGGACGCAAAGGGCGCGCGGCTCGGCGTTCTGAACGAGGGCATCATCGGCAATCGACTGCTCAGGGACAGTCCCCGGGAACCACCCACTGAGTTCGGCGACGTCTTCGGTGAGTCCGGCCTCAAGAGACTGGACCGGGACGCCCTCGGACAGCCAGGCGTCAAGTTCGTGGTCGTGTCCTTCGGTGTGAATGACCTCGGGCTTCCGGGCGCAATCGCGCCCGCGACCGAATCCGTCACGGCCGCGGATCTGATCGCGGGTTACCGAAAGCTCATTGCGAGCGCCCACCGCCACGGAGTCCGCATCATCGGGACCACGATCACGCCATTCGCGGACGCGAAGACGGCGCCTGGTTACTACACGCCCGAAAAGGAAGCCGTGCGAAATGAGGTCAACACATGGATGCGGGGCAGCCGTGAGTTCGACGGCGTAGTCGACCTCGACCAGATCTTGCGGGACCCGGATCACCCCACCCGGCTTCTTTCAGCGTATGACAGCGGCGACCACCTGCACCCGAACGACGCTGGCTATGCTGCCGGGGCGAAGGCGGTTCCGTTGTCGCTGCTCGGCATCCGATGACCGCGGGGAGGCGGCGAGCCTCCCCCGCGATGCACGCGGCTTACTTGTTCGCCGGCTTGGTCTCGGCCTGGGCTTCCCTCCGCGCCGCGGGCGGAGAATCGTTCAGCTCCAGGTCGACGGTGAGCTGGACCTCGTCGCCCACCACCACGCCGCCGGCCTCGATCGCCTTGTTCCAGTTGAGGCCGAAGTCCTTCCTGTTGAGCTTGCCGGTCGCGGTCGCGGCGTAGAGGTTCGCCCCCATCGGGCCCTTCACCGGACCGTTCAGGCCCTCGACGTCCAGGGTGACGGGCTTGGTCGTGCAGTGCATGGTGAGATCGCCCGTGACCTTGTACTTCTTCTCGCCCGCCTTCTCGATCTTCGTCGACTTGAAGGTCATCTCCGGGCACTTCTGCACGTCGAAGAAGTCGGCCGACTTGAGGTGCGCGTTGCGCTTCTCGACCCGGGTGTCCAGGCTGGCGGGGTCGATCTGGATGTTCGCGACGCTCTTGGTCGGGTCCTTCGGATCGTGGTTGATCGTCCCGGTGACCTTGCCGAAGTTGCCGCGCACCGTGCTCACCATCATGTGCGTGATCGCGAAGGTGGCCGTGGAATGCTGCGGGTCGACCTGAAGCTCGACGGCGAGCGCGGGCGCGGCGAACAGCAGGACTACCAAGGCAGTCTTCATGTCTCTCTCCTCCCCGTAATGGGCACGGATGGTTCGGGTGAAGCCTTTCTACAACGCATCCCACAACGTCCGCGCCATGAAAAGCGTAGCGCCGCCCTATCCGGCGGCGACTAGGCGATCTGCCAGAAACGGACCAGCGCCGCGGGATCGCCGCGCGCTTCCTGCAGGACGACCAGGGCCCGCTCGGCCAGCGTGCCGCGGGCGAGCACATCTTCGAGCGGATCGAGCGCTCCGCGCAGCTCGTCGCCCGACTCGGCCGCCCAAGCGGAAAGCCCGGCGCGCGCGGCGAAGAGCAGCTCGCGCGCCAGGTCCCGCGCGGTGCGGCCGCCGGGCCCTTGTGCGTCCAGCGCGCGTCGGGCCACGTCCCCCTGGAACTCGAGGCGCTGCGCGAAGCTCCAGCCTTTGGTGAGCTCCCACGCCGCGTCGCGAGCGGACGGGTCGTGCAAAAGGCCCACCCAGATCGCCGCCAGCGCGTGCAGGTACGGCGGCGGCACCATGTCCGCGCCGCGCAGCTCGAGCACCCGCTTGACCCGCACTTCGGGGAACAGCGTGGTCAGGTGGTCCACCCAGTTGCCCAGCACCGGCGCGGCGATCCCGCCCGCGCGGAGCCGCCCGGTCCGCATCCAGTCGCCGAAGGTCTGGCCGCGCGCATCCAGGTACTCGGTGCCACGCCGCACGAAGAGCATCGGCACGCCCAGGGCCCAGTCGACGTACGCCTCGTAGCCCCAGCCGTCGCGGAACATCGGCTCGAGCAGGCCACAGCGATCGGGGTCCGTCTCGCGCCAGACCTGGTAGCGGAAGTCGAGGTAGCCGCCGTCGCGGCCCCCGATCACCGAGCTGTTGGCGAAGAGCGCGCTGACGATCGGCGAGGCGGAGCTGGCGGCGCGCACCTTCTCGGCCAGGTCCCGCTCGTCGCTCCAGTCGAGGTTCGCCTGGACGGTGGCGGTCATCAGCATCATGTCCAGGGCGAGCCGGCCCCTGGGGCCCAACGACTTGCGCATGGCGGCGTAGCGCCCCTTGGGCATCCAGGGCACCTCGTCTCGCGACCCGAACGGGCGGTAGCCCGCCGCCAGCCACCGGACGCCGCGCTGCCGGCTGATGCCCCGGAGGACCGCGAGGTGGCGCTCGATCTCGTCCCGGGCGGCGGGCAGCGTGCGGTGAGGAGCGCCGGACAGCTCGAGCTGGCCGCCCGGCTCCAAGGTGACGCTGGCGCCTTCCTTCAAGACCGCGATCGGTTGACCGTTCTCCCGATGCGCATGCTGCGACCCGCCGGCGTCTCGGGCGAGGGCGTCGAGGATGCAGCGGATGCCGTTGTCGCCGTAGTAAGGGACGGCCTGGTAGGTCCCGTCCACGATGCCGATCTTCTCGTGCTCGACCCCGACCTTCCACTCCCCGCGCGGCTTCTCCGCGCCCCGGAAGTAGTCGATCAGCTGGGCCTTGCCGGCGATCGGCTCGGACAGCCCGGCAGGACCTTTCAGGTCTAGAGACATGTTTGGAGCAGTGTAGATGCCCGGCGGGCAGATTGGGAGCGGGCCGGGGTTATACGCCGAACGCGGCCAGTTCGGGCTTGCCGGCGAAGGCGCGTCCCGCCGCCGCCCGGATCTGCTCCTCGGCTGCGCGGGCGGCGGACCGGGGATCCGCTCCCCCCAGCTCCTTCTCCAGCTGATCGCACAGGTACGAGAGGTGCTTCACCGTGGCGGCGTTGATGGCGTACTTGATCAGGTTGGCCGAGTAGTCAGGGGCCTCTCGCGCGACCAACCGTCCGAGCGCCAGCAGCTGGCGCGGCTCCTCCGGGACCGGCTCGCCTGCTTTGAATACCGACTGGAAGGCCGCATTCC
Organism: Myxococcales bacterium; assembly: GCA_035261845.1. GTDB lineage: Bacteria > Myxococcota > Myxococcia > Myxococcales > 40CM-4-68-19 > VBKO01. The sequence continues at coordinate 27,166 of DATFTN010000049.1, read as the reverse complement.
CGTGAAACTCCTTGCGCACGGCCGCCTGGATCTCGCCCACTTCGCGGCCCACGTCGCGGATCAGCACCTGCGCCGCCGGCCCGGGCCGGTCGCCCGCCGCCAGCGCCCGCAGCGCGGTCTCCAGATCGTCCAGCACTCGCGCGGGCAGCCCCGCCGCGACGAGCGCGTCCTGATGCGCGCGGGCCGTCTCGAGCAGGCCCTCTCCGCCGGGTCTGGTCCTGTCCTTCTTCCTGCCTGCCAACGCGGAACCTCCCGGGCCTTCAAACCTGCATCAGATCCTTTTCCTTGCCGGCGATCGTCTCGTCGACCTTCTTGATGCCGGCGTCCACCTCGGACTGGACCTTCTCCAGCGCCTTCTTCCCCTCGTCCTCGGCCAGCTCGCCGCCTTTGACCAGCTCCTCGATCATCTCCTTGGCGTCGCGCCGCTCGTTGCGGATGGCGATCTTGTGCTCCTCGCCCTTCTGCTTGACGATCTTGACGAATTCCTTCCGCCGCTCCTCGGTCAGGGCCGGGATCGGCACCCGCACCACTTCGGCGTCGGGCAGCGCGTTGATCCCCAGCCCCGCGGCGTTGATGGCCTTCTCGATGGGCTGGATCATCGACTTCTCCCACGGCTTGATCACGATCAGCCGGGGATCGGCCACTGTCACGTTGGCGACCTGGTTGAGGGGCGAAGAGGTGCCGTAATAGTCGACCCGCACCGAGTCGAGCAGCTGCGGGTTGGCCCGCCCGGTGCGCACCTTGGCCAACTCGCGCCGCAGGTCGTCCAGCGTCTTGGCGATGCGGCCGCGCAGGTCGGAGATGACGTCCTCTGCGATGCCCATGCAGTGCCTCCTCAGGCGGCGCGCGGCTTGAGCGTGCCCACCGTGGTCCCCACCTCCTCGCCCTGCACCACCCGAAGGATGTTCCCGCGCACCCCCAGGTCGAAGACGATGATCGGCAGGTCGTTGTCCATGCAGAGCGAAATGGCGGTGGAGTCCATCACCTTGAGGTTCTTCTTGAGCACGTCGATGTAGCTGAGCTGCGTGTACCGCTCGGCCTTGGGATCCTTCACCGGATCGGCGGAGTAGACGCCGTCCACCTTGGTGGCCTTGAGGATCACCTCGGCGTTGATCTCCATCGCGCGTAGCGAGGCGGCGGTGTCGGTGGTGAAGTACGGATTGCCCGTCCCGGCGGCGAAGATGACCACCCGGCCCTTCTCCAGGTGACGCACGGCGCGGCGGCGGATGTAAGGCTCCGCCAGCTGCTGCATCTCGATGGCGGATTGCACGCGGGTGTAGACGCCCCGCTTCTCCAGCGAGTCCTGCAGGGCCAACGCGTTGATCACCGTGGCGAGCATTCCCATGTAGTCGGCGCTGGCGCGGTCCATCCCCTCGGTCGAGGCGGAGACGCCGCGGAAGATGTTCCCGCCGCCGATGACGACGCCGACCTGGACGCCCAGCTCGATGACGTCGCGGATTTCCTCCGCGACCTGCTCCAGCACCTTGGGGGAGATGCCGTACTTGTTGTCCCCCATCAAAGCTTCGCCGGAAAGCTTCAGCAGGATTCTCTTGAATCGCGTCGTGGCTGGGGTTTGCGGCAAGCGCGACCTCGGCGGCTCCTCTTTGAGCCGCGGGAAGCTAACTTGCGGGGTTCGGAACGGTCAAGGACGGGCGGCGCTCAGTTGGCGTCCTCGGGGATCTCCTTTCCGACGAGCTCGGGGGCGATCAGCGGACGGGGCCCGCTTTCCAGGGCAGCCAGCGACTCGATCTCGACGTCCGCGTGCGACGCCTGCAGGTCCTCGAACCGCCTCGCGGCGGGCAGCACGCGCCGCTCCAGCGACCCCACCGTGTCGTTGTAGGCGCGGACGGTCCCCTCGATGTGACGACCCAGCTTGCCGAGATGGCCGGCGGCGTCGGAGACCCGCTTGTGCAGCTCTCGTCCCAGGTTCGCGATCTCGCGCGCGTTGATCTCGACCTTTTCCTGCTTCCAGCCGTGCGCCACCGTGAGGAGCAGCGCGAACAGCGTGGCTGGAGTGGCCAGCACGACGCGCTCCGAAAGCGCCCACTCGAGCAGCTCCCCGTCGTGCTCCTGGGCCGCGGCGAGCAGTGCGTCGTTGGGCAGGTACATGACGATGAACTCGGCGCTTTCCTCGAAGCTCTCCCAGTACGACTTGCGCCGCAGCTGGGAGACGTGCTGTCGCACCTGCGCCGCGTGATCGCGCAGCCGGGCGGAACGCGTAGCCTCGTCCGAGGCCTGCGACGCCTCGAGGTAGGCGCCGAGCGGCGCCTTGGCGTCGACCAGCACGGTCCGCCCCGCGGGCAGCCGGATGACCATGTCGGGCCGCAGCGTGGACCCGTCGGCTGCGACGGTGACCTGCTCGAAGAAGTCGCAGTGATCGGACAGGCCCGTCAGCTCGACCACCCGCCGCAGGTGGATCTCCGCCCACCGTCCCCGATGGGCGGGAGCCCGCAGCGCCGTAGCCAGCTTGCCCGTCTCGTCGTGGAGCGACTTCACCTGCTGCCACAGCGCCGCGTACGCGCCGGCCCGGGACTTCTCCAGCTCCTGCACCTTGCCGTCCACCTTGTCGAGCGACTCGCGCACCGGAGCCACCAGGTCGGCGATGGCCTTCTGCCGCTGGTCCAGGTCGCCGCGCGCGGAGTCCTGGAACTTCTCCATCGACAGCTTCGCCAGGCGGAGGAACTCGTCCATGTTCGAGCGCAGCGCATCGACCGAGAGCGACTTGAAGGCTTCCTGCAAGCGGGAGCCCATCTCCTCGGAGGACTTCGTCCTGTCCTCCGCTGCCCGGCGTTCCGCCTCGAGTCCCGCGCACCTCGCTTGCAGAGCGGCTTCGCGACGGCCGGCGCGCGAGGCGGCGAGGAGCCACCCCAAACAGAACGCGAGGCATCCCACGGCGAGCGAAACAGCGAACCAGGCGGCCGTCATCGAAGACCCTCCCGAAGTTTCGCCTACGCTACTCGGGGGGCCTGACACTCCTGCGCAAGCCGCGGGAACTCCACAGGAAAGCGCGGTCCCCAGAAGCCGCGCTCCGCCTCGGCGATCTCTCCTTCGGACAGCCCGAACAGCCGGTAGACCGCGCCGTCGATGGCGCGCTCCAGAGCAGGAGCGACGGGGGAAGCGGACCCTTCGCGCGCGAGCGCGGCCGTAGCTTCCGCAGCCCGGGCCCTCGCCAGCGCCGCGAGCTCACCGGCCACCTCCGCCCGGAGCAGCGCGCGCGGAGCGGGAAGCTCGCGCAGCACGGCCGGCTTCACGTTCACGTCGGTGGTGCGGAGCCGGTGGTACCGCTGCAGCGCGACGCTGCCGAGCACCGCCAGGAGCGCCCACAGCCGGTCGCGGTCGTCGCAGGAGAGCGTGGACAAGGAGTCGAGGCACACCAGGTCGGGCGGGACCGGCGCCGCCTCCAGCCAGCGCGCGTGCGGGGCGCGCGAGTTGGTCCGGATGCGCTGCACGCACACGCGCGCCTGCCCGAGCTGGCGCTCCGCCAGCGCGCACAGCTGCGCGGTCGGAGCGCTCAACGCCTTGGGACGCAGGCGGAGCGCGAAAGGCACCACGTCCTCGCCGCCGACCAGCGCCACCTCGCCAGGCAGCGGTGGCCGCCGCGCCACGAAGCGAGAATTGTCGCCGGTGCGGAGGCCGTAGCCCACCGCGCAAAGCTCTTCGAGCGGCGCGGCGGACGCCTCGAGGGCCGCGCAGAGCCGCCGCTCCCCGGCGCTCCGGTAGATCTGCCATCCGCGGCGGACGCCCGCGCGCAGCTCCGCCCGCGGCGCGTCGGCGAGGGGCTCGCGCCCGCGCAGCACCCGCGCCGCCGGGAGCCGGCGCCGGCCGGCCGACCTCTTCACCAGGACCACCGCCTGCACGCGCGTGTCCTTGGCCGCGGCGAAGGGCTTCCCCAGATCGCACACCGCCGCGAGATCGGCGGCGTCCAGCACCGATTCCCGCAGCGGACCCGAGCGGGCGTTGGTCATCCAGGTGTCGGGGACCAGGAGCGCGACCGTCCCTCCCGGGACCACCAGCGCGAGGCTCCGCAGGAGGAAGGCAGCGTAGCGATCGATCTCGCCTCCCCGCAGCGCGGGAAAGCGGCGCAGCAGGAACGCCCGCTCGGCGGCTTGCGCCACGTGCCCGTAGGGAGGATTTCCCACCAGGAGATCCGCGGCCGGAAGGTGCACGCGCAACGAATCCGCTCTCCGCAGCGAGGCGCGCGCCCCGGCGAGCGCCAGGGCGGCGCGCGCGGCGCGCAGGGCGTCTTCGTGCAAGTCCAAACCCGAGAGCGCCGCGCCGGGCGCCGCCGCCGCGGCCGCGCAGAGGAATGCTCCCGCTCCCGCGCAGGGATCGAGCACTCTCGCGGGCGCTCTCGACGACCCGTATCGCAGCGCCAGCGCGACGACTTCCTCCGCCACTTGCGGGGGCGTGTAGTACAGGCCCGCGGAGCGCCTCCCGTGGGTGCCGAGGCGGAGCGCGAAAAGCTCCTCCGCCGCCGCGCAGAGCAGGAAGGAAGATCGAGCGGGCCCGGCGGGTAGCGCCGGCTCCGGCGCCGGGCCGGACAAGAGCGAGCGCGCCAGCTTGCCGGAGACCCTCCGCGGCAACGGCCAGGGAGGCAGCGCGCCTCCCGTCCTGGACCGCATCTCGCGCCCGGCTTCCTCGGCGCCGCCGCGATCGGCGATCCGCGCGCAGGTCCCCGCGGGCAGGAGGCCCGCCTCCTCGGCCAGGCGCAGGCAGAGCAGCGAGAGCGCGGCCCGCCCCGAGCGCAGCTCGGCAGCGAGCGCGCCGATCAAGGCTCGCCCGTGACGACGATGGGGATGTCCATCGCGAAAGCGTCGCCGGTGAACGGCGCGAACTGCAACTTCCGGGCAGCCGACTTGAGGCACGCGCCCAGCGCGCTCTGGTCGACCGCCTTCTGATCGATCCGGGCGCTGGTCACGGCGCCCGATGGGGCGACGGTGGCGGAGATCAGGATCTTGCCCACGTGCAGCGAGGGATCCCGCTTGAGCGCCTCGTCGACACAGCCCTGCAATACGGGCTTGCTCTCGTCCACCTTGCGCTTCAGGTCGTCCGGGCTGGGCGCCGGAGCCTGGGCGGACGGATCCCCGGCAGCAGTGGCGGGGAGCTTCTCCTCCGGCTTGCGCTCGCCGGCGGCAGGAGGAAGCGCCGGCGCGGAGCCGGTCTCGGCTCCCCCCTGGGCCGCGGGCTCGAGCGCCCGGTCCTTGCGTCCGGAGAGGAACACGAACGCGAGGATCCCGCCCACCAGCACCAGCGCGATCGCCGCGACGATCGCGGGGAGGCGATCGCGCCGATCCGGCTGACCGAACCGGAGCTCCGGGGCGCCAGCCGCGGGGGGCGCCGCTTTGGGGAGAGGGGTCGGCGTTTGCGCGCGGGGCTGGGACAGCTCGGACGCTCCCCAGCGCGCCAGGTCCAGCGCGTCCGGCGACAGCGCGACGGCGCTGGCAGCGGACCGGTCTGGAGATCCTTCCTCGGGGACCGCAGTCGGTCGAGACTGGTCGGGCACCCGCATGCCACCGGGCGGAGTGGGCGCGTCGGGCGAGGCGGATTCCTCGACGTCCATGCCGGCGGAAGCAGTGGACGCGCCGCGCGCGCCGATCTCGAAGGGCAGCTCGATGCCCCGCCCGGGAGCGCCCTGGCCCCGTTCCGCGGGGGCTTCGCCGCCCGGCGGTGGCGGCGGCGTGGGAGGCGCCGCGAACAGCGGGACGAGCTCCGGCACGTCCTTCGCCCGGATCCACGCCTCCATCCCTTCCTTCCACAGATAAGTGCGCGGACCGACCTTTCCCGCGGAAGCCTGGAGGGCCAGCTCCGCCCGCGTGATCGGGCCCTCCTGCTGGCCGCGGATCATCGCGAACCAGATCGCCGGGTCGCGCGGTGGGGGTGGCTCGCGTGGAGGAGGCGGCGGCGCGCCGCGCGGAGCCGGGGAAGGCGGGACCTCCTCGGCCTTGCTGGCGCGCAGCGCCTTCTCCAGAACTTCGCTCTCCATCGCGCGCGTATCCTCGGTGTCCGAGTCGCGCCGGGACGCCGGCGATCGGGCCGCGGATCCAGTGGCAGAGGCGCCGGCCGGCGGCCGCGGCGAAGCGCGGGCTTTTCCCGTCGGCGGCCTGGCGCTGGATTGCGAGGGCAAGAGTGCCGGATCGACGATGCGGATCTGCACACCGCACCGTTTACAGCGGACGATGAGCCGCTTTCCCCGGATCTTCTCGTCGGCGATCTGCAGGTTGGCCTTGCAGCTCTCGCAGCTGAATTGCATCCCCGGCGACTTTACAACAGAACGCCGGGGCCGACCGGTTTATGCCGACGAGGGGGCGCTTGCGCTGGACTCGCCTGCGGACTTCTTGCGCGCGCCGCCGGTGCGACCGCGCCGCTTGGGCTTGAGAGTGCCCGCCTTCTGCGCGCGATAGCGCGCCCGGTAGTAATGCGAGCGGCACAATCCCTTGGCCAGCACGGGGCGGCCGCATCCGGCCACGCTGCAGGTGGCGCGCTGTCCCGCACGCCGTCCTGCGCGGCCTCCCGCTCCTAGCTGGCGGGCGATGTCGCCCACGTTGATGGTGCTCTGCAGCGAGCGCTGCACGCTCTCGGCGATGATCTGGCCCAGCTGCGAGCCGATCTGTTCGCCCAGGTTGTGCACCCACGCGCCCATTCCCTGATTTCGACCGTTTCGACCGCGACCGCGCGCCATCGGTCCTCCTGATTCCGCAAAGTTTTGAAATTAGCCGGTGCGCATCGCGCCGTTCGGCTGGCGCGTACCATTAGCAAACGCAAAACGATTGTCAAGGCAGACCGTCGACGCAACCGATGCCGTACGCTATTGTACGTTACAACCAATGCACTACATTCGCGCGCCGCGGTCCTCCAGACGGCGGAGCAGGGCCTCCAGCTCCCGCTCTTCGCGCGACACGTCGAGGCCCGCCGCGCGCGCTCCGTCGAGCAGCGCGATACCGAGCATCACCGCTGCGACCGCCTCGCGCTCTCGGCCTTCTTCGCCCAGGAGCGCCTCGGCGCCGGATGTCAAATGGCGGAAGTCGCGAAAGCAGAACGTCGCCGGCAGGTCGGGCAGAGGGCCGGTGCTGGCGGTGGAAGGCGCGAAGGCGAAGCCGACGTCGGCGAGCGCCACCTGGCGGCCGTCGCCGAAGACCAGCACCAGGTAGGGCGCGGCTCGGGCCGGGTTTTGTTTCAGCGTCGCGGCCGCGATCTCGTCCCAGCGGACGCGCAGGGCCTTGCCCGTGCCGGACTCGAGCAGCTGGGCGCCGCGGCCGTCGTCGTCGGGCAGGAGCGCGAACCGGCCGGGGTTCTCGCGCAGGAAGGATTCGACCGCAGCGCGAATCGCTTCGGGAGTCATTGTCTGCCCTGATGGCCGATGGGGGACACCAGTTCATGGTGTCCCCTCCTCAAGCTGCCTGGTCCTCGGCGTGCGTCGCTCCGCGGGCGGCGGCGGCGCACTGGATGGCGATGCCGATCTTGCCCTTGTGCTCGTTGGCAGCCATCAACGCGTGCGCCCGGGCCGTCTCGGCGAAGGGGAACACCTGGTCGAGCACCGGCCGGATCTTGCCCTCGTGCACCAGCTGGTTGGCGCGCTCGGCCTGGTAGGCGTTGCAGAAGTGCGAGCCGAGGATCTGTTTCTGGCGCATCCACAGGTGCCGCACGTCGAAGGACAGGTCGAACCCGGTGGTGGCGCCGCAGATGACGATCTTCCCGAACCGCTTGGCCACGAACACGCTGGTGGGGAAGGTCTGCTGTCCGACGTGCTCGAAGACGATGTCCACGTCCTTGCCGCCCGTCAGCTCGCGGATGCGCTTGCCGAACTTCTTGCAATCCTCGGCGCGCGCGCGGGTCCGCTCGGACGTCTCGGGCGGCCGGTACGCCAGGTTGGGGAACTCGCTCCGGTCGATCCACATCGGCGCGCCCAGGGACTGCACCAGCTGCGCCTTGTCCTTGCCGCCGATCACCGCGATGGGATTGGCGCCGAGCATCCTGCAGATCTGGATGGCGAACACGCCCAGCCCGCCCGCCGCGCCCCACACCAGCACGTGGTCTCCCGCGGTCACTTCCGCCTGGTGCACCAGCATCCGGTAGGCGGTGAAGTACGTCAGCCCGTAGCTCGCCGCCTCCAGCCAGCCCAGCTGCTTCGGCTTCCGGAGCAGCTGCTGGGCCTGCACCTTGGTGAACTGGGCGAAGCTGCCCCAGCTGGTCTCGTAGCCCCAGATCTTCTGCTCGCTGCAGGCCATCGGGTCCAGCCCGTTGCATTCCGGGCACTGCCCGCAGCTCTGGTTGCAGTGGATGACCACCTCGTCCCCCGGCTTCCACCGCTTCACCTGGTTGCCGACCTTCCAGACGATGCCCGAGGCGTCGGAGCCGGCGATGTGGAACGGCTCGCCGTGCATCTTGAACACGCTGACCGGCTTGCCTCGGGCGGCCCAGACGCCGTTGAAGTTCACCCCCGCGGCCATCACCAGGACCAGCGCCTCGTTGGGGCCGATGGGGGGCAGCTCCACCTCCTCGATGCGCATGGCGGTGGCCGGATCGCCCTCGCGATCGGGGCGGATGGTGCAGGCCAGCATCTTTTCGGGGAGCACCCCGACGTCCTTTGGGACTTCACCGAGCGGCAGCGTCGTCATGGGTCTCCTCGTGGGCCTCGACCAGCTCCAGCAGCGTGCCGCCGAAGGCCCGGGGATGGAGGAAGGCGACCTTGTGCCCGCGCGCACCAGGCCGCGAGACCTTGTCGATGAGCGGGACGCCCCGCTGGTCCAGCCGGGCGAGCAGCGCGTCCAGGTCGCGCACGCGCAGCGCCAGGTGGTGGAGCGCGTCGCCGCGCTTCTGCAGGAACTTCTCCAGGCCCTCGTTGCCTTGCGGGGCGACCAGCTCCAGCGAGGCGCCGTTGGGGAAGTCGAAGAAGGCGGCGTGCACCTTCTGCGCGGGCACGAATTCCTTGTGGGCGACTTTCTGGCCGAGGAGAGCTTCGATCAGGGAGATCGAAGCGTCGAGGTCGCGGACGCAGATGGCCGCGTGATCCAGGCGGGTTGCCGGAATGCCGGACTTCGAGGACTTCGAGGACTTCGAGGTCGAGGGGGAGGTCGAGGGAGAGTTTGAGGGAGAGGTCGAGGGGGAGGTCGAGGGCGAAGTCGTGGCGAGCGCACGCACCGTCTCCACCACCGCCCCCAGCGGAGACTCCGGGCCGAAGACCGCCGCGACGCCGAGATCTCGCAGCTTCGCGTGGTCTGCTGCGGGGATGATCCCGCCCACCACGATGGGGATACGGGCCTTGTGGCGGGACAGCTCGTCGCGCAGGCGGCGGCAGATCGATTCGTGCGCGCCGGAGAGGATGGACAGGCCGATCACGTCCACGTCCTCCTGGACTGCCGCGGCAGCGATGGCGGGGACGGTAGCGCGCAGGCCGGTGTAGACGACCTCCATTCCGGCGTCGCGCAGCGCGGCCGCGATGACGCGCGCTCCGCGGTCATGCCCGTCGAGGCCGGCCTTGCCCACCAGCACCCGGATGCGGCCAGCGGGCGCGTCCTGGTCCTTGGCTGGCGGCGTCTGGCTGGCGGTCTCCATCCTCACCTCTGATCAGAATTTCGTCGGCGGCTGGTACGAGCCGAACCGATCTTTCAATACGCCGGTGATCTCGCCCACCGTGCAATAGGCGGCAACTGCTTCGCGAATACGTGGCTGCACGTTCCCGCTGCCCGCCGCCGCCTGGGAAAGCCGCTCCAACGCCGTGTGGGCGGCGCCCGCGTCGCGCTCGCTCTTCACCCGGCGCACCCGCTCCGCCGCCTCGAGCGCCGCCTCCGGCGACCCTTGCTGCAGCTCGAGATCGGGCTCCCGATGAGCATCGCCCACGGTGGCGAACTTGTTCACGCCCACCACCGGCACCTCGCCTTTCTCCACCGCCCGCTGATGCTCGTACGCCCGCTGCGCGATGCGCTGCTGCACCCATCCCTCCCGCAGGCAGGCGACCATCCCGCCGCGCGACTCGATCTCGTCCATCACGGCCTGGATGCCCCGCTCCATCTCGTCGGTGAGCGCCTCGACGAAGAAGCTGCCCCCCAGCGGATCGGCGGTCTGCGCCACTTCGGTCTCGTAGGCGACCACCTGCTGCACGCGCAGCGCCGTGCGCGCCGACAGCTCGGTGGGGATGGCGAACGCTTCGTCGTAGGCGGCCGTGAAGACGCTCTGCACGCCGGCACAGGCGACCGCGAACGTCTCCAGCGTGGTGCGGGCGATGTTGTTGAGCGGCTCGGCGCGGGTCAGGCTGTGGCCCCCGCAGACGCAGGCGGCGCGCAGCCGCCAGCTCTCCGGCTCCTTCGCGCCGTACCGGTCGCGGAGCAGGCGCGCCCAGATGCGGCGGCCGGCGCGGTACTTGGCCACTTCCTCGAAGAAGTTGGTGTACGTGTAGAAGAAGAAGCTGAGCCGCGGAGCGAACTGGTCGGCCGGCAGCCCGCGCCGGAGGAGCTCTTCGACGTATGCCCGCCCGGCCGCCAGCGTGTACGCCATCTCCTCCGCGGGATTGGCCCCCGCGTCGCGATAGTGGGAAGCGATGCTGATCGGGTTCATGCGCGGCAGCCGCTGGACCGTGTCCTCGATCAGGTCGCAGGCGAGCCGCATCGACTGCTCGATGGGGAAGAGCCAGGCGCCGCGCGCCCCGAACTCCTTGAGCAGGTCGTTCTGCACCGTGCCGCTGATCCGCTCGTCCCCGACGCCCCGCTTGCGCGCCGCCAGCTCGTACATGGCGAGCAGGACGGGCGCGGTGGCGTTGATGGTCATGGAGGTGGAAACGCGCTCCAGCGGGATCCCCTCGAACAGCTCCTCCATGTCGGCGAGCGACCCGATCGAGACGCCGACCTTGCCGACTTCGCCTTCCGCCTCGGGATCGTCGGCGTCGAGCCCGAGCTGGGTGGGGAGATCGAGCGCCAGCGAGAGGCCGGTCTGGCCCTGCTCGAGGAGGTAGCGGAAGCGCCGATTCGTCTCGCGCGGAGTCCCGAACCCCGCGTACTGGCGCATCGTCCACAGCTTGCCCAGGTACATGCTGCGGTGGATGCCGCGCGTGTAGGGGAACTCGCCCGGCGCGGGCGGAGGGTCGCCCAGGTCCTGGGGGCCGTAGACGGGTTTGATCTCGATTCCGCTGCGCGTCTTCACGGCCGGTACGCCTTCTTGAGCACCACCAGCTCGCGGGTGATCTCCAGCACCACCTCGCCTCGCTGGTTCTTGCCGCGCAGGAGGAACTTCACCACGCCGGCCTGGCCAGGCTTGAGCCCCGGCGCCGCGCACTGCGAGATGCGCGGGTCGTCGTCGCTCTTCGCCAGCACCGTGCTCTCGGCGAAGAGGGTATCCCCCGCGAACACGGGGTTCAGGTGGCGACCCTCGTCGTAGGAGAGCACAGCCACGGCGTTCTCCTCCGTCTCCTCGGAGGCGAGGCCGGCCACGTAAGCGAACACGATCCCCCCGTACACCACCCGGCGTCCGCCGAAGGTGGTCTGGGGAGAATCGTCACACATCTTCTGGTTGAAATGGAGCTGGGCCGTATTCAGGACTAAATTCGTCCAGAGCATGTGCTCGGCCTCGCTCACCGTGCGCCCGCGGGGGTGCGCGATCGTTTCGCCGACCGTGAAGTCCTCGTAGAGGTTGTCGTCGCGGGTGAACCGGTGCTCCATCACCCCTCCAAGAGCCGCTTGGCGATCACCTCGTACTGGATCTCGCTGGTTCCCTCGAAGATGCGGAAGACGCGCGCGTCGCGCCAGAAGCGCTGCGCCGGGAACTCCCGGGAGTAGCCGTACCCTCCGAAGATCTGCATCGCCTCGCTGGTCACGTGCTCGGCCATCTCCGCGCAGAACGCCTTGGCCATGCCCGCCTCGAGATCGCAGCGCTTGCCGGTGTCCTTCATGCGGGCCGCGTGGTAGGTGAGCTGCCGCCCCGCTTCGATCTGCGTGGCCATGTGCGCCAGCTTGTGGCCGATCACCTGGAACTGGCTGATCGGCTTGCCGAACTGCGTCCGCTCCTGCGAGTAGCGGAGCGCCGCCTCCAGGGCCGCCTGCGCCACGCCCACCGCCCGCGCAGCCGTCTGGATGCGCGCGATCTCGTACGTCGACATCAGTTGGTAGAAGCCTTTACCGGTCGTCCCGCCGAGCAGGTTCTCCGCCGGCACCTGGTACCCGTCGAACTGCAGCGAGTACGAGTTCATCCCCTTGTACCCGATGGAGGGGATCTTGCTCCCCGCCAGCTCCGGAGGATGGAAGTCGTCCCCGGGCGTCTTGGGGATGAGCAGGATGGAGATCCGGTTGTGCTTCTTGGACGCCTGCGGATCGGTGACCACCGTGGTGCACAGGACGTGCGCCTGGTTGGCCCAGGTGCACCACGTCTTCTCGCCGGTCACGGCGTAGTGATCGCCGTGGAGCACGGCGCGGCACTTGATCCCCGCCGAGTCGCTGCCCGCGTCGGGCTCGGTGAACGCCGCCGCGGCGAGGATCTCCCCCGTGCAGAGTCCGGGGAGGAACTTCTTCTTCTGCTCCTCGGTCCCGGCGGCTTGCACCAGGGAAGCGGTGATGATCATCCGGGTCATCACCGAGCCGACCGACAGCCAGGCCTTGGACAGCTCCTCGGCGACGATGGCCATGGAGAGCACGTCCAGGCCGCTGCCGCCGTAATCGGGCGAGAAGATGAGCCCGAAATAGCCCAGCTCGGCCATCTTCTTGACGATCTGCGGGGGGATCTCGGCGGCCTGGTTGTCCAGCTCGTTGGCGATGGGCACCACCTCGCGATCGGCGAAGTCGCGCACGCTCTCCCGGATCTGCACGTGCTCGGGCGTCAGCGCGCCCCCGTTCGGGTTGGGGATGGGCATCTAGCCGCCTCCATGCGCGGAGCGCTTCTTCACCAGGATCCGGCGCTCGTACACGCAGACTTCCTCGCCGCGCTGGTTGTGGCCCGTGGTGCGCACGTGGACGATGCCGCGGTCGGGTTTCGACCCGCTCTCCCGTTTGTCGAGCACCTGGGAGGAGGAGATCAGCGTGTCGCCCGGATAGACGAACCGCGGGAAGCGCAGGTTCCAGTAACCGAGGTGCGCCAGGGCCTGCTCGGAGAGGTCCTCGACGGTCATCCCGAAGACCACGTTCATCACCAGGAGCGGATGGGCCGGCACGGCCTGGTGGCCGAGCTTTCTGGCAAAGAGCTCGTTGAAGTACAGCGGCACCGCGTTCATGGTGCCGGTGGCGAACAGCTGGCATTCGGCCTGGGTGAGGGTGCGGCCCCAGTGGTGCCGGTAGATGTCACCGACCTGGAAGTCTTCATAATAGCGGCCGCGCTGGACGGTCCGCCGGGGGCCTGCGGACCCGGGCTTCACCTCGGGCATGTCTACCGGGTTAGGGCTCTGGACGCAGAACGTCAAGCGGTCCGGCGCCGCGGAGCGTCGGGCAGGTGACGGGCAGCGCTGACAAACCGCCGCCCTGGCGCCGAAAATTGGACGGGGGATCGCTCGAAGCGCATGGTCTGGCTCGGGAAAGAGAAAGACTGGAATGGACTATTCGCAGGAATCCGGAGCGCAGCGCCGGCGCCACAAGCGAAGCAGCGTGCAGCTTCCGGCGCGCATCAAGTTCGAACGGAACGAGGTCGAGGCGATCGCCGAGAACATCTCGCCGGGCGGCGCCTTCCTGCGAGCGTCGCTGCCCGACGGAGCGGAGTGGCTGGTGGCCGAGATCGACCTGCCGGAAGGCAAGACCGTCTCGGTGAAGGCCCACGTCCGCTGGCGCCGCCAGGATCCGCCCGGCGTCGGCGTCCAGTTCCACTCCTTCCTGGAACGCTGGGGCTGAGTCAGCGGAGGACGGCGGCGCTGCCCCGCGGCGTCCGAGTGAGCGGAACCGAGTAGTCGGAGCCGTCGCTCAGGGTGACAGATACCGAGGGCACTCCTCCACTTTCAAGGATATGCATCGGAGCACTCTGCTCTGCGCATTTCGCGTGCTGCTCGATCGGGGGACACGCCGATGCTGCATCCCGCGGAAGCGCGCCCGTGCGCGTCCGCTCCAACACAACCGAGGCTGCGCAGGCGAGCGCGTCCAGCTTGAGGAAGCCGTCCCGGTGCCGCCGGAGAAGGCTGACGAAGTTCGAGGCCTTCCGGATGATCGGGTTCCAGTGGAGTCGCCGCTGCACTTCTTCCATTCTTTCGGCGCAGGCGGACCAGTCGAGTTGTTGGGCATCGAGCAAGACCGCCATCCGAGCGGCCTGCCCCTCGAATGCAGTCCCGCTGAAGAGCGCCGGCTCCAACCTGTCGAGCGCAGTCCGGCTCTGATTCTGCGCGTCGGCGATGAACACGCGAGCGCCCTCGGGCAACCGAGGGTCGGAATGCGCGAACAGGAGCTGCTGAAAGAGCCACTCGCGGCGGAGGATGTCCGCGAAGCGCGGCGTTCCGCCTCGGATCGCGAAGAGCTGCGCGCGCACGCGTTCCACGACGGTCGCAGATGCGGCGGACAGTGCCCGGCCGCACGCGTGGGCCGAGATGCCCGTGACCGCTACCCCGACCATCCGGCCCAGGACGCTCGGGTAGGAGACGTCGCGCCCGAGCGCCAGCGCGTCTACACATTCCTCGGCCGCCTCGTCCGCTCGCCCTTGATCGAGCAGAGTGAGCATGTCCAAGGCGGCGAGCTTGGCGGCTTGCTGTACGTCGATGAAAGGCTCGCCAGGTCCGAAGAACCCGAACAGCCGAAGGGACGCGGGCGCACGGGCGGACTGCGCGCGCGTGGCCCGGAGTGCGCCCCGCATCGCGGCCCGGTGCCGGGCCAGGTCGGCCGAGGCCTCGGCACCGAGGCGCGAAATCGGATCTTGCCCGTTGTAGATTCGCCTCACCCGGTCGGATTCCGCCGGTCCCCACCGTTGGTAGGCCAGCTTGCTCTCGTCGAGAGCGGCCAGATGCGGCTCGAGCAGCTCGCCAAAGGTGCCCGGGAGCGGCCCGGCAACGTGCGAGGGGCGTGGATCGGCCGAGCGCTCTTCCACCCAGGCCGCCTCGAGAAGCTGCTCTCGCTGCGCGCGCCGCGGAACGAGCAGCCAGCTCAAAACGACCGCGACCGAGGCGGCGAGCGCGATCACGATCCTCCAGCGCCATCGCAGGGTGATCATCCAGCCAAGCATCGGGGAGGGCTCGCTCGTGCGCCAACTTCCTGCCAATGCCTGGATCAGGCGATCTCGATCAGCACCTTGCCACGCGCGCGCTTCGACTCAAGTCGGCGAAACGCCTCCGGCGCCTGCTCCAATGCGTAGCGCGCGTCGATGACGGCCCGGAGCTCTCCGCGGGCGAGCCAGGCCGCGAGTTGCTCGAGGTCCTTCCGGTTAGCCTTCACCACGACCATCCGCTCCGGGCAGACCATCGCGAGACCACGTCGCGCAGGGCCCGGGACAATGAGGGCACGGTGCTGACGAACGTTCCCCGCGCCTTGAGCGCCGTCCGCGCGCGGGCGAAGGAAAGGTTTCCGAAGACGTCGAAGATGCAGTCGAAGCGGTTGGCCTGGCCGAGGAAACCCCCTCGATCGTAGTCCAGCGTCTCCTCGGCGCCCAGTTCGGCGCAGAGCTGCAGGTTGGCCGCGCTCGAGACGGAGGTCACGCGCGCTCCCAGAAGGCGCGCGATCTGGATGGCGACGGTGCCCACTCCGCCGGAGGCTCCGTTGATCAGCACCTCCGCGCCGGGCGCCATCCGGGCTACGTCGCGCAGCGCCTGCAGCGCGGTCAAGCCCACCAACGCCACGGCCGCTCCCTCCTCGAAGCCCACTCCGTCGGGCAGAGGCGCCAGCTCGTCTTCGCTCGTCACGACGTACTCAGCCAACGTCCCGCGACCTAACCTCCACTCGTCGAGCGCGCCGAAGACGCGCTCGCCCACGCGAACGCGGGGAGAGTTGCTCGCCGTCACCTCGCCCGCGAAATCGAGGCCGCACCACTTGGGGAAGCGCCGGCCGCTGATCAACCGAAATCGCCCCTTGCGAAAGAGCGCGTCCTTGGGATTCAGCGCGGCGCGGACGACGCGTACCAGCACCGCCCGCCCGCGCCCCGGAAGGCTCGGGACCGGGACGTCGCGCAACACCAGGCGCTCGATGCCGCCGTAAGCGTCGTACTGGAGGGCCCGCATACGGGGCCTATCTATCAGCGGAGGCTACAACTCGAGCGCGATCTGCGCCGGCGCGGCGATCGGCTGGTCCTCGCCCTTTTCAGCGGCGATGGTGGCGCGGCGGATCTTCTCCGGAGGAGTGCGCACGTCCCAGACCAGGCCCAGGGCCTGGAAGAGACGGATCAGGTAGTAGCTCGGGTCCAATTCCCACCAGAAGAAGCCCTGGTTCGCGGAGCTCATGTAGTGGTGGTGGTTGTTGTGCCAGCCTTCACCCAGGGTGAGCAGGGCCAGCACGGCGTTGTTGCGGCTGGTGTCGGTAGTCGCGTAGCGGCGCGTGCCCCAGACGTGATTCAGCGAGTTCACCACGAAGGTGCCGTGCCAGAGGAGCACGGTGGAGACGAAGAAGCCCCACACGAGCCACGACCAGCCGCCTAGCAGGAACAGCCCCGTCGCGAGCACGATCGGCGGGATCAGGTGGAACCGGTTGAGGAAGCGCAGCTCGGGATAGCGGGAGAGGTCGTTGATCTCCCCGGTCGCGGCGGAGCGCCGGCAGAGGATCCAGCCCAGGTGGCTCCACCAGAATCCGCGCTGCGGGCTGTGCGGGTCCTCCGGTTGGTCGGAATACTTGTGGTGGTTCCGGTGGTGCCCGGCCCACCAGAGCATTCCCTTCTGCGCGCTGGTCTGGGCCCAGAACGCGAGCACGAACTGGAAGGCGCGGCTGGTCTTGAACCCCCGGTGCGAGGCGTAGCGGTGATAGCCGATGGTGGTCCCCGCCATCCGCGCGTAGTAGAGAACGACCGCCAGGCCGACCAGCTTCCAGGAGAACGGAAGGAAGAAGGGGGCCGCGATCGCCACCGCGTGCACGGCGAAGAAGGGGAGCGAGTTCCACAGGTGCAACTTCTCGTCCTCGCCTCTGGCGAGGGCGCGCGCTTCCGTCATCTCGTCGATCTCCGGGGCAAGCCGCACGAGCGCGGCGTCGAGGAGAGAAATAAGGAGCGCGTGTCACCGCGCTGTCATCATGTGAATGATTCTCGGATCGAAGGCCGCTGCCATCGCGCGCCCGATCGGCGACAATTCCGCGCATGACCCGCCTGCACGCGCTTTTCCTCACCCTGCTCTTCGCCGCCGCCTGTGCCACGCCTTCCCCGCAGCAACCGGAACGCGCGCAGACCTCGAGCAATGGGTTGCGCTGCCTGGTCATCGTCGGGATCAACGACGTGCACGGCGCGCTGCTCGCGTCCCCGGCTCCCCGGGCCCTCTCCGCCTGGACGAGCGACCCGGTGGGCGGCGCCGACTGGCTGGGCGGCTGGATGGACGCGATCCGCCGCGACGCCCGGGAGCGCGGGGGCGAGGCGCTGCTCATCGACGGCGGCGACGAGTTCCAGGGGACCCTGATCTCCAACCAGTTCCAGGGCCGATCGGTGGTGGACGCGTTCAACGCGTTGGGGGTCGCCGCCGCCGCGGTCGGCAACCACGAGTTCGATTTCGGGCTGCCCGCGCTGCTCGAGCGCATGAAACAGGCGCGCTACCCCATGCTCGCCGCCAACGTGTTCAAGAAGGGGACGCGGGAGAGGCCGGACTGGGCGAAACCCTCGGTGCTGCTCGACGTGCGCGGCTTGAAGGTCGGGGTCATCGGACTCACCACGGTCGATACGCCCACCGTGACCAACCCGCTCAACGTGGCCGATCTCGAGTTCGTCCCCGGCGGTCCGGTGGCCGCGCAAGAAGCGGACGCGCTGCGCACCCGCGGCGCAACGGTGGTGATCCTGGCCGCGCACGCGGGGCCGTTTCCCCCGTCCCAGGAGATCCAGCGCATCGCCGAGTCGGTCGCGGGGAAGGTAGACGCGATCGTCAGCGGGCACCACCACACCACCTTGGGGCCGCCGCCCATGATCGTGTCCGGCATTCCGATCGTCCAGGCCGGCACCAAGCTGCAGTACTTCTCGGTGATCGACCTGAAGCTCGTCGACTCGGGATACGTCGGCGGCTTCACGGTGAACGAGGGGACGTTCCCCAAGCCCGGCGGGCCTCAGCCCATCTTCCACAGCTACCAGGGCCGGGCCCCGGAGTGGCGCGGCAAGAAGGTCCAGCCCGACGCGCAGGTCGATGCCGTTCTCGCGGGCTACGACGAGCAGGTGCGGAGGCTGCGGGAGAGCCGCATCGGCTCCAGCGAGGTGGACTTGCGCAAGGGGCGCGACGGCTCCTTGGGGAACCTGGTGGCGGACGCGCTGCGCTCCGGCGCGGGCGGCGGGCTGGCCGCCAGATTCGCCCTGCAGAACTCCGGCGGGCTGCGCATCACCGAGGTGCCCAGGGGGCCCATCACCTTCGGCCAGATCTTCGACCTGTACCCCTTCGACAACTTGCAGGTGGTGGTGCAGGTGTCCGCCCCGGCGATCCGGGACGCGCTGGAGACGGTGCTGCGCGCCGGCAAGCTGCCGCTCCAGGTCTCGGGGCTGCGCTATACGATCGATTGGGACCGCTTCGCGGACTTGGGGACCGACCGCACCGCCTGGCCTCCGGGGGCGCTGGTCACCGAGGTGACCGACGAGGGCGGGGCGACCTTGTGCCGGACCCTGACCTGCTTACGTTCCGCTTGCGACGCTTCCTGCGCGCAGGGGAGCTATGCGGTGTCGGTGTCCGACTTCCTAGCCAACGGCGGCGACGGCCTCTCCATGCTGACCGGCGCTCCCCGCCAGGTCGGCTCGGTGCTCACCCGCGACATCGTGATGAGCTACGTCAAGCTGCACGATCCGATCACGGCTGGGCTGGTGGACAGCGGGCAGCCGCGGGTCCGGGTGAATGGCACTCCGATGCGCCCCCAGGCGGAATGAAGTGCTGGCGAGCGCCCTGACCGACGCGTTGCGCGATTTGTGGGGGCCTGGGCTCGTCTTCCTGGCGCTCTGCGCCTGGCTGGTCCGGCGGGCCCTGCGGGCAGCGCGCAACGAGGCGATTCTGGAGGAGCAGCGGCTCAGGGAGTTCGCGAATGGCACGCTGACCTCGGACGCACCCTCACCCTCGACCTCACCCTCGACCTCGACCTTACCCTCACCCTCGACCTTACCCTCGACCTCAAACTCACCCTCGACCTCGACCCCGACCTCACCCCTCCGCGTCCCGTTGCAGCTCTTCCGCGCCGACGTCCGCGGCGCTTCGCAGGAGCACCTCGACGTGCTCGCGCGCCTGCTGGCGGAGCGCGAAGCTGCGGCGGGCGCGAAGCGAGTCGACGTCCTCTGGGTCCGCTCCAACCCGACCCACGTGGCCTGGGCGGAGATGCGGCCCGGCAACCGCGAGGTGATCTGCGTCGCGCAGATCGACTCTGGAACGGTGGTGGCGCGGTGGCAGTTCGGTTAGGAGGTCGAGGTCGAGGTCGAGGGGAAGGTTGAGGGGGAGGGTCGAGGTCGAGGGCCGATCAGCAGCCCGGCAACCTGTAATCTCTGTACCGCTCCCGCAGCGCCGACTTGAGGAACTTCCCCGTCGAGGTGCGCGGGATCGCCTCCACGAACTCGAACGCGTCCGGCACCCAGTAGGAATGCACCCGGCCTGCCAGGAACCCGCGCAGCTCGTCGGCGCTGGCGCGGGTGCCGTCCCGCAAGACCACCACCGCGAGCGGCCGCTCGACCCACTTGGGATGCGACACCGCGACCACTGCCGCCTCCTTCACCGCGGGATGGCCCATCAGGGCGTTCTCCACGGCGACCGAGCTGATCCACTCGCCGCCCGACTTGATCAGGTCCTTGGTGCGGTCGGTGAGGTTCAAGTAGCCCTGCCGGTCGATGGTGACCACGTCGCCCGTCTTGAACCAACCGTCCTTGGTCCAGCGGTCCTCCGACCCTTCCATGTCCGTGTAGGCGGAGGCGACCCAGGGACCCTGCACCTGGAGCTCGCCTTGCGTCTGGCCATCCCAAGGGACCTCGCGGCCGCTCTCGTCCACGGCGCGCACCTGCACCAGCCCGGCGGGCAGGCCCTGCTTGGCGCGGACGCGTACTTGCTCGTCGTAGGGAAGTCCGAGCATGCCCGCCTTCAGCCACGAGCAGGAGCCCAAGGGAGACATCTCCGTCATCCCCCAGGCGTGGACGAGCCGCAGCCCGTGCTTGTCGAAGCCGCGGATCAGGGCCTCCGGAGCGGCAGAGCCCCCGACGATCATCCGCAGCCCCGGCTGCAGCTTCCAGCGCTCCGGCTCCTTCTCCAGCGCATCGAGGATGCCCATCCAGATCGTGGGGACGCCGGCGGCCACGGTGACGCGCTCGCGCTCGAGGAGGTCGAGCAGGCTCTGCGCGTCGAGGTGCGGCCCGGGAAAGACGAGCTTCGCGCCGGAGAACGCGCAGCCGTAAGGCAGGCCCCAGGCATTGACGTGAAACATCGGCACGACCGGCAGCAAGGTCTCCGAGTTGCGCAGGGCAAGCCCGTCGGACATGGTGGTGAACATCGTGTGCAGGACCGTGGACCGGTGCGTGTACACGACCCCCTTCGGTTTGCCGGTCGTGCCCGACGTGTAGCAGAGGCCGCACGGGTCCCATTCGTCCAGCTCCGGCGGGTCGAACCTGCCCCCGGCCGAGCCCAGGAAGGACTCGTAGTCGGCGCATCCGGCGGGCACCTCCCGCGGCGTGTGGCGGACCACGATGATCTTCTCGAAGGGCGCACGGGCCTGGAACTTGTCGAGCAGCGGCAGGAGCACGTCGTCGACCACCAGGAACCGATCGTCCGCGTGGGTCGCGATGTACGCGAGGTCGTCGGGGGAGAGGCGCAGGTTGAGCGTGTGGACCACGCCGCCGGCGAGCGGCGCGCCGAAGTACGTCTCCAGGTGCTGCGCATGGTTCCACATCAGCGTCGCGACGCGATCGCCCTTGCGCAGTCCCGCGTTGAGGAGCGCCCCTGCCAGCGCGCGGGCGCGTCCGATCACGGAGCCCCAGGTGGTCCGATGCAGCGCGCGATCCGGCTGCCGCGAGACCACCTCGGAGTCGGGGAAATAGCGCGCCGCGCGATCCGCCAGGAGCCGGACCGTCAACGGGAATTCCATCATTGTTCCGCGCATCCAGGCACCCCCTTGGCCGGCCAGTGTACTCCGGGGTAGGCGGAAGAATCGACCCCACCGGCCCAGGATTCCCTTGGACTTCCGCCGCCAGACGGGTTAGACGACGCCTCGCCGCTGCAGCGACAGCGGTCTCGCGGCAGTCCGCCGCGAGCACACGAAAGAAGTGCATCGAAAATGGCAACCGGTACCGTGAAGTGGTTCAACGACGCGAAGGGATTCGGGTTCATCGTGCAGGACAACGGCGGACCCGACGTATTCTGCCATCACACTGCCATCCAGGCCGAGGGGTTCCGCACGCTGGCCGAGGGACAGAAGGTGGAGTTCGAGACCAAGAAGGGGCCCAAGGGCCTGCAGGCGGCGAACGTCAAGCCGATCGCCTGACGGCCGCAGGAAGGCAGTAGGATGGAGCCCGGCCTGGACGAAGGGGCCGGGCTTCGTTCGTTCGGGAGGCTTCACTCGTGCAGACGCGCTCGAACAAGCGACAGAAAGAGCTGGCGCGGAAGGAAAAACAGCGCGCCAAGCAGGAGCGCCGCGAGGAGCGCAAGCGCGAGCGCGACTCCCGGCCTCCGCGCAGCGAGGGCGTGGAGGATCCAGACCTGGCGGGGATCGTCCCCGGCCCGCAGCCGCGGTCGGAGGACGAGGAGCCGCCCGCGACGGACTAGCCCTCCGCGGCGATGGCCGCCTCGGTCGCCCGGAGCAGCGGCTCCGCGGACACGGGCGCTCCCGTGGCGTGCTGCATCCACAGGTCGGGAGTGACCCGCCCGAATGACGCGACCCGCTCGAACTCGGCGCCGAAGCGCGGTCCGCGCAGCTTCTCTTCCAATTGGAAGGCGATCAGGTGCCCGATCGGGTAGTCGGGCAGGTACAGGAACGCGCTGACCATGTGCGAGTAGATGCCGAGGAGCGGCGAGTCCTTCCCGCCCAACACGGGCTCGTAGTAGCGGTTCCACAGGTCGCGTGCGATGCCGACCGTCGCCACGCGCAGCTCCTCCGGCCCGGCGTCCGGGTGCGCGTACATCCAGCGCCACACCGCCATGTCGAGCAGCGCCACCCCGCTGATCTCCCAGGTCGCCCAGAAATCGTTGAGCACCCGCAGCCGTTCGGTCCGCTCGTCGGGCTTGGACAGGCCGAGCAGCTCCAGGTCCCGGTTCTGGAAGGTGAAGGCGAGGGCTTCGGTGAAGGCGGTGTTGGGCACTCCCTGGAGCAGCGTGTGGTCCACCTCGTACAGCGAGCAGATCTGCTCGACGTTGTGCCCCATCTCGTGGATCGCGATGTTGTAGCCTTTGTAGTCCATCCCGTCGGGGTTCACCCGCGTGCGCAGGTGCGGGTCGTCGCCGCGCCGCGCCGATCCCAGCGCGTGCCCGGCCCCGCGCGCCGGGTCGACCACGATGTGCGAGTCGAAGTAGCGCGCCTTTTCAGACGAGAAGCCCAGGCCCTCCAAAAGGCGCGGGATGTCCTTCTTGTAGGCGGCGGGCGTGGGGTACTTCGCGCGGGTGATGCGCGACAGCTCCGCCTCGGGGTATTTCGCGCGCGGCAAGAAGCCGCTGTACCAGACGTCCTGCGGCTCGAGCGGGCGGCCCAGCCGCTTGCGGATCAGCGCGGCGACGCGCGGCACCAGTGGAGAGCGCGCGATGCTCTCCAGGAGGTCCTTGACGCGCGCCTCCGGAATCTCTCGATCGAACTGGAAGCGGCGGTCGATCTCGGTGGGCGCGAGCGGCGAGTCCGCGTCGGTGCGCCGCGCGGCGTGGAAGTCCTCCAGGATGACCGCGTACCTCTTGTCCTCCTCGCGATCCCGCGCCGCCACCGCCTGCGCCGTCCGCTTCCCCTGCCGGCCCATCTGCTCGGTCTCGATCTCCTCCGCCGGCGCGGCGGTCACCCGGCCCGTGTCGACGAACCAGTCCAGGCGCGGATCGTCGATCACGGCGCGCGGGATGGTCTGGGAGACGATCTGCTCCATCACCTGCCGGATGAGCCGCTGCCGGGCAAGGCCCAGCGCCTCGTCCGGCTCGGCGTACTCCGCCTTGATCTGGTCGCGCAGGTTCCAGTGGCTGATCAGCCGCACCCCCTTGGGGAACAGCCGCTTGCCGTCGCGGTCCAGCACGTGGTGCATCCACAGGTTGTACCCGGCGACGTAGGCCTCCGCGGTCGCCGACGCGCGCGATCGCGCCTGCGCCGCCTCCGCGCTGGGCCGCAGGGCGAAGCGCCGGGTGAGGCGAACCGCGGCCCACTCCTCGCGCGACCACTTCACTCCCTGCGCAAGCATCTCGTCCAGCGTGGGCAGCGGGAAGTTCAAGAGGGCGATGAAGGCCAGCTTGGACTGGAAGAGGTCCTCGGAGGAGTGGGCAGACAGGTCGAGCCCCGCGAACTCCTCGTCGATGGGCAGCTCGGGTCCCAGCTCCAATTCGCTCCACCGGCGCAGCTCGCGGCCCATGTCCACGAAGTACCCGTCCACCTGCTCCAACGCGTACTCGAATCGGCCCAGCAGCGCCGTGAGCTTGCGCGGGTCGGACTCGAACCACTGCTCCACGAAGTAGCGGCGGGCGCGGTCGTCGCCATCCTGCGGCCGCCACATCGCTGCGACCTGCCGGAGCCCCCGCTCGATCCGCTGCCGCTGCGCTTCGCCGTGCTTTTTCACCAGGAGCTCCACCAGCTCGCGATCGTTGCTGCTCTGCGGCCAGCCCGGCAGCGTGCGCGACCCGAGCTGGCGGTCGCTGGGCGTCACCGCGCGCTCGCGGGCGTCGGGAGGTTCGGTGGCGTTGGGCGGTTTGAAGGAAGCACAGGCGGCCAGCAGCACGGCAGGTAGGGCTTTGCGCATGGGGGCGGGCTTGTAGCATGCAAGGGCGCCGATCTGATGACAAACGATTGCACCGCAGAGAGCGCAGAGGACGCTGAGTTGTGCTGGGGAAGACGAAAACTCCGCGCTCTCTGCCTCTGCGTCCTCTGCGGTGCAATGTCTTGGAATAGCTGACGTCTTCGGCGGGAGGATGCCCGAGGTCCGCGTTACCCCCGACTGCCTCCCCCTGAGAAGCAGTGAAGACGGACGGCGTTCTTCCTCGGAGGTGGGGTTCGAGTCGATCCGCATAGCTCGCGAGGCGAAGAAGTGACGAATCATGAGCGCGCAGCGCTGGCGCGCGCTTGCTTAGTGCAGAGCCAGATCTTGATTCGGCAGATATTCCTCGACCTCGACCCCGACCCCGACCCCGACCTGGACCCCGACCTCGACCTCGACCTGGACCCCGACTCGACCTAGAAAGACCCTCCATGCCCCGCTACATCCACGGCGAGACGGACCCGGCCGAGGTGGCGCGCCTGGAGACCCAGGCCCGCTTCCTCTCCCGGTGGATCCTCGACGGGGTCGAGGTGGGCCCCTTCGCGCGCCTGCTCGACCTCGCCTGCGGCACCGGAGCCATGTCGCGCCGGCTCCGCGCCCGATTCCCCGACGCCAAGCTGGTCGGCTCCGATCTGTCCCTCGACCAGCTTCGCGCCGCGCGCGACATCCAGATCCGGTTGCGCGATCCGATCCCGCTGGTGCAGTGCACTGCCGCCGCCATGCCTTTCCCCGACCGCACCTTCGACGCCGTGCACGCCTCCTGGCTGCTCGAGCATGTCGCCGGCCAGGACGTGGTGCCGATCCTCCGGGAAGCCCGCCGCGTGCTGCGGCGCAACGGCACGCTGTACCTTTGCGAAGTCGAGAACGACAGCCTGTTCCTCTGGCCGCGCCAGCCGCTCGCCGAGGAGGCGTTCGCCGCGCTGTGGCAAGTCCAGTCGGCTGGCGGCGGCGACCCGATCATCGGCCGCAAGCTCAACGGCTTGTGCGCCGCGGCGGGCTTCTCGCAGATCGAGGTCCTGCCGACCACGTTGCACATGCACGCGGGCTCGCCTGCGGGATACCTCCACAGCGCCTTGCACGAGTTCGGCGAGATCCTGCGCAGCGCGCAGGAATCGCTCCCCGCGCGGCTGCGCGGCAAGGTAGACGAAGCCATCGGGCAGCTCACCTCCATCGAGCACGTCCCGGAAGGCTCGTTCACGTACACGATGTTCCGCGCTCGCGCCCGGCCTTGAAGGCAGCTCGCCGGGAGCGCCGCGCCCGGCGCGGGAGCGCCGGCGGAGCGCACGGTTTGACCCGCGGAGGCCACATTTGATACCGGATCCGGGCCGGCCGACCGGGCCGGCAAAAACACCGGGCGGGGGGACCGCCCGCTAGCAAAGAAGGTCTTCGACATGGCGCAGGGTACCGTGAAATGGTTCAACGACAGCAAGGGCTACGGCTTCATCTCGCAGGAGGGCGGCGAGGACGTATTCGTCCACCACACCGCGATCCAGATGGACGGGTTCCGCTCGCTCTCGGAGGGTGACAAGGTCGAGTTCGAGGTGGCCAAGGGCCCGAAGGGGTTGCAGGCGCAGAACGTCCGCAAGCAGTAGCCCTCATTCCGTAGCGGCCCTGTGCCGCGAGGGGGAAAAAAGAAGGCCGTCCGCTCCGGCGGGCGGCCTTCTCGCTTCGGGGGCGCGATCTCGAACCGCCCCCCTCGACTTCGACTTCACCCTCTCTCTCTCAATCGCGGTCGCCATCGTCGTCGCGGCGTGGGGGCAACACTTCGAAGGTGAAGTTGTCGCCGTGCTGCTGGGTCCAGAACCAGCGCCAGCCGTCGCGGAAGACGTTCGGGACCTTCGCCCCGAGGATCCCGCGAACCGAGGGGTCGCCGTCGGAGACGTGGGGGCCGGTGATCTCGTTGTCCCCGTCGTTCTTTCCGAAGCCGCCGTTGGCGGAGTCGATGGTGGCGGAGGGGTCGCGTCCCTGCGCCAGCCAGCGAGCGGGCTGGGCGCCGGTCGAGTAGTCCACCTCGACGTCGAACACGTAGCCGGAATCGAGCGCGTTGCGCTGCGTGTGCAGCGTGTCGCCCGCGTCCTCCACCGCCAGGAGCAGATTGCGGGAGAGGAACTGCACGTTGTCGAGCCCGGCGACCGCCATGCTTCCCTCGAAGAGGAGCGAGAGGCTTCCCTGGTTCGCGGACGGCCCCGGCTGGACCAGCTTGAAGAGCGAGGTCCAGCCGCCCGCCGCGCAGGTGCCCGGCGCACCGCCGCCGTTCTCGGGGCTGGTGGCGTTGGTGTCGCCGGTCTCGTCGAAGAAGAACTCGCCGAATCCGGTGCCGGGGCGGAACACGCCGTTCTCCGGCCGCTTGAAGGGCGTTCCGTGAGCTGCCTTCGCCGCCAGGTTCGCATTGAAGGGGGCAGTGCCCTGCACGGCGGTGTCGTGGATCGTCACCCAACTGGTGCGGAACGTCTTCCCGAACGTGCGCAGCGCCACCTGGTCGGGAGCGCAGAGCGCGGCCTGCGACTCGAAAGTGACCGGCTGGCCCGCGTCGTTCAACACCTGGAGGACCTGCAGCTTCCCGTCGTGGAGATCGCCAGGCCGCCTGGGCACGTATCGATAGATGAAGCTGTTCGGCTGCCGGGCGGTGGTCCCCGCCTTGTTCGGACCGCCGATGTCCTCCACGATCCAGATGTTGCCGTCCGAGTCGTTCTGGATGCCCTCGTAACCGCCGCGGCCCAGCGCCCCGGAGACGTCCTCCACCTCGGAGGGGAAGGTCGCGGTGGCAGCGTAGGTGGGCGCGTTCGCGTTCTCGGTGGTGAACAGCAAGCGCTGCGCGAACGGGTCCCAGGTCGAGCCGTCGGTGTTGGCGAGCGTCGCGCCCGTCCGGTCGTGGGTCGCCATCAGCGTCACCCGGTGCGCCGAATCCGCATCGAGGTTGATCCGGGTGATGTACCCGAGCCGTTTGCCCGCCGCGTCCGCGGCGGAGGCCTCGTGCCCCTGGAAGAGGAAATGCGTTCCGTAGTCGTAGAGCGGATCGGCGCCCTTCTGATCTTTCAGGACCAGGTAGGTGTTCTTGTCCGGCTCGGTCTTCTGGGCTTCGGTCGGAGTCGCGCGCGTGCCGGGCACCATCTGCGGCAGGCGAGCGTCGTCGGGGCTCGGCGTGTCGTTCTCGTAGCCGTACCATCCGACGATCCCTGCCGGGTTCTCCAGGGCCGTGGAGCCCTGGGCCTGGATCAGCTGGCGGCGC
>DATFTN010000048.1:0-2300 GCA_035261845.1 Myxococcales bacterium | reverse complement strand
GGCGAGCGCCTGCGGCTCGCCCGGCTGGGGCACCGCGTCGGGGCCGCCGTCGTCGGGCGACAGCTCGTTCTCCACGTCCAGGATCCGCCCCTGCGCATCGAGCGGGGCCGGCACGTTCTGGTGGTGCTGGCCCTTGTTCCGTCCGCGCCCGCGCCCACCGCGCCGCTGCCGGCGGAACCGGCGCCGCCCGGCGCCGCCTTCTCCCTGCTGCTGCTGCGGCTGCTGCGGCGGCTGCTGCTGGCCGTTGGGGGCGTGCTGCGGGTACCGCGCGTTGCCCGGCTCGGGCGCGTCGTGCGCCTGGGCCTGAGGCTCGTTGTTGGGGGGTCGCTGTCCTTCACCGTTCATCTGTCACTCCACCTTGCGCGGCTCGTCTTCGAGCCGCGGACTCACTTCTTGAGCAAACGATCGAGGAAACCCTTCTTCTGCTCCGCGGGAGCGCGCCTCATCCGCGACAGCTCGCCTTTCGCCGCGTCGAACTCCGGATCCTTCGCGATGGCCTTCCGCAAGAGGGTCTTCGCCTTCTCCACGTCCCCCAGCGCCTCGTGCAGCTGGGCGGCGAAGACGGTCGCGCTGCGCAGCCGCGGGTCCATCTCCAGCGCCTTGCCGACCAGCTCGAGGGCCTCCTGCGCCTTGCCCCGCCCCCGGTAGATGCACATCCCCAGGTACGCGTGGAACTCCGCCTCGGCGTGATTGAGCGCGATCGCCTCGCGGAAGACGCTCGCGGCGTCCTCGAACTTGCCCGCCTTGAAGAGCGTCTCTCCCTTCTGGAAGATGCCCTCCGCCCTCAGGATCGCGCCCACGTCGGTGGGCAGGCCCTTCGCCTTCCGATCGAGATAGACGTCGTAATCGGCCCGGCGCGATGCATTGGCGAGCACCGTGTTGGCCTCGCTCACGCGCGAGAACAAACCCTCGGCCACCCTCCGCGCCGAACCCAGCTCCTGGCCGGGGAACGCATCCGAATGGAACCGCTTCGCCGCCGCGATGTACGCGGCCTTGATCTCTTCCGGTCTGACACCAGGTTGGACGCCCAGGACCTCGTAATGATTCGCGTCCCGCAGGCGGTCGCGCTCGGCGAAGAGCACCCGCCGGGACCAGTCCTCGTCGGGCGTGAACGTCTTGCCCGTGTCCTCGTCCTCCGGGTCGGGAGCAGCCGCCTTGGCCGAGGCGGCCGCGGCCTTGGCCCCGTCCGAGAGGGCGACGAGCCCGCTCTGGCACAGCCACAGGAGCAGCGGCAGCTCGGCCGGCTTCACCCGGGAGAGCGCCTCCCGCACAGGCCTCTGGTTGGTGGCGAGCGGCGTCACGCCTTCGCCCGGCCAGGCCGTCTTCACCGCGAACATCTCGCGCTCCAGCTCGGGCGAGCGGCTCATCTGCTGCTGCGCGCGCCCTTCCAGCCAGCCGCGCGCGCCGCCGTGGGCGCCGAACCGCTTCGCCGCCTCCAGCACCAGCGCCACCGGGCTGGTGCGCGCCTCGGGGACCGCCGCGAGCTGCTCCGCCGACTGCGGATCGACGCGAAAGGTCCCCCGCGTCCAGGCCAGCCCGTTCACCGACGATTCCAGCGTCTGCTGCTTGAGCGCCTGCTTGAGCTGCTCGGGCGTGAGCACCCGCGAATAGGCCAGCGCCTCGTGCAGCGCCACCTTGTTCTGCTTGGCAAAGGCCACCGCGCGGTCGAAGGAAGCCTGCTTGACGATCCCCGAAGCGACCTGGGCGGCGCCCGCGAGCTCGCCCTTCAGCGAGCTCTGCGCGAAGCGGACCTGGCCCTTGTCGAAGTGGATCAGCCGCACGGTCGTGTCCTGCGTCAGCGTCAGGAGCGAGCTGGCCTTCTGCCGCAACAGCTCGACGAGCAGCGCGGCCGGCGGCTTCTGGGCGAGATCGCCCTCCACCGCGGTGGCGACGCCCGGCACGTTGCAGGCCTTGACCAGGGCGTCTCGCACGCGCGAGATCTCGAACGGCTTGGCAAAGTAGGCGTGCGGCTTCAGGCGCGCCATCAGCTCCGCGTTGGGCTGCTTGTAGACCCCGCTCACGACGATCAGCGGCAGATCCGCGCCCCACGGCTGCCCGCGCGCGAACTGGCCCACCTGGAACCCGTCCAACTCGGCCAGCACCAGGTCGAGCACCACCGCGGAGAAGGGCTGATTCGCGTGCGCCGCCCGGACGAGGAGGTCCTTCGCCTGCGCTCCGGAGCGCGTGGCCTGCGTCCGCAGCCCCAGCTCCGAGCAGATGGTGGCGATGAGTCGCGAGACGCTCTCCTCGTCCTCGACGATCAGGACCGATGCAGGCACTCAGTTCACCTCGAGATCGAA
>DATFTN010000047.1:0-1782 GCA_035261845.1 Myxococcales bacterium | reverse complement strand
CGCCTTGGTGAACACGTCGTCGTTGCCGTAGAGGACGGCGGCGGTCTTGAAGCCGATCTTCGCCTTGGCCTTCTTCACCGCTCCGGGGACCACCTGGGCCTCGGTCAAGGAGTCGCGCCAGATGTAGTCGCCGATGTCGGTGATGCCCGTGGGCGAGGTGTTGGAGATGGCCAGCACCGGGACGCGCGCCTGCTGCGCCAGCGGGTCGGCCGCGGTCGCGGTGGTGGAGAGCGTGGGGCCGATGATCACGCTGACCTTGTCGGTGTTGATGAACCGCTGGAACACGTTGATGCCCTGCTCCTTGCTGGTCGCGTCGTCCTCGACCAGCAGCTCGAGCTTGATGCCTTGCAGGGTGTTCCCACCGTTCACTTCCTCGGTCGCCGCTTCGAGCCCGTTCTTCTGCGACTGCCCGTAGGTGGCGGCGGCGCCGGTCATGCTCAGCGCCGCGCCCATCTTGAGCGAACCGCCCTGCGCTGGCGCGCCGCTCGCCCCCCCCGCATCGCTCGCGCCGCCTCCGCCCTTGCAGGCGGCGAGCGCGAGAGGGAGTGCGACGGCGGCCAGGCGAAGGCTCCAGCGTCCGAGGCGCATCACGGGCCTCCAGGGGCAGGCGGGCAGGCGGAATCCGTACACCAGCGCCGGCCGGCCCGGCAAGCAGGGCGCCCGTCGGGCCGTCCCCGTGCGGTTTCCTATCGACCGGACCGTGCGTAGCTACAAGGTCCACGTCCACTCGCGACGCCCGCGGAGGAACCATGCTCGCTCGATGCGGTCCCATTCTCGCCGCTGCGATCCTCGCCGCCGCATGCTCCAGCTCGAACCAGGAAACTCGCGCGGCTGAGGGCCAGGCGGACGCCTCGCAGTCGAGCGCGACGGCGCAGGGCACACCGGTCCGCGAGAGCCCCGCGACGGGCTCGGCGACGGACATCGCCAGCGGCACGCCGCCGGGGACGTCCGGCACCACCACCTCGACGCACGGGACGATCGAGGGGCCGGGTGGCCCTGCCTCCGGCCTGAGCTCGGCCAGCGGCCAGGTCGCCAGCGTCGACCCCCGCGCGCGCAGCATCACCTTGGACCAGGACGCGGGCCCGGCGATCGTCATCGTCATCGACCACAACACGCACTTCGTCGATTCCCGCGGGCAGGTCATGTCCGAGGGGCTGGCGGGCATCCACGAGGGCCAGCAGGTCCGGGCGAGCATGGACGCGTCTTCGCGCCACGCGGACCGCATCCAGGTGACGAAGGACGCCGGGAAGAAGCAGCAGTAGCGTGGCCGGCAACGAACGGCCTCCTACCTTCGGCAAGGTACCGGTGTCGCTTCCGCGCGCTTTCGTCCAGCGGGAGCGCTGCCGAAGTGCGGCTTGCGTTTTGACGGCCGTTTTGGAGAAGATGCCGCGAATATCGACGCGGCGATCCCACGCGCCGCGAAATTCCGAGAGGAGAAATCATGAAAGGGCCACGCATCCTGCGCTCGGTGCTGCTCTTTGCGATCGCGATCGCGGGCAGCACTCCCGCGGTCGCGCAGGAGAAGTCCGACTTCACCTTTGCCTTCCACGGCTACATCGCCGGCTCGCTGTACTACCAGGACCAGCAGGTGTTCCCGGGGAACGGGCAGCAGGCGTGGCTCGTCCTCTCCCAGGCGAACACGCACAACCGGCTGTTCGGCAGCGACGTGCGCACCTCGCGCCTGAACTTCTCGCTCGCGGGCCCCAAGGTGTTCGCGGCCGCGACTCCCAAGGGAGTGGTGGAGTTCGACTTCTCCAACAACGCTGGCCCCGGCACTTTCGG
>DATFTN010000046.1:0-32773 GCA_035261845.1 Myxococcales bacterium | reverse complement strand
CCACCGCCGCGATCGCGGTGCTCCGCTCGACCGACCACGGAGTCACGTGGCCGGGCCCGCCGATCACGGTGAGCGCCGTGCAGAACGTCGGGGTGGTCGATCTGAAGTCGAGAAAAGGGGTGCGGACCGGCGGAGCCCTGCCGTCGATCGCGGTCGACGCGTCCACGGGCAAGGTCTACGTGGCGTGGGAGGACTCCCGGTTCGCCGGGGTCCGGAACGGGATCGCAGTGTCCACCTCGACCGACGGCGGGCTGAACTGGTCGGCGCCGATCCAGGCGAACCGGGTGCCGACGACGACCGCCTTCACTCCGGTCATCTCGGCGGGCGGGGGCCAGCTCAGCGTCGCTCATTACGACTTCCGCGCCGACAACCCGTCCGACGGGTCGCAACTCCTGGCCAGCTCGTGGCTGGTCACGTCGGCGAACGATGGAGCGACCTGGCAGGAGACGGCCCTCGCGGGCCCCTTCAACCTCTACACCGCGGCCTTCGCGCAGGGATACTTCCTGGGCGACTACCAGGGGCTGGGCTGGGACGGCACGGCGTTCGTCTCCTTCTTCGCCGCATCGACCTCGGGCAGCCTCTCCGACCCCAGCACGCTGCTGTTACGACGCGTCGCCCCGGGCGCATCGCCCATGCACGCGTTGCTGGACGCGATCCGCCCCGATCGCCTGATCAGCATGTTCCGGCGTCCGACCCAGGTCGGCGTCCGGCGCGCGCCGGCCCGCACTGCCCGCTGACCCGGCCGACCTCCTCCTTCTGCACACATCAAGATCGGCGCGAGCGCGCCGATCAAGCGTGGCGAGGAGGCACCGCATGACGAAGGAGCGCTACGCCGAGCGAATCGAGTTCACTTCGGAGCTGTCCGATCGGCTGGCGCGGATCCGGTGTGCTCTGGAGCAGCTGCGCCAGCGGCCGCAGGACGCCTGCCTGTTTGCCGAGACCCGCAGCTCCGTGCAGGAGGTGGCCGGGACGGCGGAATCGTTCGGCCTGGAAGAGCTGAACGAGATCGGCACGCGGCTCGATCAGGCGCTGCTCGCCTGGCGCGGCCGGGGCGCGCCGGCGGCAGCCTGGGCGGCGGTGGCCAGCGCCGACGCAGCCCTGGCCGACTTCGAGGATCGCCTGGCACCGGCGGCGCTCGCCGTCCCGTGGCGGATGGTGCGCGCGGGACTATAAAGCCTTCACCAGGTCGCGCCGCGCTCCAGCAGCGCGCGCGCCGTCGCTCCGTCCACCGGCGGCGAGAAGAAGAACCCCTGTGCCGCGCCGCACCCCACCTCGCGCAAG
This sequence comes from Myxococcales bacterium, assembly GCA_035261845.1. GTDB lineage: Bacteria > Myxococcota > Myxococcia > Myxococcales > 40CM-4-68-19 > VBKO01. The sequence goes on along the minus strand of DATFTN010000046.1, from coordinate 31,492 downwards.
AAACCGAACTGCTCGGCGGTCTCCACTCCCTCGGCGATGACGTCCTTGCCCAGCTCGCGGGCGAGCGAGACGATGGTGCGCACCAGCTCCGGCGCCTGGCCCCGCGGCGAGCCCCCGCTGAAGAGCGACTTGTCGATCTTCAGGGAATCGAGCTGGAACCGGTAGAGCGCGTTGAGCGACGAATACCCGGTGCCGAAGTCGTCCATGTAAAGCCGCACGCCGCGGGCGCGCAGCTGGGCGAGGCGCGCGGCAGCCTGATCGCTGAACTGGAAGGTGTTCTCCGTCAACTCGAGCACCAGATCGCGCGGCTGCAGGTCGTTCGATTCCAGCACCCTGTCGATGTGCTCGAGCAGGTCGTTCTGCAGCAGCTGCTTGGAGGAGAGGTTCACGTTCAGGGTGAGCGAGCCCGCGCGCGCCGCGCGGCGGCACTCCTGGAACTGCTGCCCGGCCTCGTCCAAGAGCCACCGCCCGATGGGAACGATCAGCCCCGTCTCCTCGGCGAAGGGCACGAAGTGCTCGGGCGAGACCAGCCCCCGCTTGGGATGCGCCCAGCGGATCAGCGCCTCCAGGCCCTGGATGCGGCCCGTCGAGACCTCGACGATGGGCAGGTAGTGCACCCTGAACTCTTCGCGCACCAGCGCCCGGCGCAGGTCGGCTTCCAGGTCGAGAAGCTGCGGCGCCCGCTCGCGCATGGTGGCGTCGAACACCACCGTCCGGGCCCGCCCCTGGGCCTTCGCCCGGTACATGGCGGTGTCCGCGTCGAGGAGCAGGTCCTCCGGCCGGGTGTAGGTGGGCGCCGAGAGCGCGATCCCCAGGCTGGCGGTGGCGAAGACCTCGTGACCCGAGATGGCGAACGGCTTGGTGGTGACCTGGTGGATGCGGTCGGCCACCACCGTGGCGTCGTTGGGCTCGCGCACGTCGTCGAGCAGGATGGTGAACTCGTCGCCACCCTGCCGCGCCAGGGTGTCGCCTTCGCGCAGGCAGGTGTGCAGCCGCGCGGACATCTGCACCAGGAGCTCGTCGCCGGCGGCGTGACCGAGACCGTCGTTGACGGCCTTGAACCGGTCGAGATCGAGGAACAGCACGGCGAACCGGTACCCTTCGCGCCGCCGCGCGCGGGAGAAGGCGCGCTTCACCAGATCGAGGAACAGCGCCCGGTTGGGGAGCCGGGTGAGCGGGTCGTGCAGCGCATCGTGCAGCATGCGGTCCGCGACCGCCTTGCGCTGGGTGACGTCCATCAGCGAGCCGGCCACCCGCATCGGCTTGCCGGCGCGATCCTTGACCAGGGCACCGCGGGCGAGCACCCACCTCCACGACCCGTCCCGGTGGAGCAGCCGGTGCTCGTTCTCGAACCGCTCGCTGTGGCCCTCCACGTGCGCCGTGAAGGCGGAGTCGAAGTGCTCCCGGTCGGCGGGGTGGATCCGATCCGTCCACGCGGAAGGCTCCTCGCCCAGCTGCGCCACTCCGGCGATGGCGCGCCAGGAGTCCGACACCCACAGCCGCTTGGTGCGCAGGTCCCAGTCCCAGGCGCCGTCGCCGGACGCCTCGAGCGCCAAGGCGAAGCGATCGCGGCCCGCCAGCGGCTCCTGCATCAGCGCAGCCAGGCCCGCGACCGTGCCGCGCCGATCGCGCAGCGGCACCAGGGTCCACTCGCAAGTCCACTCGTCGCCCGTCCGGGTGACCACGGGGCGGAGCCAGCGCTGCGGGTCGCCTCTCGCGGTCATCTCGCGCAGCTCGTCGCGCGCGGTGTTGCGGTCTGCCTCGGGCAGCAGCAGGGCGGCCACGTCGCGCCCGACCGCTTGCGAGGCGGGGAATCCGAACAGCCGTTCGGCGCCCGCGTTCCAGGAGGTGATCTGCAGGGAGGTGTCGCAGATCGCCACGCCGAAGGGCGCCTGCTCGAACAGGCGGTGCATGGACTTCGAGAAGGCGGGGCGGGCGCCGGGCACCTTGCCCGTCTCCACCCGCACCGACTGCCGCTGCGCCAGATCGGCGAGGAGCGCCAGCGCGCGCTGCAGGGCCTCGCGGTCCTGGTCGGCGCGCTGGTATTGAGCGTCGATCTCGCGGAGGAGCTTCTCCATCCGCGGCGGCGCTTCGGCTTTCGAGCCGAAGTGCGCCTCGAGCTGGCGGCGCAAGAGCCGGTGCATGCTCATCCCGCGGGCGGTCGTCCCGGTCCGGGCGCGGGCCGGGCGATGAGGAAGCCCTGCACGAAGTCCGCCCCGCGCGCCCGCGCCCACTGCAGCTCGGCGCGGTGCTCCACTCCCTCGACGATGGTCTGGATGCCCAGGCCCCGGCCGATCTCCAGCAGCTTGCTGGCGATCAGGTCCTTGACCGGATCGCGATGGACCTCCCGGATCAGCTCGCGGTCCAGCTTGATGAAGTCCGGTCGCAGCCGGTGGACCAGGGTGAGCGTCGACCATCCCGCGCCGAGATCGTCGAGGGCGACGCGGAAGCCGTCCCGGCGATAGCTGTCCAGCACCCGCTTGAGATGGGCGGCGTCATCGATGCGGTCGGCCTCGATCACCTCGAAGACGAAGCGGGCGTGGTCGAGCCCCGCGGCATCGATGGCGGCGACCGTGGCGCGCAGGCAGCTCTCGGCGTCCTCCATCATCCCCGGGGAGAAGTTGATGAACACGGTGACGTTCGCGTCGAGCAGCGCCGCCTCGCGGATGGCGGACCTGCAGGCGGCGATGTCCAGCTCCGCCATCAGCCCCGCCTCGCGGGCCAGCTGCAGGATGGAGAGCGGCTCCAGCGGCTCTCCGTCCGGACCGGTGCCGCGCAAGAGCGCCTCGTGCGCGAAGACGCGCGAGGTATCGCCGACGTGCACGATGGGATGGAAGTAGCTGGTGATCCGCCCTTGCTCGAGCTGGTCGAGCAGCCACCCGGTCTGGGCGAGCACGTGCAGCTCGTGCAACGAGGCGATCCGTCCGAAGTCGTCCAGGCAGGGCACCTGCTGGCCGGAGACGAACAGCGCCCGCGAGCGGCGGGCGCCCGCCGGGCCGATGCCTCCGCCCAGCTCCAGGAGGCATGCGTCCAGCTCGTCCTCGGGCATCAGGACCCGGACGCAGGAAGCCGACAGCTCGGTCTTCCTGCGAGCCCCGCGGAGCACGCGGATCGCGCTGGCGCGCAGCACCGCATCGGGGAACCAGAGGTAGAGGATGCCGGCGCCGGCGGCGCGCGGAGACGGCAAATCCAGAGGGACGGTCGGGCGAGCCTGTCTGTTCGGGAGGTGCGCCGCCACCGCAGATCACCCTACCCCGGCGGATCCAGCATAGGCAACAAAACAAACGGTCCGGATTTCAGCGCGCGAGCGGGGTATTGGAGCGCAGCCGCTCGACGGCGGCGCGCACCTCGTCGGCGTCCGGGGCGGAGGGGGCGAGCTCCAGATAGCGCTCGTAGGCAGCGACTGCCAGGTCCGTGTCCTGGTGATCCCGGTAGGCGTCCCCGAGGCGTCGCGCCGCGGCAGGCACGGGCGGGTCCTGGTCCAGCGCCTCGCGGAAAGCCATCAGGGCTTCGAAGAACCGGCCCTGCTTGAGCGACTCGTCGCCGAGCTTCAGCTTGGCGCCCGCCACCGATCCCGCCTCCGCGACCGCCGCGGCGCGCCTGCGCAGCTTCCGGACCGGCCGGGGGGAGCCCTCGGAAGATTGCGCTCCTGCCGGCGGAGCGGCGCGCGCCGGCGCGCGAGTATCGGCGATCGCCGGCGGCTTCACGTCGGGAGGCGGGAGCGCGATCTCCGGGACCAGGGCCGCGGGAACGGGACCAGGGGCCGCCGGAAGCTGCCGCGACGTTCCGCGCCCGAGGAGCATTCCGACGGCGACTCCCAGCGCCGCCGCGGTGGCGAGCGGCAGCCAGCGCGGGCGCGCGCGGTGCGCCGCTGCGAGAAGCGCAAGCCACGTACGACTGCCCGCTGCGAGTAGCGCGAGCCAACGGGGCCGGCCAGGTCGCGCCGCCGGTCCGGGAGGCTCGGTGATGCGCGTGGAAGGATCCCCCGGGGTGGCAGGTGGGGGATCGGTGGCAGGCGGCGGGTCGGTGGGGGGCAGCGGGCTCGTCGCGAACGGCGGGTCGGTGGCGGGCAGCGGGCTTGTCGCGAACGGCGGGTCGGTGGCGCGTGGCGGGTCCGTCGCGAACGGCGGGTCCGTGGCGCGTGGCGGGTTTGTCGCGAACGGCGGGTCGGTGGCACGTGGCGGGTCCGTCGCGAACGACCGGCGCCGCGCCGGCGATCCGCCGCTCGTTCCGCGCGAGTGCCGCGCCTTCGCCATCACCGCGGCGATGGCCATCCGCCGCTCGACGTCCGTGGGCGGCGGTGTCCCGGACAAGAGCAGCTCCAGCTCGAACGCATCGCGAAGGTGACGCAACGTGGGGAACCGCGCAGGCGCAGCCTCCGCGGCGCCCGCCAGCGCCAGCGGCGGCTCGAGCCTGGCGGCGCGAAACAGCCGGCTCGCCAGCCGGCAAGCGGCCCGGATGGGCTCCGCGGGATCGGAGGCGGCGGCCCCCGCCACCGGCCGGAAGGCGAGGGTCCCTTCTTCCTCCAGGAGCGTCGCCGCGGCGTCCGGGATCGCCTCCGACTCGGCCGCGAGGCGCAGCACCTCGAGGAAGACAGCGACGGCTTCGTGGCGCACCAGCGTGCCCGCGGACGCGGCGCGCCGGATGGCCAGGTCGAGAGTCAGCTCCTCTCGCCCTTGCATGGCCGGCAGTGTACGCGAACCGGGGCGCACGTCTCGAAATCTGCTCTGCCCTGCATCGTCTCCGCAACGCTTTCTACGGCAGGCGAACCGAAAAGGCCTGGCGCGCCCGCTGCGACGACCTGGGCTGGGGCAATCGGCAGTCGGCGCGAATCCAATTTGATGCTCGAACGATCGAACCGGAGCTTCCCGCAGCCGATCGGAGGTCCGCCATGGTTCGCGTCGCTCTGGCAGTCCGTTTGCTGGCGAAGTCAGGAAAGGAAAACGAAGTCGCGAAGTTCCTGGAGGGCGCGTTGCCCGCCGCGCAGGCGGAGACGCGCACCCCCGTCTGGTTCGCCCTGCGGTTCAGCCCGCGCGAATTCGGCATCTTCGATGCTTTCCCGGACGACTCCGCGCGCAAGGCGCACCTCTCCGGCCAGATCGCGGCCGCGCTGATGGCGAAGGCGTCCGAGCTGCTCGCCGAGCCGCCCCGGATCGAGCAGGTCGACGTGTTGGCCGCCAAGGTCACTGCTTAAGTCTCGTCCTGGAGCGGGCCTTCCTTGGCCTCGCGATAGGCGCGCGGAACGCCGGGGCCCAGGAAGAACCCCGTCGAACGCCCGCGCCTTCTCTTCGTCGCCTCGAGCGAATTCCTTGCGGAAGCGCTCGAGGTCGAGCTTCTTGCGCGCTTCGTCCAGGCTCAACCGAGCGCTTGACCCGGCTGCCGCGACCGGTCTAATGCAGACGTCGTCCGATGGTCTCTTGGGGCGTCGCCAAACGGTAAGGCAGCGGGCTCTGACCCCGCCATTTGTAGGTTCGATTCCTACCGCCCCAGCCACCCTCACCGATGCCCGCCGCCACGTGACCGAGGAGATCCGTCCGACCAACTTCATCCGCCAGATCATCGACGAGGATCTCGCGGCGAAGAGGGTCTCGCAGGTGGTCACCCGGTTTCCGCCCGAGCCGAACGGCTACCTCCACATCGGTCACGCCAAGTCCATCTGCCTCAACTTCGGCATCGCTCGCGACTACGGAGGCCATTGCAACCTCCGGATGGACGACACCAATCCGGCCAAGGAGGAGCAGGAGTACGTCGAGTCGATCCAGGAGGACGTGCACTGGCTCGGCTTCGACTGGGGCAAGCACTCGTATCACGCCGCCGACTACTTCGATCAGCTCTACGAGTGGGCGGAGAAGCTGGTGCGCGAGGGCAAGGCCTTCGTCGACGATCAGAGCGCCGAGGAGGTGCGGCGGACGCGCGGCACGCTGACCACGCCCGGCACCCCGTCGCCGTTCCGAGGCCGCTCGCCCGAGGAGAACCTCGACCTCTTCCGGCGCATGCGCAAGGGCGAGTTCCCCGACGGCTCACGCACCCTGCGGGCGAAGATCGACATGGCCTCGCCCAATCTGAACCTGCGCGACCCGGTGATGTACCGGATCCGCCGCGAGCACCACGACCGCACCGGCGACAAGTGGTGCATCTACCCGACGTACGACTGGGCCCACGGGCAGTCCGATGCCATCGAGGGCATCACCCACTCGCTCTGCACGCTGGAGTTCGAGGCCCACCGCCCGCTCTACGATTGGTACCTGCAGCAGATCGGGGTTGCGCACAAGCCGCGGCAGATCGAGTTCGCGCGGTTGAACCTCACTTACACCGTGATGAGCAAGCGGCTGCTGGGGGCGCTGGTCGCGGAGGGACTCGTCTCGGGCTGGGACGACCCGCGCATGCCGACCATCGCCGGGCTGCGGCGGCGCGGGTACACCCCCGAATCCATCCGTCTCTTCTGCGACCGCATCGGGGTGGCCAAGGCCGACAGCACCGTCGAGATGGAGCTGCTCGAGAATACGCTGCGCGAGCTGCTGAACGTCTCGGTGCGGCGAGCGCTGTGCGTGCACCGGCCAGTCAAAGTGGTGGTGGAGAACTGGGACAAAGGCAGGGTGGAAGAGATCGACGCGCCCTTCCTGCCGGACGCGCCCGATGCCGGTTCACGCAAGCTCCCCTTCACCCGCGAGCTGTTCATCGAGCGCGACGACTTCTTGGAAGTGCCGCCCAAGGGGTGGAAGCGCCTGTCGCCCGGCAAGGAGGTGCGCCTCCGCCACGCCTACGTCTTGCGCTGCACCGGCGCGACGAAGGACCCGGTCACCGGCGAGGTGACCGAGCTGCGCGCCACCGTCGATCCCGAGACGCGGTCGGGCAATCCGAAGGACGGGCGCAAGGTGGGCGGAACCATCCATTGGGTCTCGGCTCCGCTCTCCAGACCAGCGACGCTGCGCCTCTACGACCGGCTTTTCAAAGTCCCGAACCCCGGCGCGGGCGAGGCGGACTTCCGCACCCAGCTGAACCCGCGCTCCCTGGAGGTGCTGGAAGGAGCGCGCATCGAGCCGGCGCTGGCGACGGCGATGGGGAAGGAGCGCTACCAATTCGAGCGCAAGGGGTACTACTTCGTCGATCCCAAGGACTCGAGGGACGGCGCGCCGGTTTTCAACTTGATCGTGCCGCTGCGCGACACTTGGGGAAAGTCCGGAAGCTGACCTGGCCTCAGGCGACGTTCCGCGCGGCCGGGCGAGCTGGCCGCTGCGCCGCTGCGCCGGGCGCCGCCCGGGTCGACTCGAAGAGCTTCGCGAACAGATAGGCGTTCGGCACGTTGCCCACGGCGAAGCTGGCGAACGCGAAGGTCTTCCCCCTCTGGCGGATCTTCATCTGCCCATCGTCGATGGTGACGTTCTCCACCTCCGAGAGCAGGCACCGCTTCCTGCCCCCGAAGAGCTTCCTGACCGAGACTTGCTCCCGATCGATCGACAGGCCTTTGCCGAATTGCACTTCCTCGCCGCGGTCGAAGGCGGCCCACAGGACCGGGAACCGGGCCGCCGTATGTCGTTCGATGACCCGCTCCGCCAGGATGTCCATGGCCCGCAGGCTGGCAGGAAGCTTGCGCTTCTTCCCGTTCGCGTCCTCGAAACTGATCTGGACGCTCTTGCCCAGCGCGGGGAACAGCTTGAGCAGCAGGAAGAGATCCAGTCCAACGGCGTGGACCCGGGTGGCGCGGTAGCGAAGCTGCGCGGCGTCCTCCCAGCGCAGGTTCCACAGCTCGCCGCGCATGCCCCACCTCTCCAGGCCGTCGGTCCGCAGCACCACGCGCACCTTGCTTTGCTGCGCGAAGACCAGGGCGCAGAGCGCGATCAGGACCGCGCCCGGCACGGCGGCGACCGCCGCGCCCGGATGCAACGGCTGGGAGTAGAGCGCGGCGAGCCACAGCGCGCCTGGACAGGCGAGGAGAATCACCGCCACGATTCGCCACCCCGCGTTCGCGCGGTGCTCCGCAACAACATCGCCTTCCGGCTTGAGGAGTTGGTCCATCCATTTTCGATACCCGGTCCGGGGCAGGCCTTTCCAGGCCCCGAAGGTGAGGAGCGCTCGCCCGTTGTGAGGGAACGGAGGCCGATGCGCACTCAGGGTTTGACGAACTTCAGCGCGAACCGATCCTGATCGTGGGTCTTGTTGACGGTCGAATCCGCGTGCCCGGCTTGGCGCTGTTGTCGATGATCGCGTAGGTGCCGCCGGGCTTGAGGGCGGCGAAGACGGCTTGGTTCATCCGGTTGCTGTCGTGCTTCTCGGCAATCACGTCGTGGTAGATAGCCACCGAGTAGACCGCGTCCAGGTCCGTGGCCTCCTGCGGGAGCGGAGTTTCCCACGGGCGAATGAAGTGGGTGGTGTTTTGCATCGCCGGGCGCGCCAGGCGGGCCTGCCAGGCCTTCGTCAGCCCCGGTCCGCTCCAGGTGGGGCTGTCCTGGGCGTAGACGGTCCCGTCGCGGCCCACCGCGCGCGCGAACAGCTCGGTCGAGTAGCCGCCACCCGCGCCCAGCTCGGCGACGTGCATGCCGGGCGAGACTCCGAAGAACTCGAGCATCTCGGCCGGCTTGCGGTGCGCGTCCATGGAGCGATCTCGATCCGTGCGGCTTTGCATGCTGCCCTTGCCGACGGCAGCGCCGAGGCCGCCGTCAGGGAGGCGGAAATGCTGGGCCGCGAGTATCGCGTTCAAGGCACGCCGGCCTGGCTGATCGCCCGACGATTGACGACCGGGCTCCTCCCGGCGGCTGAGTTCGAACGGCTTGCAAAGCAGGCCATGCGCGGGGCGGACAGATGACCGAAGCAACCGTAACCATCCAACGCCCTGTCGAGGACGTGTTCAGCTTCTACCGCGATTTCAGCAATCTGCCTGCGTTCCTGGGAGACGTGATGGCCATCGAGCCGATCGGTCCGGCCACCTCTCGATGGACGGTACAGGGGCCCTTGGGCATCCGGGTGAAGTGGACGGTGAAGATCACCGAGGAGCGCAAGAACGAGCTGATCCGCTTCGAAACGGTCACCGCTCCCGGGCTGAGAACACACTGGGAGATCCACTTCGCCCCCGGACCTCGAGCGGGCCAGACGCAAGTTCGCGAAGTGATGAACGTGCCTCTGGGGATGCTCGGACGCGCGGCGCTCGCGCTGATCGGCAAATTCCCGGAAGGAGAAGTGCCTTCGAACCTGCACAGGTTGAAAGAGGTCATGGAAGTCGGAAAGGTCACCGACACGAGCTATTCGGTGCCGGGCAAATTCACAACGTCAGGCTGAGCCCCGTCGACAGGCCGCAGAGCAGGTCTCCCCCGAACGTGTAGGCGCGCCCGCCGACGCGAAGCTGCAGCACCGGGGCGAGGGGAATGAGGAAGGCGGCCTCGAGGCTCGGTTCGATGCTGGAGCCGATGAGCAGCAGCGGGCGCAGCTCGAACGCAACCGTCCGCAGGCCGTCGCGCCAGAGAGCGTAGCGGTGGGGAAATCCGACCTCCAGGCCGTCCTGGACGCGGTCGACCAGGACGGAGCGCCGGTATCCGATGGCCAGACCGCCCTCGATGTGCTCGCGCGGCGTCGGCCGGATCAGCAGATGCGCCGAGAATGCCGAGACGGCCCTTGGCGCTCCGTCGTACTGGAAGTCGGTCGCGATGTGGCCGACGCCGAAGCTGAAGCGGGTGCTGACGAACCCGAAGGCGCCGTTCCCCAGCGGGGCGCCGTTGTCCGCTCCGCCCAGGAGATCCAGCGTGAACGTGGGGCAGCGGAAACGCTGCAGGACCAGCTGCGGCGCCGGACTGTCGACGGCGTAGACCACGACGGGCAGCGCGACGGCGGCGAGCACCGCGGCCAGGAGCCAGGCCTTTTCGTCGGTGGACTTGGACGCAACAGGCACCGAGGGAATACCGACGCCCGACCCGTCGATCGGAATCACGATTTCACCGGAGATACCGAACGGAGGGGATTCCACTCGCGGCACGCCGAAGCAGCTCTCGTAATAGCCGGCCTGGTGCGGAAGGGGCTCCTGGCGCGGGCGGGGCTGGTCCTCGTCGTCGGGCGGAGGAGGCGGCGGCGCGAGCTCCTGCGGCCAGACCGGAAGGGCCAGCGAGAAAACGACCGCAGCGGCAACGAGTCGTCTCATCCATCCACCGGCGCGGATGTGCGCACGCGATCCCAACCTGATTCCTGGAGCGCCGGTGTGACGATACGGCCACCGCCTTGCGACCGCATCAGCCGCGTAGATTCTTCTTGAAGAAATCCATGGTGCGCTGCCAGGCGAGGCCCGCGGCAGCCTTGTCGTAGCGCGGAGTGGTGTCGTTGTTGAAGCCGTGCTGCGTGCCGGGGTAGGTGAAGAGCTCGTATCGCACGTGGTTGGCCTTGAGCGCGGCCTCGAACGCCGGGATGCCGGCGTTGATGCGGTCGTCCTTCTCCGCGTAGTGGATGAGGAGCGGCGCCTTGATCTTCGCCACCTCCTCCGCCGGCGGTTGACTGCCGTAGAACGGCACCGCGGCGCGCAGCTCGGGGACGCGCGTGGCCAGCATGTTGGCGATCCCGCCGCCCCAGCAGAAGCCCACCACGCCGACCTTGCCGGTGCAGTCGGGACGCTTCTCGAGGTACGCGAGCGCGGCCACGAAGTCCTGGCGGGCCTTCTCCTGGTCCAGCTTGGCGAAGAGCTCGCGCGCTTTGTCCTCGTCCCCGGGATAACCTCCGAGCTTGGTCAGCGCGTCGGGGGCGAACGCGACGTATTGCTCCAAGGCGATGCGGCGGGCGATGTCCTCGATGTGCGGATTGAGCCCGCGGTTCTCGTGGACCACCAGGACGCCCGGCAAGCGTCCCGAACGCTTCGCCGGCAGCGCCAGGTAGCCACGCACCTTTCCAGTCCCCTTCGGCGAATCGTATTCCACCGAGCTGGTCGCCAGCCGCGGGTCGTCCTTGGCAACTTGCTGCGCCTCGGCGAAACGGGGGGTCAATGCGTCGAGGAGCATGGACGCCGTCACACCGCCCACGGCGAACCGTGCCACGCGCTCGAGGAACCCCCGGCGATCGATCAGCCCGTGCACGTACTGATCGAAGATCTTCAGGACCTCTGGGTGGAAATCCGACGCCTGCTTTCGTTCCATGTCCGCACCTCGGGCGCTTAGAGTCCCAGCCGTTGCCTCACGTACTTGGGCGCTGCGTTCCCGAAGGAAAGCATGGCGTCGTGCAGCGCGCGCAAGTCGGGGTACTTGCCGTGGTTCTTCTCCCAGGCCGCGCGGATGTCGTTCATCTCGGTATTGCCCACGTAGTACGTGGAGAGCTGTGTCGAGGTGAGCTGGGCGCGCTTCCACTTCCCCACGGCCTCGCCTTCCTCCTGGAAGGCGTCGTTCATCATCCGCGCGATCGCTTCCTGCTCGCTCATGCCCGCGGTGTGGATCTTCTGATCGATGATGGCGTTGAGGATCATCCGCAGGCGCATCTTCAGCTGTTGCATGCGGACTTCCGGTCCGCCGTATCCGGCGTCCGCCATCAGCTGCTCCGCGTACGTCGCCCAGCCCTCCACGAAGGTGCCGGAGAAGATGACCCCTCGCACCAGCGTTGGCGCCCGAAAGCGATTCGCGTGGGCCAGCTGGAGATAGTGGCCCGGCATCGCCTCGTGGATGGTCAAGTCCTGCAGCATGGAGTCGTTGTACTCGCGGAAGAACGACTCCACGCGCTGCGGAGGCCACTCCTCCGGCGTCGGGGAGATGTAGAAGAAGGTCTTCTTGTTCTTCTCCAGAGGTCCCGCCGGGCTGCAGGAAGCGACTGCCACGCCCCGCTGGAACTCGGGAGTAGCGACGACGTCCAGCGGCTCCTCGAGCACGGTGACGAAGCCCTTCTCCTTCACGAACGAGGTGGTCTCCGCCAGGTCCTTGGTCGCCTGCGAAAGGACGCTTTCGTTGGTCGGGTGCTTCCGCGCTGCGTCGTCGAGCACCGCCTTGATCGCGATGGCCTGGTCCATCGGCACCGGCTTGTCCGGGAACAGCTTCGGCCAGATCTGCACCGCGGTGTGGTACATCGCCGACCGCGTCGATTTCAGATCCGCTTCCGCCCGGCGGAGGATCTCCTCTTTGGAGAGGTCGGAATCGAGCGCGAAGCGCAGCTTCTTGCGGAACTTGTCGTCGCCGAGCCGGAAGTCTCCGTTGGAGCGCGGAAGCTCCTTCTCCAGCCACTGCTGGTAGTCCGCGAGCGAAGCCAGCGCCGTCGACTGCGCCGCCCGGAATTCCTTTTCTAGATCCGGCGCCTGCTTCAGCAGCGCTTCCAGCTGCTCCTTGACCAGCTTGATGGTCCCCTTGTTTTGCTGGATGGCGGTCTCGGTGTGCACCTTCGGCGGATTCTTCAGATTCGCCTTCGCCGCGGCGACAACCGCCGGGACGCCGTTCAGCCGGCCGATGACGGAGCGCAGCCGCTGCTCGGGCGGCGCGAACTCGCGTGCGATCAGCGCGTAGATCGCGCCGCCCACGTTGTACTGCAGCGGGTTCCATTGCCAGCCGCGCAGGGTCTGCAGCTCGTAGACCTGGGACTCGAGCCGGTTCTTCAGGATGCGGTAGTCGACCGAGTCCTCGGGGGACAGCTTCCTCGGATCGATGCCCGCCAGCTGCGCCAGTCCGCCCTTCGCGGCGGCCAGATCGCGCCTTACACCCTGCGCGCTGTAGTCGTTGAGCCGCGCGTCGTTGCGGTGCTCGCCGAGCCGGGTCGCCGTCTCCGGGTCCCGGTCGAGGAGCTCCTGGACGTACTTCTGCGCGAACGCCTCGAAGCGGGCGTCGTCGGTTGGGGGAGCGGCAGCCAGCAGGAGGGCGCAGACGAGCAGGTTCATGCGGCGCACTCTAGCCGCAGCGGCGACCGGGGTCTCGCGCCAATTTCCTCAGAACGCCTCAGACAGTCGGCACCGTGCCTCCGTCGATGACGTACTCGCTCCCATGGATCGAGGCAGCTCGCTCCGAAGCGAGGAAAGCGACGAGCTCGGCGACCTCCTCGGGGCGGCTGGGGCGGCCCACTGGGATCCCCCCGAGCGAGTCCATCAGGCCCTGCCGGGCGGCGTCTTCATCCAGGCCACCTTGAGCGGCCAGGCGGAGGATCAGACCGTGTGCGGCAGTCGTTTCGGTGAAGCCGGGCGCGACGGTGTTCACGCGCACTCCCTTCGGTCCCACCTCCTTCGACAGCCCTTTGCTGTAGGTCGTCAGCGCGGCCTTGGCGGCCGCGTAGGCGAGCGTCGCCTCGAACAGAGGCAAGCGCCGCTGGATGGACGAGACGTGGATGATCACGCCCGATCGCCGTTCGAGCATTCCGGGAAGCAGAGCACGATCGAGACGGACCGCAGCCAAGAGGTTCCCATCGAGCGCTTTAGCCCAATCGTCGTCGCTGAGGGCGGCAAAGCCGCCGCTGGGCGCGGAGGAGCCGCCGACGTTGTGGACGATGACGTCGACGCCGCCGAACTTCTCGAGAACGGTGCGGACGACCTTCTCGATACCGGCCGCCAGACTCACGTCGGCCCGGATGAACAGGTCGGGAGACTGGCCTTCCGGCAGCTCGCTTCGAGCAGTCGTCGCGACCTTCGCCCCGCCGGCGGCCAGGCGCCGGACGAGGGCTTCACCGATGCCCTTGGTACCGCCGGTCACGAGCGCGCGCTTGCGGAGGAACTCGGTCGGATCGATCGCGAATCGCCAGGCGCCCGGCATCAGCCGATCTCCAGGCGCGCGATCTTCTCGCGGTCGAGCGTGAATGCGTAGCGGAGTTTCACCGGGCTTCCGGGGAACTGCCCGGCGACCAGGACGGTGACGAGCAGCTTGCCGCCCGTTCTGGCGGCATCGGTGACCTCGACCGTGAAGCGATACTTCCTGATCGTTTCCTCCATCCATTCCCGGATCGCCTCGAGGCCATGCCCCTCGCGGCCCTCGTCCTTGACGACCGCCCCCTCGGCAAAGGGAGCGAGCATCGCGTCGACGTCGTAACGCTTGGTCGCGGCGAAGTAGGCAGAGACGGGACCAGGCAGTCTGGCGGACATGTCGGCTCCCTTCTGGCCGTCACTGCCGGCTGGTCGAAGCCCTTCTCCAGGTCCGCAGAGGCAACGTAGACTTACCCGATGTCAAGAACGCACGGAAAAGTAAGGTACCAACCCAAAAGTAAGCTCGCCTACCCGACGGCCGCCTCGGCCGCCGCCCATGTCGAGCAGACGCTGAAGTTCTTGGAGGGCCGCTGGAAGCTGGTGATCCTCTTTCATCTGTTCGGCGGCAAGGTGCTGCGCTTCTCCCAGCTGGAACGGGCGATCGCGGGCATCTCGCAGAAGATGCTGATCCAGCAGCTCCGCCAGATGGAGCGCGACGGGATCGTCCGCCGCATCGTGCACCACCAGGTGCCGCCCAAGGTCGAGTATGCCTTGACCGACTGGGGCCAGGCGCTTTGCCCGGCGCTGGACGCGCTGCTGAAGTGGGCGGCGCAGCACGAGGCGATGACGTCCAGAGCGGCGGAGCCCGCATCCTGACCTGAAGAAAGCGACGGAATTGGTGCCCAGGGGCGGAATCGAACCACCGGCACGGGGATTTTCAGTCCCCACTTCCGTCGCCTGCGATGCCGCGCGTTCTCGTCGCGCTACGGCTCAAGCAGGTCGGTTCCCGCGCGCAGTCGCTCCAGGTACGCGCGGTAGCCGTAAGTGCGGTCTCGCCGACGGCCAGTCGTCTCCTTCAATATGCCGAGGCGCTCGAGGACGCTTACCGCCTTCGCTGCGGTCGGCTTGCTGGTCTTGAGCAGTTTCACGATCGCGGGGATCGTCACCATCGGGTGGCGGGGCAACAGCTCGAGCAGCCTCGCGGCGGTCACGGAGCTGTTTCGAGCGCCTAGGACGCGCGCGCGGTCCTTGTTCACCAGGACGAACAAATCGCGTGCGGTCGTCGCGGCTTCGTCGGCGATTGTGGAAACGCCTTCGAGGAAAAAGGCGACCCACGCCTCCCATGCTCCTTCGACCCGGACGGCGTTGAGCAGCCGGTAGTACTCAGCGCGATGCTGCTTGAAGTAGAGGCTGAGATACAGGAGCGGCTGGGACAGCAGCTTCCACTGCTCCAGCAGCAGCGTGATCAGCAGTCGGCCGATGCGGCCGTTCCCGTCGAGATAAGGGTGGATGGTCTCGAACTGCACGTGCACCAGCGCTGTGCGGACGAGTGGCGGCAGGTCGTCTTCTCGATGGATGTACTTCTCGAGATCGCTGAGCAGCCGGCCGAGTTCGTGCGGTGGCGGCGGCACGAAAGCGGCGTTGCCGGGCCGTGTGCCGCCGATCCAATTCTGGCTGCGTCGGATCTCCCCGGGTTGCCTGTTCGCGCCGCGGCCGCCCTTCATCAGCCTCCGGTGGGCCTCGTTCAGGAGTCGCATCGAGAGCGGCAGCCCCTTCGGGCTCTGCAGTTGGCGGCGCGCGTAGGCAAGAGCGTCTATGTAGTTGCAGACTTCCTGCACGTCCTCCGTCGGCGCCGTCGAAGCGGCCCCCTCGGCGCTTGCCTCGAACGCGAGCAGGTCCACAAGCGTCGCCTGTGTTCCCTCGATCTGCGACGATACGACCGCCTCTTTGCGAACGAAGGCGTACATGAACCATTCGATCGACGGCACCATCCCGCCGGACAGGCCGAGCCTGCCGAGCTTCTGCTCGGCGGACTGTAGAAGACCACGCGTACCCGCATCCAAGGAGAGGGGCGGACTCGTCGGGGGCAGCGGATCAGGGATGAATGCGGAGACGGTTTCGCCGGCGACCGCGGTCCGTTCGTACCGCCCGGCCTCTCTCCGCATGGGGACGCCTCCGGCAAGGATCCTTTACTAACGAGCCGGCAAAGTAAAGGAACCGTTACTTCGGGCTCTGGCCAACTCTGCGGAAATGGTGCCCAGGGGCGGAAATCGAACCACCGACACGGGGGATTTTCAGTCTCTTGCCGAAGCACGGTCCTGCACGGTCGGCCCGCCTCGCCGGTGTTACTTGCCAATCCCACCAGGGAGCTGCCGGTGGCTCTCGAAGACGACGAGCACGACGATACCGTCCGGGGAAAGTTGATAGACGATGCGGTAGCGCCGGACAACGACTTCGCGAACATCGTCGCGTCCCAGTTCGGGAACCCGGCGCCCAACCCGAGGCATCCGAGCCGCTGCACGCGCCCGCTTGCGGAGCATCGCAACCCATCTGCGCGCTGCGTCGGGATTGTCTCGGGCGATGAATCGCGCGATTTCGAGGAGGTCGCTCTGGGCTCTCAGCGTCCAGCGAAGCCTGCTCATCGCTTGCGCTTGCCGAACTCACGTTCCACCACCTCGTCCAGATCCCGGTCGGAGACGACGCGTCCCGCCCCGGCATCGGCGAGCCCTTCGCGGACGGCCGCGCGGAAACGTTCGCGGTAAGTGAGGCGGTCGAACTCCTCCGGTGAGAGCAGCACCGCGGCGGGCCTGCCGTTCTGGGTGATGATCATCGGGCGCCCGCGCGCTCGGAGCGAGCGCACGACCTCCGAGGCATGCGCCTTGAAGCTGGCGATTGGGAGGATGTCTTCCGAAACGTGGATGGGCTTCATGGTGACCACCTATATGGTCAGAATATAGACCCGTGGAGAGGTCCGTGCAACGAGCGGGGATCGCCTCACCGCCCGCGGCGGCGCGGCCTCCGATCCAGTTCGATCCCGAAAATTCCCTCCAGGGAGCCCGTGTCGAGAGCCTCCTTCGCCGGCGGTGCGCGGCGGAGCGCGCTCTTTGCGACCAGCTCGTCGAGGGCCACGCTGCGCAGCGTGAAGAACAGCTCGGGCTTCTCGTCGAGCCGCGCGCCGACTCCGTAGAGCACTGCAGCGATGTGCTTGCAGAGCAAGGCGAAGTCGGGGCACGAGCAGGTGAAGTCGATCTCCTTCGGCGACGGAAAGAGCCCCGCGCGCCGGTCGACCAGCGCCTCCAGCACCGTCTCGGGCAGCCTTCCCTGAAGGAGGCCGACCACCGAGTCGATGTGCCCGGCACAGCGCTTGATCACCGCTCCCCAGCGCTTGCGGGCGAGCTTGTCGATCCGCACCGACACCTCGTAGAGCGAGCTTCCGGCCACCAGCGCGTCGATCTGCCCGGCACCGAGCCGCAAATCGACCACCGCCCCGCTGCGCAGATACGTGCGCCCACGGGGAAGCCGGTTGCTGAAGTCCATGTATGACTCGAGGTTCTTGCACCACTCCTTGCCCCAGAACGAGCTGGCGATGCGCTGCCCCTCCAGCCTCACTGGCTCGAGCACGCGGCCGCGCTTCTCCAGCTTCCTTGCCTGCAAGATGGCCTTGGCGCGGCGCTCTCCGACCGAGACGTACCTGGGGAATCCGCCGTAGCCGTCGAAATCGTAATGAGCCATCACCCTTCCTGCTCAGGCCGCCTCATCGAGCGCGCGGTCGAGATCGATGGAAACCGTTCGCAATAGATCAGCGTCGCTCATCTCCGTCAAATGCGCCTCGGCGCCGCCTTCGAGCAGCTCGCCCGCCAAGGCCCGTTTCTCCGCCAGCATGGCGTCGATCTTCTCCTCCACCGTGCCGCGGCAGACGAACTTATGCACCAGCACGTTCCGCTTCTGGCCGATGCGGAAGGCGCGATCGGTGGCCTGCTCTTCGACGGCAGGGTTCCACCAGCGGTCGAAGTGGACGACGTGCGAGGCGGCGGTGAGATTGAGGCCCGTGCCGCCCGCCTTGAGCGAAAGCACGAAGAAGGGCGCCTCGCCGGTCTGGAAGCTCTCGACCAGCGCTGCCCGCTCGCGCACCTTGGTCTCGCCGTGCAGAACGAGGCCGGGCGCGCCGAAGACCTGCTTGAGAAACGCCGCCAGCGGCTCGGCCAGCTCGCGGAACTGCGTGAAGACCAGCACCTTCTCCTGACGCGCCGCGATCTCCTCGCAGAGCGCTGAGAGCCGCCCGAACTTGCCGCTCGCTTCGGAGACATAGTCTCCGTCGCGCAGCCACTGCGACGGATGGTTGCAGATCTGTTTGAGCCGAATCAAGGAGGCCAGCACCAGCCCGCGCCGCTTCATCCCGTCGGCATCCTTGAGCGACTGCGTCAGCTCCTCGACGGTCTCCTGGTAGAGAGCCGCCTGCTTCTTGGTCAGGCCGCAGAAGGCGGTCATCTCCGTCTTGTCGGGCAGATCGCGGATGACGTTCTTGTCGGTCTTGAGCCGGCGCAGGAGATACGGCCGCGTCAACTCGCGTAGCGGGCCATATCCTCGATTCTCCAGTTTCTTGACGAACCTCCCGAATGCCTGGGCCGACCCGAGCAAGCCGGGGTTGAGGAAGTCGAAGATCGACCACAGATCGAGAGGCCGGTTCTCGACCGGAGTGCCGGTCAGCGCGATCCGCACGCGCGCCTTCAGCTCCTTGACGGCGCGGGTCTGGCGCGCGCCGGGATTCTTGATGGCCTGCGCCTCATCGAGGATGGCGACGTCCCAGTCGGCGGATACGAGCGCAGGCTTGCGCAGCAGCATGCCGTACGTCGTGATGATCAGATCTGCATCTTCCGCCTGTTCCTCATGCGCCGATGGATGCTCCACCCGCATGCGCAGCGTCGGCGCAAACCGCGCGATCTCCGCGCTCCAGTTTCCCAGCAGCGACGCCGGCGCGACCAGCAAGCTTGGGCCCGGGGCCTGCCCCGCTTTCTTGCGCGCCAAGAGGAACGCAAGGACCTGCAATGTCTTGCCGAGACCCATGTCGTCCGCCAGGCACGTCCCGAGGCCCAGTCCGGCGGCGAACGAGAGCCATCGCACGCCGACTTCCTGGTACGGCCGCAGCTCGGCGCGCAGCTCGGAGCCGGGAAGGAGCTTTCCCAATGCGTCCGGGCTGCGCAGGCCGGCGAGGGCCTGTGCGAGCCAAGGGCCGGCGCTGACGCGCGACCAGCCGGCCACGTCCGGTTCCAGAGGCGAGGCTGCTTCGCCCTCGGCCCCAGCCAGGAACCGCATCGCCTCGAGGAGAGAGAGCCCACCGCCGCGAGCTGCGCGCTGCGCCTCCTTCCAGTGCGCGAGGACCTGCTCGAGCTTGTCCCGATCGATCTCCACCCAGCGTCCGCGAACCAGCGCGAGCCCATGGTCCTGCGCCGCGAGCGCCCTCCATTCCTTCTCGCTCAAGGGCTCGCCGTCGAGGGCGAGTCGGACATCGAAGTCGACCAGCGCATCGAGCCCCAGCCCGGCCGGCTTGCGCCCGCCCAGCTTCACTTCGACGCCCACGCGAGAGCGCTTCTTCCACCAGTCAGGAACGCGGACGACGATACCCGCTGCCTCGAAGGCGGGCACTTCGCGCAGGAACCGGAGCGCCTCGGCGGGTGTCCAGGCCAGGGTGCGGAACAACTTCCCGTTGTCGACCAACTCCTTGGCCAGCGCGCTCTCCTCCGAAGCGCGCTGCACGGGCAGCAGGAGGGAGAGGAGGGCGCTCTTGTCGGAGGCGAAGTCGCGCACGGCCTGGCCGAGCGGCCGGTGCTGCGGCTGGGCCCTGCTCGACAAGCGCGTCGTATAGGTGGCGAGGAACGCGAAGGGCCTTTCCTCGTCGGCCTTGTTCTCGGCCAGATGGAAGCAGACGCGACCGACCACGTTCCAGGCGGCGTGACGGTCCTTGAACCACTGCTCGAGCGAGGTGTCTCGCAGCTCGCTGCGCAGGGCGGCGTCCAGATCGCTCCAGAGAG
Organism: Myxococcales bacterium; assembly: GCA_035261845.1. Lineage (GTDB taxonomy): Bacteria > Myxococcota > Myxococcia > Myxococcales > 40CM-4-68-19 > VBKO01. The sequence goes on along the minus strand of DATFTN010000046.1, from coordinate 11,857 downwards.
CTTCAAGGGTCGCGGGGCGCAGGTATTCGCCACCGCACATTGGCGGTACCCGCGAGACCAGCCGAGCCAACTCGTCGGGTGGTGCTTGGATGCTGGCGCCCTCGGGAGCCGCGCACGCGCGGGCCAGAAAGAGGGCGCCCACGTCGCGGAAGAAGGCCACGCTCGGCGGCAACGTCTCGCCGGGATGGCGCGCCGCAAGTTGGAGGATGGCGAAGCCAGGCCCGTGGGCGAGGTCGGAAGTGAGCTCGCGCGCCAGCGCGGCCGGCGCGCAGCCTTCGAGTGAAGGCTTCGCGTCGAGGTGCACTGCGCCCGAGGGCGAGATCGCGAGCGCGAGCGGGATCAGGTCTTCGGCCACCGGGCTCGCTTATCATCGCCTCCTGACATGAAGGAACTGGTCGTCATCTCTCCGCTGAGCGATTGGACCTGCCGCGAGTGCCAGGGGAGCGGGGACCTGCTCGTGATGGAGGGGCCAGGACCGCTCTGCCTCGCCTGCGCGGAGTTGGACCATCTCGTGTTCCTCGGTCGCGGCGACGCCGCGCTCACGCGCCGGGCCAAGGCGGCGAGCAAGCTTTGGGCGGTGGTGATCCGCTTCAGCCGATCGCGCAAGCGATACGAGCGGCAGGGCCTTCTGGTCGAGGAGCATGCGCTCAAGAAAGCGGAGGCGGAATGCTTGGGGGACGCCGAAGTGCGGGCGAGGCGCAAGGCGCGCAATGCTGAACGTCGGGCCGACCAGGACGAGGCGCTGGCGCGGTCGATGGCGGACGGCATCCGGAGGCTCTTTCCGCATTGCCCGCCGGAAGAGGCGGAGGCCATCGCGCGGCATGCGACGCTGCGGAGAAGCGGCCGGGTCGGAAGGACTGCGGCGGCGAAGGAGATGGAAGAGCGACCCTTGGTCCTCGCGGTCGTTGCCGCCGTCCGTCATGGGTATACGCGATATGACGATCTGTTGATGAGCGGAATGGAGCGGAGCGAAGCGCGTGCCGCCGTGCGGGGCGAGGTGGATCGAATCCTGGCCGACTGGCGCGGCGGAGACTGAATCAACCGCGCAAGCTACCGAGTCGTCGCGCCGAATCGGGGATTCCCCGTCCCCGTAGCGCGGTCATCATCATCGAGTAGGATCGCGAGCGACGATCCGCGGCGACCGCGCAGACCGTGCTTCGAGAAGCACGCCCGGAGCACGGTCGTTGACAAGTACGTCGATGACGCGTGGGCCGCCTCCCCCAGGTCTCGGTCCCGATGCTTTGTGGCCGCCGTCCGCAAAGGGTGGTCCGACCGGACGAGCGCGACGCTGGTCGTCTCCGTGAGCACGGAGACGGCCTTCTGGGAGAAGACGATGCGACTGCTCTGGATTTGTGCGGTTTCGAGCGTGGCCTGCGCCACCACGACCCAGGCCAGGCCGCCGTTGAGCGCCGATCAAGTCGAACGGCTCGACCGGCAGGTCAAGGACCGCGTCGTGCGCGTCGAGCTGGCGTCGAATGCCGTCGCTCCCGCAGCGCTGGAGCTCCGGCGGATCGAGTTCGCGCCCGAGTTCCTCCGCGGCACCGCGGCGGACGGGCCGCGCGCCGTTCCGCTGCAGGAGGTCGCTTCGCTGAAGTGGCGGACCCGGGAAGTGGGCGCTGTCCTCGGGTTGCTCGCCGGCCCGCCCGCGGGCGCCCTCGTCGGGGCCGGTATCGGCGCCCTGCTCCCGCACTCCTGCGGGCCGGGATGCAACGACAGCGAGACGCAAGCATTGAACATGATCGGCGGTGTCGTCCTCGGAGGCCTGGCCGGGCTCGTCCTTGGCCCCGTCGTTGGCGCGCTCGTCAGGGGCGAGAGCCGAATCGACTTCGCACCCCGATCCCAGGACTTGCCATCCAGCCCGTCGGCACCCGCCGCGCCGAATCCAAACTTGAACGAGTGACTGGGCGATGCGGATCCGCGGCTGCGCCGCGTCTTCTCCGATCTGCCCGCGCAGCGCGTCGATCTGTGGCTGGTCGTGCACCCGGACGTCCAGCGCATCGGGCGCATCCGCGCGCTCATCGCGGCGCTGGAAGCGCGCTGCAAGGAAGCTGCCGCGGCGCTGCGGGGATGATCACCGCTTGGATCGGAGCTCCCAGGGCGGCGGCGTCATGCGCTCCTGCAGATGCTCCACGAAGGTCTTCACCTTGGGAGACAAGTTCCGGCTGCTCGGATACACCACCTGGACCCGCGTGGGCGGAGCGCTCCAGTCGGCAAGAACGCGCTCCAATCGGCGAGCCCGCAAATCCTCCGCGCAGTCGAACTCGGGAAGAAGGGCGATGCCCAGTCCGGCGGTCGCCACCGCATGAAGGACGTCCATGTCGGTGACCATGAAGCGCGCGGACACGGCGACTTGCACGGACGTGCCGGCTCGTTCGAGGCGCACCCCGGCGCCCCCATCGATGCCTGCGCCAAAGAGCAGGCAGTCGTGCTTCTTCAAGTCCTCGTGTGATCGCGGACGTCCACGTTTCTTGAGATATGCGGGCGTCGCGACGAGGAACCAGCCCACGGAGCCGAGGCTCCTCGCGATCAGGGTCGAGTCCGCGAGCGTTCCAACCCGGATGCCCAGGTCGAAGCGTTCCTCGACGAGGTCCACTTCACGCGCGGTGCAGAACAGATCGAGGCGGACTTCCGGGTAGCGCTCGAGGTAGTCGGCGACGATCGGGCCGAGGAAGGCGACGTTGACGGGGGCAGTCACGCGCAGGAGTCCACGAGGACGCTCTTGCAATCGGCTCACGGCGCGCTCGGCGTCTTCGATCTCGCCCACGATCCGCGCGCAGTACTCGTAGTAGGTGCGGCCGGCGTCGGTGAGGCTCAACTGGCGGGTCGTGCGCTGCAGGAGGCGCGACTTCAGCCGTTCCTCCAGGTCGGACACCTTCCTGCTGACGGTCGACTTCGGCATCCCGAGCTTCGCCGCCGCCCCCGTGAAGCTGCCTGCCTGCACGACTCGGGCAAAGACGAGCAGTTCGTTCAGATCCATGGGTTGCGAATTATTCCATGGGTGGAACAGTCAATCCAAATCAGACATCTGCTCCTATCAGCGGAACGATGCATCCATGGAGTCATGCTGGCCCGTCAGATTGAGCGACCTGTCCGCGAGATCGTGTATCGCACCCACGGACGCACGCATGGCCCCATCACCCGGCTGGTGAGCCCCTCCGACTTGGGCGAGCTCATCAAGCCCTTCGTCTTCCTCGATCACTTCGACTTCGACGGCGGCCGGACTCCGCCAGCACCGATGGAGCTCGGCTGGCACCCACACTCGGGCATCGCCACGGTGACCGTGATGTTCGACGGGTCGGTCCGCTACGCGGAGACGACCGGACGGGACGGCGTGCTGCCGGCCGGAAGCGTCGAGTGGATGCGAGCCGGGAACGGCGTCTGGCACACCGGCGCTCCCGAGCCGGGTCGCGTGAAGGGATTCCAGCTCTGGGTCGCGCTGCCGCCCGAGCTGGAAAACGCGGCCAACGCCAGTCACTACGTGATGCCCGAACAGGTGCCCGTCGAGGATCCCGTGCGGGTGATCCTGGGCGCGTACCGCCAGGCGAAGAGCCCGATCGCGGCGCCTCCGATGACCTACCTCGCCGTGAGCTTGAAGGCCGGCGAGCGTTGGTCGTACCAGCCTCCCCAAGGGCACACGGTGGGCTGGGTCGCCGTGCTCGACGGGGTGCTCCGGGCGTCTCCGCCCATTTCCAGCGGAGAGATCGCGATCTTCGAGCCCTCCGACGAGTCGATCGACTTCGTCGCCGAACGAAACACGAGGTTCGTACTCGGTTCGGCGGCCAAGCATCCGCATGATCTCGCCCTCGGCAACTACTCGGTGCACACGAGCGCCGAGGCGCTGCGCCAGGGCGAGGCAGAGATCCGTCGCATCGGCCAGAAGCTCCGCGCCGAGGGAATCCTGAGGCGCCGATGACAATGGCAAAGAGCATCATCACCGTCATCGGCGGAACGGGTCTGCAGGGCGGCGGCGTGGTGGAGGCGTTGCTCGCCCGGGGCGAGTTCAGAGTACGGGTGACGAGCCGGAATCCGGCGAGCGCGGCCGCGCGAGCGCTCGCCGCGCGAGATGTCGAGGTCGTCTACGGGGATTTGCTCGCCCCGAGCAGTCTCGTCGCTGCATTCGACGGCGCATACGGCGCATTCGTGGTCACCAATTTCTGGGAACCTGGTCAGGGCGAGCGAGAGGCCGAGCTCGGCGCGGCGGCCGTACGGTCCGCACGGGCGGCCGGGGTCGAGCACCTGATCTGGTCCACGCTGCCCGATGTCGAGAAGCTGAGCGGCGGGCGCCTCAAAGTGCTGCACTTCACCGGCAAAGCGCAGGTCGACGCCGCGGTTCGAAGCGCCGGTTTCGCCCGACACACGTTCGTGGAAGCACCCTTCTACTTTCAAAACTTCCTCACCTCGCTGGCACCACAATCGCTCCCGAACGGCGGCCGCGGCTGGGTGGTTCCCATGGATCCAACCAAACGCGTCATCCACGCGGGGGACGTCAACGAGGTCGGGAAGACCGCCGCCGCCGCCTTCAGCGCGCGCGGCAGATTGCCGGACGGCAGCGTCTTGGCCGTCGCGGGCGGCGTCTACTCCTGGAACGATTTCGTCGGCACGCTCAAGGCACTCGGGCACGACGTGGAAGTCGTGCAGGTCCCGGCCGAGACTTATGACGGCCTCTTTCCCGGCGCACACGAGATCCGGGAGATGTTCCAGTACTTCGAGGAGCACACGTACTTTGGCCCGCGGCACGAAGCCCATATCGCTGCGGCCAGGGCGCTCGTGCCGGGCGGCTTCACTACGTTCGCCGATTGGGCGCGCACCCACATGAAGCCGATTGCTGGTGCTTCCGTCCGCGATCGATGATCAACGATCAACTGCATGGCCAACCTCGCTCGCGCGTACGTCGCGTCGGGCCAGAAGAGCGAAGCGGTCAAGCTGCTGGGCGATCTGAAGAATCGCTCGACGCCTGGCGATCCGAATGCATCGGAAATTGCCGTGATCTATGCAGCCCTCGGGGAAACCGATCCGGCGTACGAGCGCCTCGAAGCGCGAGTCCGAGCGCAAGGGATCGAAGCCCGGCCGGAGCAAGACGCTCGCAAAGCACTCCGGAGAGCGGAGGATGTACATGAGCGAGGGGGATATCCCCCGGGCGCGCCATGTACGAGCTGTACAGAGTCGGCCCGGGCGATACCCCTACCCGACTTGTACAGAACCGGGTCGGGAAAGGCCCGGAGCGGACATGTACGAGCTGTACAGAGGCGGCCCGGGCGATACCCCTACCCGACCCGTACACGCTTCGTACGCCTTTTCGAGCCATTGCATGGCTTGATCCAGGTCCCCCAATTGTGCGCGAGAGGAAAATTGGGGTCCATCTCGATCGTCTTGAGAGGGAAGGACAGATAAGGGCAGTTCCGTCGCCTTCCTCCCGCCTCGCCGGTCCGACTTCTCACCCTTCCAGAGCGCCGCCGGGGCCTGCAGCCCCCGCCGCGCAGGGGAACGTTTCCGCGGTGGCGCGCGCGCTCGGCAAGGACCGGGTCCAGATCCAGCGCTGGTAGAGGCGACTGGAGATGGACCCGCGTGCCTTTCGCCGCTGATTGCGCCCGCTCTGCGGACCGTCAGAAATTCAGGCAATGCGCAGTACATGAAGGTCTTGTAGATCTTGTCGGCATAGACCCGCAGGACCGTGCCGCCTGTGTATTGTGCAGACGGCTGACGCCGGTTCAGCGCATCGCCCGTGCTGTTCGTTGTGCTGCGAGAATCTGCGGAAAATCGGCAGGGTCAATGTTCCCATAGGGTGCTGTTCAAGAAGAAACCGGACGAATTCCGGTGGGCGCTGCGCTACGCCTGCCGGCGCCAAGGGCTGCCGCACCTTACCCCGAACGACCTGCGGCGCACGTACGGCACCTGGCTGCGCGCCTCGGGCGCGCGGCTCGAGAACATCGCACCGACAATGGGCCATGTCGATACCCGCATGCTGCAGCGGATTTACGACGGCACGACCGCGGACCAGCTGGGCGCCCTCCTCGCCGCGGACTTGGACACAGTTTGGCCAGATGCAACGAGACAGAATGATGCCAGTGAGACAAGTGGGACGCCCGATCCGCAGAATCCCTCCGAAAAAGTGCCCAGGGGCGGAATCGAACCACCGACACGGGGATTTTCAGTCCCTTTAAGCCCGTCGAGAAGACTGTAGCTTCCCTCTGGGGACGTCCGTCAACCACGCTCCAAGGTCCGTCAAGGCGGGTACGCCGAAGCACGGTCATGCACGGTTCCTCCGCCAACTCGACGGCAGCAGGCGATACGCTTACGATGGAATCACGATGGATGCCCCTGAGCGGGCCAACGACTGGGAGGCAACGGCGGAGACGCTGGTCGCTCTGGGCGCTCCGTTGAGCGGCTGGAGACCGAACCGGCGCCTCGCTCCGGAGACAGCTCTTGCCTTAGCGCTCCGATTCGCCAGCACAGATGCTTCGCTCCTGCGCTCGCTCCCTATCGTGTTGGCTCGCACGTGGCGAGAACTCGATTGGACCAAGCTGGAAAACGGCGCGCGGGCTCAGGACTCGCTGGCTCTCCTCGGAATGCTGACGGAACTGACGGCATCGCTCGCCGGGCTCAAGGAGCTCGGCGAGAAGGCGCGACGGTGGTGGCGCCCGCCGCGCGAAACGCGTCACCTCTTCCGCCCCAGAAACGACTTCGACAGGGAACTCGCCGAGCACCGGACGCCCCCAGTGGCGAGGAAGTGGGGGTTCCTCATGAACATGGGGGAGGATTCTTTCCGGGCCCTCTACGAGCGGCATGCCGGCAAAGCTTGAAGCCTCGGCACTCTTCGAGTTTCTCGGACGCGTCGATCGCGAGCTGGCCGCTCCCTCCATCATCTTCCTGATCGGCGGAAGCGCGGTTTCGATCATCGACCCTGCGCACTCGACCAGCGATGTCGATCTTCTCTCGCCCGGCTCGGTAGAGTTCGACGCGGCAGTTGCGCGACTCGGTGCTCGCGGCGAGCCCGTGCTGCCCATCCAGGTCGTCGGCATCGCGGAGGGGCCCGAGGGTCTCGAGGAAAGAGCTCAGAAGATTGCCCTCGAAGGAGCCACGCAACTCACGGTGCTTGTTCCCGAGCGACACGACCTGGCGATCATGAAGCTCGCGCGCGGGTACGAGCACGATCTGCAAGCGCTCGAAGATATCCACCGCCTGCACCCCTTCGAAGTGGAGACTCTCGTCGCTCGTTACGAGGCGACCGAGGTCGTTGGACCACGCCGGCGGTTCGCTCTGGCGCTGCTGGATCTCATCGCGCGCCTTTTCGGCGACGACGAAGCAAACAAGCGTCGCCCTCTCCTCGACAAGCTTGCTTGGTAGTCCTGAACGGGCGAAGAGATGCGCACCTTTCCTCTGGAAGCTGCGCAGCGTGAAGAACAGCTCGGGCTTCTTTCGAGCCGGGCGCCCACTCCATGGAGCACCGCGGGCCAACTTCTCTATCGGCACTGATGCCTCGTAGAGCGAGCCGCCGGCGTCCAGGCCAGGAAGCGGAACACCCGCCCGATGTCGCTCAGCTCGCTCGACTATCTCGAGGCAGACGTGTTCGTGACTGAAGACCGGACGGTGGACAATTCGAGAGCACCCCGGGGGCTGTCCCGTCGCGGAGCTTCGTGGCGCCGCGCCATCGCGCGGTACCGAAACCCGTGACGGGTCTAGCCTACCGCCCGGATCGCGGGCGCCGCCGGGACCAGCCGCGACCGCGCATTCCTCTCGAGGTGCGACTCATGCCACGCCAGGTTCATTACCTGGTGCAGCGGCACCCAGGCATCGGCGCCGTCCGCGCGTGCAACCCGCAAGCAGAGCGACGGATTGGGCACGTAGTGGCCGCGCGCTTCGCGGATCCAAAGCTGCCGGTTGGGCGCGTATGCGCTGCCCGGCTCGTTGCGGGCGAGCAATCCGTTGACGTAGAGGCGCCGCTTTCGCGCCGGCTTGATGACCACCTCGGGAAAGACCGCGAACGGCTTGCGAAGGAAGAAATCGCTCGTCACTCCCTCGCGGCGGCCGGCGCGGGACTGATAAAGCTCGTCGAAGCGGGCGAGGAACGTGGAGAAGAAGAAGAACTCGCCCATCTCCCGGCCGATCTGGAGCAGGCGCCCCGACGCCTCAACGTCGAAGGAGGCAGGGGCGACCAGGTCGAAAACGGTCCCGAAGACGGTGGTGGCATATGTGGAGTCGCGATAGGCCCGGCGCAGCGCCCAGTGCAGCGCGGCGCGGCCGGCGTGGTCGCGCGCCTCGAGGCTCGCGCCGCGCCCGAGCAGCGCCTCGACCAGCGGCACGTTGCCGGCGAAGGCGGCGAGCATCAGCGGCGTGAGGCCCTGCGGCGTGGCGTAGTCGACGCCGTACTGCTCGGTCCGCGCGAGCACCTCCTTGAAGTTCTTCCCCTCGAAGCCCTCAAAAACGCGCCGGGCGATCCGCGCGCGTTGCGCCTCGTACTGCCTCGCGGGTTCGAACCGACCCTCCCCGGCAAGGCGATGGGCGACCAGCTTCTCCTCGTGGAAGCAGGCCAGCTCGAAGAGCTGCTGTTTGGCCTTGTTCGACACGCTCACAGGCGCCAGCGCCTTGTCGGCGAGCGCGCGCAGGTTGGCGTCATGGAATACCGTCCAGGGGACGGGCCGGAGCTTCAGCATCTGTTCGCGGATGGCCTCGGCCTGCTCCTGCTTGCCCTGCGCCTCGAGCCGGTGCGCCTCCCGCTGCCACTCCTCAGCCGACGATTTCTCCGCCTGCACCGAGGCGGCGCTCTCCGGCCGTCCAACGCCGAGCAGCTCGAGCACCGGATGCCCGAGATCGTCTTCCACCAGGATCACCTGCCCGACCGCGCGGGTGAGCGCCACATAGAGCGCGTTGACGAAGAACTTGTACAGCTCGAGCGACCGGTCGCCCTTGTCCTTCGCCCGGCGATACTCGAGCGAGTCGCCGACCAGGTCCTGCGCCCCGACGCCCTCGCATAGCTCGGCGAAAAGCCGCCGCTCGGAGGAGAGGAGGCGGTAGACGATCACCGTCTCGTACTCGAGGCCCTTGGCCTCATGGATGCTGAACACCAGCGGCGTGCGCAGCTGTCTGCGCGCGTCCGCCTTGTCCTCGTCGCGCAGGACGATGACCGCCACCTTCGTCGACTGGCGTGTCTTCTCGTCCAGTTCCTTCACCGCCGCGCTCGCGGTCGCGAAAGCGGTCACCGATCCTTCCACACCGGCGAGCGGCCGCATCAAGAGATTCGACTCCCGGTCGATGGAACCGAATCTCGCGTGCTTGAGCCGCAGCACCCGGTTGGCCGCCTGCGTGACGGCGTCGCTGTTGCGGTAGCTGACGTCAAGCAGGTGTACGTCGGTCTCGTGCGCCGCGCCCAGCCCGCGCCAGAAGAGGCTCTTCACCTTGGACCAGGAGAAAAAGTTCGGGTGGACGATCTGGTTGGCGTCCCCGGCGATGACGAACTGCCCCGGAGCCTTGAGCGACCGGAGCACGAGCGAAAGCTGCACGTTGGTGAGGTCCTGCACTTCGTCGACCGCAACGAAGTCGTAGACCGGCTCCATCTTCGCCAACCAGGCATGGGCGACGAGGTTCGGCTCGTACAGGTCCTCCGAGACGAGCCAGGCGCGGTAGCGTTCGAAGAGGTCGAAGAGGACGGCCCGCTGCTCCACGTCGAACATCGACCGGCGCACCCCGAGGCCGAGATACGCCTGGCGCGAAAGCGGCCCCTCGGGCTCGGCGGTGAGCACGCCGCGCAGCTCCTCGAAGGCCTGGTGGGCGTCTGCGAACCTGATCTTCTGCCGGTGGCGCTCGAAGAAGGCGACAAAATCACGGAACGTCACCGGCCGGCCCTCGGGCACTCCCACGGTCTCGAGCAGTTGGCGGTAGTTGAGGAAGTCGGCCTCCTGATCCTCCGGCGCGCCGTCGAAGGCGACATAGAGCGCGCGCGAGGTCTCGGCGAGCCACTTCGATTCGGTGACGTAGGCGATGCGACCAGGCATCTGCCGCAGCCGCTGCAGGAGCAGCGCCGTCTTCCCGCTCCCGGCCGAGCCGACCAGCACCAGCGGGGGCCGGTGGCGGAGCGCGGCGTCCTGCAGGTCGTCGAAGGAGAGCGGCTTGTCGAGGTGGTGGAAGACGGGCCGGGTGGGATGAAGGTAGCGGAGGGGCCGCGCCTCCGTTGCCTGCGGCGGTTCCGAATCTTCCAGTTTCGCCTCGTCGACCGGCGCGCCGCGCAAGAAGCGGGAGCGGTCGTAGGCGTGCCCGCGGATCACCTCGAGCGCGAGGCACGCCCTTTCGCCGCGGTGCTCGGCGAACATGAGGAGGAGCCGCGAGCTGTCGTCGAGCCTGGCCCGGTAGAACCCGCCCACGCCCAGCTTCTTCACGTCGGGGGAACGGAAATCGTCCCGCTCGATGGCCGCGCGCACCTTCTCGACCTTGTCGGCGAGCTCGCCGGGCGCCAGGCCGTGGTAGGTGAGAAAACGCACCAAAGGCTCAGGTACCACAGAGCGGAACCGCGTACCATCGGTTCGATGACGGTAGAGAATCAGCGCCTCGTACGCAGCGCCAACTCAGCTCCCCGTGAGACACGTATCGATCGAGGCGGGATGGCCGGGACTCTCGATGAGCCGAAGCAGGGCGCCGGCGTCGACGCGCCGCCGAAACCGGAGGACAAGGGCCCCGGGAGGTAAGTCGCCATCGGCGCAATCTCGCTCTTCGTCGATACAGAGGATGAGATTGGAGAGGCCCGCTGCGCGGTACGACGCCAGTTTGCGCGCGAGGTAGTCGGGTGTCCAGAATCCCACCAGCTCGAGGAGCCAGCGCCGCGAGGGATCCACGCGATGCTGAAGCGCAAAGTCCGGGAACACGAGCGTATCACCCGCAGCTACCGGCTCGGGCTCGCGCACAACGTCCCAGTCTGGAGCCGCCCGCCGAAAGTCGCGCGCGAAGCGTTCCTCCAGGCGGCTGTCGTAGGCCCGCGGCTCGCCGCCTGGAAAGATCGGATCGCCCGAGCGGAGTTCCAGCGCGAGAGATCTTCCCTGGAGCAAGCAGACGGCGTGCAGGCGAAAGCTCTTGCACCAAGCGAGCTGCGGCACGAGGTTGGCGAGCGTCCGTCCGTAGAGAAGCGTCCGTCGAAAGAGAGAGAGCGGCCCCGAGAGCTCCAGTGCCGCTACTTGAGGCTGCCCTCGTCGCGTCACGATACAGATGAGGCCTCGGAGCTTGGCGTGGCGCACGAGCGCCCTCGAATTTCCTTCGGCCTCGACGGTCACCGCGGTCGCACGGAGAAGGAGAGCCTGGGCCAGCAGCAAATTGGTTCGCAGCGCGAGTTGGCCGGGACAGAGCGGCTCCTCCAGGGGAGCCACGAGACTCTCTCCCGGAAGATCGGAGAACAAGGAGTCGCTGAGCTCCTCCGGTGTCACGCGCAGCGAGGCCGCCACCGAGGCCAGCACGCCGTCGCTGCAACTCGGAGAACGGGCGGCCTCTCCGAAGAGCTTGGCTCGCGCCATCCGGGCGGGGACCGCCGAGCGGCGCTGGATTCCTTGGAGCCCCAGGAGGACATGGCTCGCCAGCGTTCGCTTCCCAGCCGGACTCGCGCATGGCAGAGGTTCGCGCAAGCGCTCTTCCAATTCGCACATGCGGCGACCCACGAAGCGTTCGCGCTCATCGACGAGCGCGCGCAACCAGGGCAGGTCGTTATCCAATAGGAAATGGGGCACGACCTCGTCCCCGCGGACGCTAAATCTGAGCAGTGACCCGGGAAGCAAGGCCTTCACGCCTCCTTCGCGCCTGCGCGACCTCCATCGTCCTGCGCGAGACCAACTCGTAGACGAGAGCCCGTTTTCCTGGCGCTGGCCGGAGCAGGCGACCGACG
>DATFTN010000045.1:0-1953 GCA_035261845.1 Myxococcales bacterium | reverse complement strand
CTTCGACTTCAGCTCCTTGCGGGCCCGGTGCAACCAGGTCATGACGGTGCCCATCGGGACGTTCAGCGCCATGGCGATCTCAGCATAGCTCTTGTGCTGCACGTGGAAGAGGGCGACCACCTCGCGGTAGCGGGGCGGCAGCGAAGCCACGGCGACGTCGAGGTCGCGCTGCGCCTCGCGCTCCTGCACCGCCTGCTCGCCGCCCACGGCGAACTGGTCGGCCGGCTCGGGGGTCACGCCGGGCTCCGGGTCCTCGCCGCGCCCCTCGGACACCAGCGCCAGGGTCGGGCGCCGGCGCCGGAGCAGGTCGATGCAGTGGTTGCGGGCGATACGCAGCACCCAGGCGCCGAACGGCTGGCGCGCGTCGAACTCGCGGATGCTGGTGTAGGCGCGGACGAACGCCTCCTGGGCGGCGTCGCGCGCCTCGTCGGTGGAGCCGACCAGGCGGTAGCACAGGCCGAAAACCGAGGTCTTGTGCTTCTCGACCAGGCGCGAAAAGGAGACCTTGTCGCCGGCCGCGGCCGAGCGCGCCCATTCCACCTCGTCGGGGGGGCAACCTGGACGCGCCGTCTCGTGCGGTCGGGTCAAGGGAAAGGGGAGCGCGAGGGCTGTGTCCACGTCGTGGACCAACGCCGAGAGGGCGCCACTATTTCACGTCAGCGGGAAAGAAGCCCCAGACGCCGCTCGGCGAGCAGGGTGGCGAGCCCCACCGCTAGGGGCAGGAGGGTCGCACCCGCACCCACCAGGATGAACCGGGCGAAGGGAATCTTCCCTTTGCTTCCGGCCAGTTCCAGCACGATCAGGTTCGCCACCGAGGCGACCGGGGTCAGGTTCCCCGCCAGCGTGCTGACCAGCGCCAGGGAGAGCCAGGCGAGGTGCGGGTCGGCCATGTTCGGGACCCAATGCCCCGCCAGCAGCACGAAAGGAACGTTGCTGACCAGCTGGCAGGCGGCCACCGTGAAGGCGCCGAAACGGAACGTCTGCTGCACCGCGTCAGTCCCGAACGCCGGCTGGAGCCAGCGGTAGAGCCGCTCGGCGATCCCCGCCTCGGCGACGCCGTGAGTGACGACGAAGAGCGCGGCGAAGAAGAGCAGCAGGGTTCCGTCGACCTGGGCGAAGATCTCGCGCGGGTCGCCGCGGGTCAGGATCAGCAGCAGGGCGGCGCCGACCATCGCCGTCCAGGCCAGGTTGTACCCGGCGAGGAATCCCGCGACGACGAAGATCAGCGCCGAAAGGCAGAGCGCCGCGTGGCCGCGCCGGAGCGGCGGCTCGGGAAGGTGCGGATCCAGGCGGGGCGCCTGGGCGAGCTCGCGCCGGAAGGCGATCCGCAGCACCAGGTACACGCAGCCCATCGAGAGGAGGGCGGGCAGGATCAGCGCCTTCGCGAAGTGCGCGTACCCGATCCCGCTCAGCGTACCGACGAGCATGTTCTGCGGGTTGCCGGTGAGCGTCGCCACGCTGCCGGCGTTGGAGGCGAAGGCGAGCGCGAGCAGGTACGGCAGCGGCGGGAGGCGCGCTTCTTCCACCAGCGCCAGCACGACCGGCGTGCACATCAGGCACACCGTGTCGTTGACCAGCACCGCGGAGAGCCCGCCGGCCACCGCGACGATGGCGAGGAGCAGCGTGCGCGGCCCGTGGGCGCGCTGGAGCGCCGCCCAGCTCACCCAGCGGAAGATTCCCGCCCGCGCCAGCAGCGAGCTCAGGATCATCATCCCGAGCAGCAGCACGATGGTGTCCCAGCTGATCGCTTCGCGGTAGACCTGCTCGGGCGTCAAGACGCCGGCGGCGACCATCGCCACCGCGCCGGCCACCGCCCCGCCCGGGCGGTCCAGCTTGAGGAACGGCAGCTCCGTCCCGGCGAGGAACAGGTAGGTCGCGAGGAAGATGATCAGCGCGGCGATCAAGTCGGCGAGCCTGCTAGACTTGTAGCATGCTGCCTGTCTACCCCGACCT
>DATFTN010000044.1:0-7704 GCA_035261845.1 Myxococcales bacterium | reverse complement strand
GATTTCCTTCCACCCAAATCGATCGCACAATGGTCCACGGCTGGTTCCTCCTTCTTGCGCCTCGAGCGCGGAAGTCCTTGAGCGACGGTAACCCGTCAGCTCGTCCGAGGAGGAGCCAGCCACTTCATCGAGTCTGGACGGCTGACGGCCCGGCCCGGCTGCGGCACCGTCGCGTGCATGCGCGCCGCACCGCTCCTCCTGCTCGCCGCTTGTCACGCCGATCGAAGCACGCCCACGCCCGTGGACGCGGCCAGCGTCCTCACCGCGGCCGGCGTCGAGCGGCCCCGCGGTCTCGACTGGCCCAAGGAGGTCGCTGCGCAGCCCGCCCGCAAGACGTTCCGCAACGTGCACGTGCTCGCCGCGGTCTCCAGCGAGCGGTTCATGGCCGCCATGCAATCGATGGGCAGGAACGTCGGGCTCAAGTGCCTGGAGTGCCACGTCCAGGAGGACTACTCGTCGGACCAGAAGAAGACCAAGGTGCGCGCGCGCCAGATGCTGCGGATGACCGCGCGCATCAACCTGGAGCTGTTCGGCGGAAACCCCGTGGTGACGTGCTTCACGTGCCACCGGGGGAAGCCCGTGCCCGACAGGCCGGCGTTGCCCCCGGCAGCGACTCCGGAGCCCGCGCCGCCGCGCCTGTCCGACGCCGACTCGGCGCGGCCGGCCGGCGAGATCTACGCGAGCGTCCAGGCTCTCGACGACACCGCGGCCGGCCAGGTGGTGCCCATCATGTCGTGGTTCACGCAGCAGCTGGGCGTGTCATGCACCCATTGCCACGCGGAGGGCGGGCGCTGGCAGTCCGACGAAAAGCGCGCCAAGCCGCGCGCGCGGCAGATGCTGCTCTTGGTCGGCAACCTGGCGCGCCTCTATTACGAGGGGTCGAACGCCGGTGACCTGCGGGACCTGCCACCGCGGCGAGACCCGACCGGCGCGAACGCCGGCGGATCCCGCCGCGGGCTAGACCGCTACTGCATCTCGACGGCGGTGACGCGCACCTGGCCGTCCTTGTCCTCGGTGGTGAGGTGGGCCTTGCCGCGCTTCTCGGCGCCGCCCGCATTCACCGCCAGCTCCGTCACGTCGATGCCGACCACCTTGCCGGTGCCCTGCTCGCGCACGGTGGAGAGACCGTGGAAGGGCAGGACGGCCTTGACGTCGCTCTTCCCGCCCAGGACGTCGACGTCGTACGACTTGTCGCCCAGCTTGACCGCCACCTTGTCGGCGGCGACCGGCTTGGCCTCGTCCCAGCGTCCCTTGCCCCAGGCCTTCAGGAACGCGATGGCGGCGTCGATGTGCATCTTGCCGTCGGCGGAGATGGTCTGCTCCGGTGCAGCCTTCGCCGGAGCAGGCATGGCGGCCGGCTGCGCGGCGGCGGGCGCCGGTTGCGCGACCGCAGGCGCCGGTTGCGCAGCGGCAGGTTTCGCCTCGGCCGGCGCTGCGGCAGGGGCGCCGGCAGGCTGCTGCGCCGCGGCGGCGAAGGACAAACAGAACGCTAGTGCAAAGTTACGCATCATTTTGATTTCCTCCCGCGCGAAGCAAATCCACACGCGCCGTCGATGGTCAATTCTTCGTGGTACGGTGCGCGCCCTCGGAGGTGGTCCGACATGCTCCTCGCCCTCACCTGCGCCGCGCTGGCGGCCGGGCCCGTCGAAACGGAAGCGCGCGAGATCCTCGACCAGCTCCTGCGGGTCGACACCAGCCACGGGAACGAGACGGCCGCGCTGCAGCCGCTCCTGGCCCGCTTCCAGCGCGCCGGCGTGCAGGCGCAGATCCTCGAGTCGGGACCGGGCCGGGGGAACCTGATCGCCCGGGTCCGGGGCACCGGCGCGAAGCGGCCGCTGCTCCTGCTCGCCCACATCGACGTGGTGCCGGTCGAGGGGCAGCCGTGGACCGTGCCGCCGTTCCAGCCGACCGAGAAGGACGGCTACCTCTACGCGCGCGGAGTGAGCGACGACAAGGCGATGGCGTCCGCCTTCACGGCGATCGCCCTGGAGTCGGCGCGCAACCCGGAGAAGCTTTCCCGCGACCTGATCGTGGCGCTGACCGCGGGCGAGGAGACCGGCGGCCTGGTGGGCGCGCGCTGGGTGGCGCAGAACCACCGCGACCTCATCGACGCGGAGCTGGCGCTGAACGAAGGCGGTGCGCTGGTGCTCGCGCCCGACCTGTCCCGGATGCAGTCGGTGCAGATCGGCGTGGCGGAGAAGACGTTCCAGAGCTATGCGCTGACGGTCAAGGGCAAGGGAGGCCACTCGTCGGTTCCGCCCACCGACTTCGACCCCGTGGTGACCCTCGCCCGCGCCCTGCAGCGGGTCGGCGAGCTGCGTTTTCCCGCCAAGGTGCTTCCCGAGTCGCGCGAGGGCATCGCGCTCCAGGCGGCCCGGGAGAAGCCGCCGCTCTCCACCGCGCTGGAGCACGTCGTGCAGACGGGCGGGGTCTCGCCGCAGGACGACGCGGTCATCAGCAAGGACCGGCTGGCGAACGCCCAGGTCCGCACCACCTGCGTGACCACGATGCTCAAGGCCGCGCCGCAGGACAACGTGCTGCCCACCAGCGCGCAGGCCACGGTGAACTGCCGGATCCTGCCCGGCGAGACCCGGGAACAGACGCAGGCCCGCCTGGCGCAGGCGATCGGCGATCCGGCGGTGGACCTGAAGCCGCTCGACGACATCGGCTTCGCCAAGCCGTCGCCGGCCAGCGGACCGGTCAACGAGGCCGTGCATGGGGCGGCGCGCGCGCTGTGGGGCGAGGTCCGAGTGGCGCATTCGATGGGCACCGGCGCGACCGATTCCCGGCACCTGCGCGAGATCGGCATCGAGGCCTACGGCCTGGGCGGCGCCCCGGGGACCGAAGAAGATCAGCGCGCCGGCCGCGCCGCCCACGGCGCCGACGAGCGTCGCCCGATCCGCTGGATCGGCGAGGGCGTCCGCTTCCTCCGCGAAGTCACGCTCCGCCTGGCCCGCTAGAACTTCGGCTGCTGGAATTCCCGCTCTGGCTTGCCGAAGAGATACCCTTGCAGGAGGGCGCAGCCGAGCTGCTCGAGGACGTCGCGCTCCGCGGCGGTCTCCACGCCCTCGGCGACCGGCTCGATCCCGAGGTCGCGGCAGAGGCTGACGATGGACTGGATCAACTTGCGCTTGGTGGGCGCCTCGTGGACGTTGCGCACCAGCGACATGTCGAGCTTCACGATGTTCGGCTCCAGCTGCGCGAAGCTGGTCAGCCCCGCGTAGCCGGCGCCCAGGTCGTCGACCGCGACGCGATAGCCCATGCCCTTGAGCGACTCCACCCGGGCGCGGGCGTCCTTCACCTCGTCGAGCCCGGCCCGCTCGGTGATCTCCAGCACCACTCGCGCGGCGTAGGCCGAGAGCGGAGAGGCGGGGTCGAGCAGGTGGTCGTCGAGCAGGTCGGCCGCGTGCAGGTTGACGAAGACGCTCCCGGTAGCGGCGGGGATCCGCACCGCCACCGCGTTGCGGATCGCGCGGCCCAGGTGGGGGAGCCGGCGCAAGCGTTCGGCCGCGCCGATCAAGTCCGGCGGACGCGCCAGCGCGGGCTCGGAGGTGCGCACCAACGCCTCGTAGCCGAACACGCCGCGCGCGGGCCACTGCACGATCGGCTGGAACGCCATCCACAACCCCTGCAGCGCCCGCTCGAAGGTGCGCTCCAGGCCGGCGCGGTCGTCCTTGAGCGCCGCGTTCTCGCCCAGAAGCGCCAGCGCCTCGCGTTTGAGCTGCGCCAGCCGGTGGAAGCTGGCGGCCCGGCGGACGACGCTCTTCAGCTCCGACAATTCGACCGGCTTGACCAGGTATCGGAACGCGCCGTGCTCGATGGCCTGCAGCGCGGTGGCCAGCTCGGGGCCGCCGGTCATCAGCACGATGGGGACGTCGGTGTCGTGCTGGCGAACGGCCCGGAGCAAGTCGATGCCGGAGAGCCGCGGCATGGCGATGTCGGTGAGGATGGCATCGAAGCGCTTTTCCTTGATCAGCGCGAGCGCCGCCTCGCCGTCGGCGGCCACGTCGACCTCGAACCCTTCCGCGCGGAAGGCGCGGGCGAAGACGCGGCGGAGCAGCTCGTCGTCCTCGGCGAGGAGCAGCCGCGTGGTTCTCGAGGCGTCCGACCCGGACGCACCTTCACCGACGTCGCTCGCAGAGGTCCCCATGCGTGAACGATCCAATCGGCGCGATCCCCTCGATCTTGAGCGCCGATCAGGATGACAGGCGAACCGCGCCTCGTCAGGATTTCGGCGGCTGGCTGGCGGCTGTTCTTTCCTGGACGGGCGGGCCCCCGACGACGCGCTTGTACCGCTGGCCGGCTTGCAGCTGCCCGTTCTTGTCGTCGAAGCCGTTGATCAGGGCCAGCTCTTCCAGCTTGAGATTCGAGGGGAAGCGCTGATTGAACTGCTCCACGGTCATGTTGCCGCCGACGCGCACGATCTGGATCTTCGCCGGCTGCACCGAGCGGGCGGCGGGGTCGGTGAGAGGGCCGAAGCTCCCGATGAATGCCTTGAACGCCGCGTCGTACTGGGGAACCGTCTGGGCTCCGGTGTAGCCGAGCAGCGCGTAGGTGGTCCCATTGTAGGAGGTGAACGCGATCAGCCCGGCGATCTGCCCCTGCTGCGTCTGCGCGGCGAAGTACCAGGCGGGGGCGCGCTGTCCATTGACCGTCACTTCGGCCGCCTGCCCCCGCTGGATGCCCTGCTGGCTGAAGAACTTCTGGGCGGCTTCCTCGGCGGACATCTTGCCCGCCACGGCCAGCTGCACGATCGCGTCCTGCTTGGGGCTCATCGCCGCCACCGCCTGCGGCGAGTTCTGCGTCTGCCAGCCGGCGGGGAAGGTGAGGCGGAACTTGAGGTCGGGGTGCAGGAAGGTCGATCCCTGGAAGTAGCCCTGCCGCGGGTCCTCGCCGTACACCAGGCCGTCGATCATGGACAGGTACTCGTCGCGATTCACCTTGGCCTTGCTCCAGTCGACCTTCACCTCCTTCAGCCTCTCCTCTGCGTCCTTCTCCCGGTTCTCCGGATCGGGGTGCGTCTGCAGCCACTCGGGAAGCTTGCCGCCCCCCGCGAGCTTCGAGACGCGTTCCAGCGTGGTGAACACGTTCACCATCTGCCGGGCGTCGTAGCCGGCGTTCGCCATGTACGCGAAGCCGAGCTTGTCGGCCTGCCTCTCGTCGTCGCGGCTGAACTTGAGGAACAAGACTTGAAGACCGGCGCTCGCGATCTGGCTGAGCTGGCCGATCTCCGGGCTCAGCACGGAGCCGATGCCGAGGCCGACCTGCGCGACCTGCTGCTTGCTGATCTGGTTCGCCGAATGGCGGGCCGCGATGTGGCCGCATTCGTGGCCCATCACGCCCGCCAGCTCGGCCTCGGTCATCAGGGTCCCGAGGATGCCGCGGGTAACGTAGACGGGCCCGCCAGGCAGCGCGAACGCGTTGACGGCGGCGTCCTCGACCACGTGGAACTGCCAGGGCAGGTTCTTGCGGTTGGTCTTCTGCGCGAGCGTCTGACCCAGGTTCGCGACGTACGACTGGATCTTTGGATCCTTGTACAGGCCGATGCTCTGCTCGACCTCCTGGGCGGCCTGCTTGCCCATCTCGATCTCCTGCGATTCGGAGATCAGGTTCAACTCCAGATTCCCGGTGGCTGGATTGCGGACGCAGGCGGCGAATACGGCGCATGCCGCCGCGGCGCAGAGCTGGCGGAGCATGGGACCTCCTCCGTTCGGACGATGTACACCGCCGCGCCGCAGTAGAAAGGGCCGGGCGCCCGCCCGTTCGTCTGCCGGACATCACCCGCCGAGGGTATACCCGCCCGCGCGGGCGGGTAATCACGTACAGTCCGCCCCCCATGCTCCCTCGCCCCCGTCTTGCGGCGCCCCTCCTGTGCGCCGCGCTTGCCTGCGCAGGCACGTCCCACCCTGCCGCCTCCCCGCCCGCGGCGAGCCCCGAAGCCCCGGCAGCCAGCGCGCCGCCCGCGCCGGCGCCCGAGGAGCCGCCCGCGCTCCATCTGCCGCGCGACGTGCGCCCGATCCACTACTCGCTCTCGATGCGGATCGTGCCCACCGAGGAGCGGTTCTCGGGGCAGACCTCGATCGAGGTCGAGCTCGATCGGCCCCGGACGGTGATCTGGCTGCACGGGCGCGGGCTGCACGTGAGCTCCGCCCGGGTAGCCGACCAGCCGGCGAGCTACGAGCAGGTGAACGCCGAGGGCCTGGCGCGGCTCGTCGTCCCCCGTCCCGCCGGGCCCGGCAAGGCGACCCTGCAGCTGTCCTGGGACCGCGAGTTCGACCCGCAGATCGTCGGCCTCTACGTGGCGAAGGAAGCCGGCGAGCGCTACGCGTATACGCAGTTCGAGGCGGTCGACGCGCGCCGCGCGTTCCCTGGATTCGACGAGCCGGCGTTCAAGACGCCGTTCGACGTCACCCTGACGGTGCCCGCGCGGGACGAGGCCGTCGCCAACACGATGCCGGCCGAGGTGCAGCCCGACGGCCCCGACTTGAAGCGCGTCCGGTTCGGCACCACCCGCCCGCTCCCGACGTACCTGCTGCTCTGGGCCGTCGGACCTTTCGACGTGGTGACCCCGCCTCCGCTCCCGCCCAACCAGGTGCGTTCGCGTCCGCTGCAGGTCCGCGGAGTCGCGCCGAAGGGACGCGGCGGCGAGCTCGAGTTCGCGCTCGAGACCAGCGCGGATCTGCTGATGCGCCTGGAGCGTTACTTCGGCACCGAGTTCCCCTTCGAGAAGCTCGATCACATCGCCGCCCCCGACTACACGTACGGCGCCATGGAGAACGCGGGGGCCATCCTCTACCGGGAGGAGATCCTCCTCTTCCAGCCGGGGGTCAGCCCGGAGCAGACCCGCAAGTCGATCGCCTCGGTGATGGCCCACGAGATGGCGCACCAGTGGTTCGGCGACCTGGTCACGCTAAGGTGGTGGACGGACGCCTGGCTCAACGAATCGTTCGCCACCTGGATGGGCAACCGCACCGTGGAGGAATGGGACCCCGCGTACGGCGCCTGGACCAGCTTCCTCGGCGGGGTCGACTACGCGATGGAGAAGGACGCGCTGGCGAGCGCGCGGGCGGTGCGGGAGCCGCTCGACGACATCAAGAACGTCTGGAACCAGTTCGACGCCATCACCTACCTGAAGGGCGGCGGCGTGCTGGCGATGTTCGAGCGATTCCTCGGTTCGGAGCGCTTCCGCGACGGCATCCGCGGCTACCTGCGGGCGCACGCGTACGGCGGCGGCGACACCGACGACTTGCTGGAGGCGCTCTCGCGGGCGGCGGGGCGTGACGACGTGAAGGCGGCGTTCCAGACTTTCCTCGACCAGGCCGGGCTCCCGCTGGTCGAGGCCCGGGTGGATTGCTCCGCCGCCCCGGCGAAGCTCCTGCTGCGGCAGCAGCGGTACCTGCCGCTGGGATCGGGCGCGCAGCGCGACCGGCTCTGGCAGATCCCCGTCTGCGCGCGCTACTCCGCGAACGGGGCGGAGAAGGAGGGCTGCACGCTCTTGTCCCAACCCCAGGGCGCGCTGCCGCTCGAGGCCTGTCCGGCCTGGGTCCTCCCCAACGCCGATGCTTCCGGCTACTACCGGTGGAGCTTGCCCGCGCACGATCTGCGCGAGCTGACCGGAGGGGCTTACCAGAAGCTCCGCCCGCGAGAGCGGATCTCCGTGGCCGCGAACGTGCGCGCGGAAGCTCCACCGGTAGTAGCCGGAAG
>DATFTN010000043.1:0-21884 GCA_035261845.1 Myxococcales bacterium | reverse complement strand
ATCATGGTTGCCCGGGCGGCACGGCGCATGCCGGGGATCCTGGACGCGGTGCGGTCCGGGCGGGTGCACCTGGCCGGATTGCGAGTGCTCGCGCCGCACCTGACGATTGAAAACCACGGCAACGTACTGGCGGAGGCGGCTAGCAAGTCCAAGCGGGAGATCGAAGAGCTGGTTGCGCGTCTTTCGCCCCAACCGCCGGTTGCGACTGTCGTGCGCAAGCTTTCCGGCCGCCCCGAAGCGCCGCCCGAGGCGCCACTTGCCCTTCCGTTCGGCGCTGCCCCGACGATGTCGCCAGCGGAGCCGCCCGCTCCCGCTACCGTGCCGCCACCCTCGCCCGTCCGCGCTGAGCGGCGTGACGCGATTGCCCCGCTCGCCGAGGACTCCTACAAGTTCCAGTTCACGGGGACCCGCGCATGCCGCGACAAGCTCCGCCAGGTGCAGGACTTGCTCCGGCACCGGATTCCCGACGGAGATGTGGGGACCATCTTCGAGAAGTCGCTCGACTTGATGATCGCGCATCTGAAGAAGCAGCGTTTTGCACAGGGCCGGAAGGCGCGGCAGGTCCCGAACAAAGAGAGCCCCGCATCCTCTTCGCGCCACGTTCCCGCCGCGATCCAGCGTGCGGTCTTCGAGCGCGACGGCGGCCGCTGCACCTTTACCGAAGACCGTGGCCATCGATGCCCCGAAACCGGTGGTCTGGAATTCGATCACTTGGACGGCTACGCGCGAACGCGTGTCCACCAGGTCGACCGCATCCGGTTGCTCTGCCGTGCGCATAATCAGCACGCCGCGGAGAAGATGTACGGGCGCGAGTTCATGGAACGGGCGCGCGCGAAGGCGCACGAACTCCCGAGTCTTCCCGGCGTGCTTTCAGGGTGACCCGTCCGTATTCCCTGAGCTCGTCAGGCCCGCAGGGCGAGCTTCCAGCACGCCGTGAGGGCGGCCAGCGCCGCCAGCGCAAGCAGCGGTTGCAAGACGGTGCGGCGAGGTGGGTGACGCGCCAGCGGCCCCGCCGCCGAGCCGAGGGCGCCGCCGGCGGCGAAACCGAAGAGGTGCGCGAACAGGTCGGCGTTCTGGCCCGTCCCGAGCAGCCCCAGGAGCGCCGAGCCGGCGCCCAACGCGAGCAGCGCCGCCCGGCGGCGAGCCACCGCCTGCAGCAGGGCTACAGCTCCCAGCGCGGCGAACACCGCCGTGGAGGCGCCGACCGAGGTGTATCCGCGACGCACGGCCAGCGCGGTCAGCGCGTTGCCCAGGACGCCTCCGACCAGGGCGATCCAGGCGGCCGCGGCAGGGCCGATCCGCCGGGCGAGGGCCCAGAGGAGCACCGCGCCCACCACGAGGTTCCCGGCGGCGTGCGCGTAGTCGGCGTGAAGCGTCAGCGCGGTGGCGGCGCGCCACCACTCGCCGCGCAGGAACGCCTCGGCGTCGGCGCTGCCCCGCGCGAACCAGACCACGTGTTCGTCGCGGGGGCCGGTGGTGAGGTGGAACGAGCCGAGCAGAATAGCGTACGCCAGCCAGAGATAGCTGCGTCCGTACTCCGGCTCGGGCCGGGCAGCCGGGCGCGATCTCTCCGCCTCGTGGGCGGCCAGCGCCGCCTCCGCGGCGGCGGCATCCTCGGGCAGCACGGCGATGGACGTTCCGCCGGGCTCGTCGCGCAGCTCGTGCAGGATGCCGACCGCGGTGAGCACGTACGCCCACTCCTCGGCCTGCGCGCGGCTCGGGGTCCGGCGCACGACGCGCGGCAGCTCGCCCGGCGAGGTCATTCAGGGCGTCATTTCACCGGCAAGCCGTCGTGGGGCTTCTTCTCGCCCGGCTCCAGCCACCAGCGCGGCTCCGCCTTGCGTCCGGCGGGATCGTCCACGTCGAACCGCACGATGGCGCCCTTGGGGAACTCGACGCGCGCCGGTTCGACGCCGCCCAAGGCCGCCGCGGCTCCGCTCAGCTGGGGATCGTGTCCCACCAAGGCGATCCGCTTCGCGCCGAGCTCGGCGACGCGCTCGAGCAGCCGTTGCACCGGCACCTCGGGACGGAGCTCCTCGAGCACCGCCACGTCCTCGAGCTCGAGCGCTCCGGCCAGTATCTCGGCCGTCTGCACCGCACGCACGAGCGGGCTGGTGCAGAGCAGATCGACGCGGTCGCCCAGCTTGGCGAAAGCGCGCGCCGTCTCGCGGAACCGGCGCCGCCCGTTGGCGTTCAGCGGCCTCGAGTCGTCCGGGCCTTTCCATTCGTCTGGATCGCCGGCGATCCCATGGCGGACCAGGTAGACCCTCTGCACGGCACGCAGCCTAGCGCGGCGCGCGGCGCCTGCGCCAGAAGCGGCGCGTCTGGACAGCCGGCCGTCCGCGTGCCTACAGAGGCGGCGGAAGAAGGGGGATTCCCATGCGCGCTCTGGCCCTGTGCGTAGTCGCATCGCTTCCGGCTGCGGCAGCCAACTTGGTGGTCCATCGAGGCGAATCCATCCAGGCGGCCGTCGACCGCGCACGGCCCGGGGACACGGTGACCGTCCGTCCCGGAACCTATCGCGAGCAGGGCCGGCCCTGCCCTTACAGCACGCTGGAAAAACCGGAGATCTGCGCCGTCTCGGTGACCAAGGACCGGATCAGCCTGGTCGCGCCGGGAGGCGCCACGCTGCTGAACCCGGGAGGCCAGAACGACGGGATCGCGTTCTCGCCCGCCAGCCCCGACCCCACCGCATGCCTCGGCAGCGACAAGTCGAAACGGCTGCAGGGCGCGACGGTGCGAGGGTTCACCGTCCGCGGGTTCTCCGACGACGGCATCTTCTTCCTTTGCGTCGAAGGGATCGCGGTCGAGGGGAACACGGCGGTGAACAACGAGCAATACGGGATCTTCCCTTCGCACGTGGTCGGGGGTCACGTCGCCGGCAACCACGCTTCCGGCGCCAAGGACACCGGAATCTACGTCGGGCAGTCGCGCGACGTGCTGGTCGAGGCCAACGTGGCGCAGGCGAACGTAAGCGGGTTCGAGGTGGAGAACAGCTCGGGCGTCACCGTGCGGCGCAACCTCGCCACCGGCAACACCGGCGGGATCCTCACCTTCGCGCTTCCCGGGCTGGACGTCCATGTGAACGAGGACAACGTCATCGAGGACAACGTCTCGGCCGCGAACAACATGCGGAACGTCTGCACCAGCGGCGACGTCTGCCTCGTCCCGGCGGGCACGGGCATCATCGCGGTCTCGGTGCAGCGGAACCTCATCCGCCGGAACGTGGTGGTCGGCAACGACTCGCTCGGCATCGCGCTGACCGACTTCTGCACCGCGGCACAGCTCGACGCGAAGTCCTGCGCCAGGCTCGACATCGAACCGAGCCCGCTGCCCGACGGCAACCGGATCACCGGCAACGTGGTGTTCGGCAACGGGCGTCACCCGGACACTGCCCGCCTGCCGCCGGAGCTGGCGGGTGATCTGGTCTGGACCGGGACGGGCGAGGGCAACTGCTGGAGCCGGAACCTGGCCGGCACGGTGGCGCCCCCGGGCATCGTTCTCCCGTCCTGCCCCTGAGCGCGGCAGCGCCGCCCTATCGGCGGCGACTGGCTACGAGCCGGGGCCGTCTTCGCCGTCGCCGTCCGGCGGCATCGCCTGTGCTCCGCCGTCCTCGTCGTCGTCGATGGGCTGCGAGGCCACGCCCATCTTCGCGGGCGCGGGCGAGGTGCGCAGCTCGGCCATCTGCGCCGGCGTCAGCTCGACCGGCACGGCCTGCTGTGACGGACCCGTCGCGACCCCCGCGGCGATGGCGATCGCGGCAGCCGCCGCCGTGATTCCCAACACCACCATTCCCAAGCGCGTCATGTCTTCCTCCGGAAGCTGTTCCCGGAGAAGATGGCTTTCAAGTTGCGTGCCGGATCGCTCAGCCTGCCGGAGGCGCCTTCCCAGGGCGCCCGGGGCGGGGCTCGGCCCCCCGGCCAGGCTGCAATCTACAGATTGTAGAGTGCCGTTGACGCCGGGCCCCCGGCGTGGTTTCGGGAGGCCATTCCGGGGGAGGACTCCATGGCGAAGAAGAAGACTTCGAAGAAGCCGGCCCGTCGCAAGGCATCCGCGCGCAAATCCACCGCCCGCCGGCGCGGCGCAGGACGCTCGGCTCGCGCAGCCGCGCCCAAGGCGCCGCCCGGAGCGCCGTCCGGAATGCACACCGTCACTCCGCAGCTGACGCTCCGCGAGACGGCGAGGGCCATCGACTTCTACAAGCAGGCCTTCGGCGCGCAGGAGTTGATGCGCATGCCCGGCCCGGACGGCCGGGGGATCTGGCACGCGGAGATCCGCATCGGAGACTCGGTCTTGTTCCTCAGCGACGAGATGCCCCAGGGCCCCACCACCGCGCCCTCGCCCACGCACAAACCGACGGGGGTGACCCAGCTCTACGTGTCCGACTGCGATGCCGTGTTCCAGGCAGCGGTGCAGGCCGGCGCGCGCGTCGGCATGCCGCTCGCCGACATGTTCTGGGGTGATCGTTACGGCGTCGTGATCGACCCGTTCGGCCAGGTGTGGGGCATCGCGACGCACGTCAAGGACCTGAGCCCGGAGGAGATGAAGAAGGCCGCCCAGGAATTCGCGGCGAAGAACATGCCTCCCGGAGGGCAGCGGCCACCCCAGAGCCAGGCCACCTACTAGCCGCCGCCGTATTCGGCGCCGCTACGCTTTTCACAGCGCGGACGCTCTGGAATGCGTTACGGCCGCCGGCTAGGCATTCGAAGGCTTCTGTGCGACCGGCGCGCCGAACCCCGCCCAGGCGCGCCGGTAGACGCGATCCGTCGCCCAGGTGAGCACGAACGTGCAGGCGATGAGGAGCGCGGTGAGCAGCGCGTACTGCGTCCAATCGCAGCGCTTGCCCCACAGCGCGTCGAAGGAGAACCCGCCGATCTGCTTGTAGAGCAGCATCTGGTGGAAGAAGTAGCCGGCCAGCGACGAAGTGCCGAAGACCTCGACGAAACGCACCGGGGCCGAGGTGCGCCACCGCCCCTGCGAAAGCTCCGCCGCCATCAGCACCAGGACGACCGCGCAGACCTGGGTCCATCGCCGCGCATGGTTCGCGGGGTTGGTCACCCAGAACTCGTGCGGCGGATAGACAGCCGTGAGCTGTGGCGTAAGGAGCCAGAGCGCGATGCCCAGGGCGAGCAGCCCCGCGACCCAGCGCGCCAGCGCGCGCACGTCGCCCGCAGCAGCGGTCGCGCCGGCCGAGGCGCCCAGGTA
Organism: Myxococcales bacterium; assembly: GCA_035261845.1. Lineage (GTDB taxonomy): Bacteria > Myxococcota > Myxococcia > Myxococcales > 40CM-4-68-19 > VBKO01. The sequence goes on along the minus strand of DATFTN010000043.1, from coordinate 16,679 downwards.
CACGTAGCCGGCCCAGGGGAGCAGCGGAAAGACCGAACCGGTGCTCCCGTTGGCGAGCGAGGCGAGCGGCCCGCGCACGCCTTCCGCCAGCGGTGAAGCGCCGAAGGCGACTGCCGCCAGGCCGAGCGCCACCCAACGCAGCACCAGGGGCCGGGGCGCCAGCGCCACCAGGATCGGCAACGCGATCAGCAGGGACAGCCCGATGCAGTGGAGGATGTCGACGCGGAAGATCCACCGCGGCTCGCGGAGCAGCGGAAACCACATCCAGTTCACCAGCGTGGCGACCAGCAGGACTTCGCCCAGCCGGCGCAGGGTCTTGCGCACGCGCGGCCAGCGCGCTCCAGAGGCGGCCCCGCGCACCTGCACCAGCGCCAGGGAGAATCCGGCGGAGAAGATGAAGGCGGGCGCCACCAGCCCGTCGATCCACTGCAGCCGCATCCAGAGCGGCCCGGTCCGCAGCTCCGGCCGGAGCAGCGTCAGGGCGTGCGTCTGGATCATCACCACCACGGCGATGCCGCGCAGCCAGTCGAAAGCCAGAATCCGAGAACTTTGAGCCACCGCGGAAGATCGTAGCTCACGCGGCGAGAGGGAGCGAAAAAGCAGCGCCCGCCGTGACCGCGACCCTGACCGTGACCGTGACCGTGACCCTGACCCTGACCGTGGCCCTGACCGTCCCTCACCGTCTTCGTCGGGATGGCTGAACGCGGGGAGGCTCGCCCTCCTGCTTCGCGTAGTGCGGCGGCCAAGGCGCGTCCCCTTGCCCTGCCGCGCGCTGCTTCTCGGAAAGCTCCAGCAGCGTGACCAGCGAGCCGGCCTGGTCGTCGATCGTCGCGGCCGGATCGCCGCGTTCGGCGAAGCGCTTCGGGACCGTGGCGATGGTGAAGTCCGCGGGATCGACGTCGGGGACCTCGCTCCAGTCGAGCGGAGTGGAGACGCGCGCGTCGGGCGTCGGGCGCACCGAGTAGGCCGAGGCGACGGTGCGGTCCTTCGCGTTCTGGTTGTAGTCGAGGAAGACGCCGTGGCGCTCCTCCTTCCACCATTTGCTGGTGGCGAGGCTGGGCGCCCGCCGCTCCACTTCCCGCGCCAGCGCCAGCGCGGCGGACCTTACTTGAGGGAAGGTCCAGCGGCGCTCGATGCGCACGTTGACGTGCATGCCGCGCGACCCGGAGGTCTTGGGAAATCCGCGCAGCCCATACTCCTCGAGGACTTCGCGCGCGAGCAGCGCCACCTGCCGGATCTGCGGCCAGGGCACGCCGGGCACCGGGTCGAGATCCACACGCAGCTCGTCGGGGTGGTCGAGATCGTCCGCGCGCACGGGGTGAGGGTTCAGGTCGATGCAGCCGAGATTGATGACCCAGGCGAGTTGGGCGGAGTCGTTGACCACGACCTCGACCGCGGTACGGCCGGACGGGAACCTCAGCTCGACCGTGTCGACCCAGACCGGCCGCTGCGCCGGGGCGCGCTTCTGGAAGAAGAACTCGCCTTCGGCGCCGTCGACGAAGCGCTTCATCGCCATTGGCCGGCCGCGCACGCCGCGCACCGCGCCGTCCGCGACCGCCAGGTAATACTGGACCAAGTCCCGCTTGGTGTAGCCGGCGCGGGGGAAGAACACCTTTTCCGGATTCGAGATCGCCACCTCTCGTCCGGCGACCTGCAGCAGCTCCTTGCGGGCGGGCACGGGAGCCCGCATGGTAGATCACGCATCCGAGGGGGGCGAGGACGTCATGCCGACCTTCCAGTACTCGAACCCCGAAACGATCCATTGGGGCCCCGGCATCCTGCGCGAGAAGCTCGATGCCGAGCTTCGCCGCCTGGGTGCCCACCGCGTGTTCGTGGTCACCACGAAGAGCGCCGCGCGGGAGCCGGCACTCGCTCCGCGCGTCGAGGCGCTCCTCGGCGATCGGCTCGCCGGCCGGTTCGCCGGCATCGGCCAGCACGCGCCAGCCCATTCGGTCATGGAGGCGGTGCTGGCGGCGCGCGAGGCCCGCGCCGACGCTCTGCTCTCGATCGGCGGCGGCTCGCCCATCGACGCGGCGAAGACCGTGGCGTTCTCCCTCGCCTCGGGGCTCGACGTCACTCTGCCGGACGCTCCCGCCCGATCGCGCGGCATGAAGCTCGAGCGGACCCTCCCGCACCTGGCGGTGCCCACCACTCTTTCCGTGGCGGAGCTGGCCGGCAGCGCGGGGTTCACCGCGGAAGGCACCAAGGAGAAGGTCGGAGTGGCCGCTCCGCAGCTGCGGCCCGCGGCCGTGTTCTACGACGCGGAGCTGGCGGTGAAAACGCCGCTCGACTTGTGGCTCTCCACGGGCATCCGCGCCGTGGACCATGCCGTCGAGACGCTGCTCGCTCCCGGCGAGCACCCGCTGCCCGACGCCGCCGCGCTGGATGGCCTGCGCCGACTGCGCAAGGGGCTGCCCGCCGTCAAGGCGAACCCCACCGATCTGGCGGCGCGCACCGAATGCCAGCTCGGAGCGTGGCACTCGTACCTGCTCCCTGGCCCCGCCGCGAAGGGCCTCAGCCACACTCTCGGCAAGCGACTCGGCTCGCGGCACGACATCCCGCATGGGGTCAGCTCTTGCCTGCTGCTCCCGCACGTGATGCGCTACCTGGCGCCGCGCGCTCCGGAGACCATGAAGCGCATCGCCGAGGCGCTGGAGGCGCCCACCGCCGCCGACGGAGTGGCGCGCCTCATCTCGCAGCTCGGCCTTCCCAACCACCTCGCCGCGTACAAGCTGTCGGACGAGGACTTGCGCGAGGCCGCCCGCCCGGTCGCGGGCGCGGAGCACCCTGAAAAGGACCTGCTCGGCATCCTCCGCGCGGCGCTCTGACCGGATTTCCCGCCGAAAGGCTCGGCTGAACCTTCTGCGGTCGACCGGCATCTCCAGATCGAGCAGGAAGTTGGGAAGGGAGTTGAGCCGTGAAGTACCTCGCGGTCGCATTGATGTTCGTTGCCGGAGCGGCCAAGGCGCAGTCGGATGGCGTCTGGGAACCGACTAGACCGGCTCCGGCAGCTTACGCCTCGCCGCGGCTGCCTGCCCATGTCACCCTGGAACCAGGGGTCTGCGATCCTGCCGATGCGCCGCTCCAGTGGCTGGACGCGTCGGATCCTTTGACCTTCGCCGGCAGCTCCCTCGCGCAGCTGAGCAATGACGACGCTGCGTTCTTGCGGCTGCGAAGTCTGGTCGAGCTGCGCGTCACGCTGGCGTCGCTGCGCCTGTTCGTAGTGGGCGCGTCGCCATTCACCTGGGCCCGCCTGCAGTTCGCGCCCGGGGAAGGCCGCTGGAAGTTGTCGAACTGCTAGGCGGTGATTGCGCTCCGCAGGGGGCTTCCGGAGCGCGACTTGCAAATCGCCTACTCCACCTCGACCGTGACGGCGGCGCTCATCCCGGGCTGGAGGGCGGCGTGGTGGCCGCCCACCAGGTCCAGCAGCACGGGGTAGCGCGGGCTGATCAGGCCGCCGACGCGGCCGGCGAGCACGTGAGTGGCGGTCTGCACCCGAGCGTGCTGGCCGAGCCTGAGCCGGGCGAACTGCTCCGGCCGGAAGTGCGCCAGCGCCCATAGATCGTCCGAATACAGAATGGCGGCGAGCGGGTGCGAGCGGTCGACGGCCCCGCCCGGCAGCGCCTCGAGCCGGATGAGCCGGCCTTCCACGGGTGCGCGCACCTCCACTCCGTGATCGAGCTGGAGAAGCAGGGCGCCTTTCTCCACGAGCTGGTCCTTGGCGGCCAGAACGCGCTTCACTACGCCTCGCGGCGGGGCGACGATCTCGACGGTCTGACCGTCGATCCAGGCATCCAGCGCGCTGACCCGTTCGGGAAGCAGCCGGACAACGTTGTTTGAGCTCATGTCGTCTCCCTGGCCCCGGAAACACTCCATTCATGGATCGTGCCGGGGGACGAATCGCCGCGATTTCGGCAATCGCGCTGTGCCGTTCAGCACGTGTTTTCGCGGCCGACACCCAGCCGTCGGCAACGGCTACAGCCATCAGTCGCCCACGACGGTCACCACCAGCTGTCGCCGGTGCGGCGCCCTGCGGTGCTCCCACAGATAGATCGCCTGCCAGGTGCCGAGGAGCATCTCCCCGTCGCGCACCGGGACCGTCTCCGCGGTCCGGGTGAAGGACGCGCGGATGTGGGACGGCATGTCGTCCGGTCCCTCGGTGTCGTGCTCGTAGTCCGCGTCCTCCGGAGCGATGCGGTCGGCCCAGCGCTGCAGGTCGCGCCGGACCGCCGGGTCGGCGTTCTCCTGGACAACGAGGGACGCGCTGGTGTGCTGGAGGAAGACGCTGCAAAGGCCCGTGCGCACGCCGGCGCGGGAAACGGCGCGCCGGACTTCGCCGGTGACGTCGTGCAGCCCGCGCCCGCGCGCAGGTAGATCAATCTCTTCCTGGTGGACCTTCACCCGGAGGAGACTACACCCGCTGCCGCACCTCGCCGTTCGCCGCGGAGCGCTCCGCCTTGCGCAGGCGGTCGTACGGGATGCGGAATTCAGGGTCCTCGAACCCGGATCCCGGCAAGCAGGCGACCTTTCCTTGTGCCATGTCTTCCTCCTTGTTGCGCGAGAGGGTGCACATCGACCAAGCTGTTGGCCATGGGCCGCAAGCTTCCGATGATCGAGGTCGGCTTTCACGTGTTCCCGGAGGGCGCCGATGAAGAGGTCGGCGCGGTGCGCGAGGTGGCGCCGGGCGGGCGCCCGGAGCTGCTGGTCGACATCGAGAACGCCGGCGACTTCGTCATCCCCCTCGACGCGGTGAGCGCCGTGGTGGAGGAGAAGGTGATCGTCGATCCGAAGAAGCTGCCCGAGCGCGTCCAGCAGGCGATGGCCCACGCGCACGACGCCGAAGACTATCCGTAGGGCCTTTGGGGGACACCATTCCCATGGTGTCCCCTCCGCGATTGCTTCAGGACGCGGAGGCCGCAAGCTGGGCGAAGGGCGTCAGCCCCGGTCCCGCTTCCACCACCAGCACTCCCTCGTCGACGTATGACTCGAGGTCCTCGGAGAGCCACCGCTCGCCCGGGCGGATCTTGTGGAAACGCACCGCGCAGCTGTCGCCGTCGTAGGAGACGATCACGTTGAAGCGGCCCGGCACGCCGGCCAGCTTGCGGGAGACCGCCTCGGCCATGAGCAGGCCGGCGGTGAGCAGGAGCAGTGGGCAGGCTGCCACCAGGCGCGGATCGAGAAGCTTCTCCATCAGGAGCTTGTTCGCGCAGGCTTCCAGCGCGCTGGGGCCCTCGAAGTCCGCCGGTCGCAACGACGGTTTGCGCCGGAACGATTCGAGGAACACGAACCCGTTCACTTCGCCCACCGTGAGATCCGGCCACTTCCCCGGGAGGAGAGGCTCGGCATCGATGCTGCGGCTGCGCAACTCGTCCAAATAGCCCTGCATGCGGCGGTTCAGCTTCACGACGCCGCCTCGCGGAAGAGCGCGAAGGCGCTGGTGTAGCCGTGCAGGAAGGTGGCTCCTCCCACCGGGCCGATCTCGCCATTGCAGAAGAACCCGCCCAGCGGCACCGCGCCGACCTTGGAACGGAAGAGGTCGGTGTCGTGGTCGGGCCTGCCGAAGAGGTGTGCGCCCCGGCCCAGGCAGGAGAAGAGCAGCGCTCCACGGGGAGGGTGGGCGCGTGCGGCGCTGCGATCGAGCAGCCGCGCCAGGTCTTCCTCCGCCGTGCGCGCGTCGCGGAGCAGGAACTGCACCACTTGCATGGGGTGCAGCGTGGCGCCGATCACCAGCGCGCCGGTCCTGGGATCCATGCCCATCAGATTGCGCACCAGGAGATCGCCCTCGTGGTACTCCACCGAGTCGCGCATCTCGATGCCCAGGAAGAGCGAGTGGCGGAACAGCTCCTGGTCGCGCGGGGGGAGCGAGGGATACAGCTCGCGCAGCACCTCGATGGGCGCGCGGCCGTCGACCTCCTGCAGCACGTTCCCCTGGCAGCGGGTGGCGATCATCGGCTTGCCCACCGGCCGGCAACCCTGCGCGACGATGGTCTCCACCATCACGTTTCCGGCCAGGGCGACGCCCACCGCCCCGCTGCGATGGGCAGTGGCCTCGAGGAAGACCCGATTCGCGCCAGGAACGGGCCCGCCGCTGGCCAGGCCACCCACCTTGCTCGCCGCCGGATAGGCGGCATCGAGCCCGCCCACCAGGGCGCCGGCGTCGAGGGTGAGCGGATCGGCCAGCAGGAGGAAGTGCGGCCGCGTCGCGGGATCGACGTCGATCGTCTCGCGCCACTCCTGCGGGTCCGCGCCCTCCGGCAGCTCGTGCTGCTCGAGATGGAAGGGGGTGAGCCGGACTCCGGGAAGCGAGGCGGCGGTCAAGGAGAGCGCGGGGGCGTCCTCCACTTCGTGTCCGGCTCCGATGATGCCGCCGCCCGTGCACCCGGCGAGCAGCGCGCCCGGGAGGGACGCGGCCACCTGCGCCGGCAACTGCGCCGCAGCGTCCAGGTGATGAGGCGATACGAAGGCCACCACCAGGTCTGCGGACGCGCCCGCAAGCCCGCGCCGGACCTCGGCCGCCGCCTCGGCGACGGCTTCGGAGGTCCGCTCGTTCCTCGATAGCGCGGACGCCCAGCGCATATCCGAGGGATGCCACGCCTACCGGGTCGGCGCAACGTATTCGGCGCCGGGGCGCTCTTGACGCTTCCGGATGTGCGGGGAGGCAAGCCGCCGCGTGAATGAGTAGAGTGCGCGAGCGCTTCGGTGCGCGGAAAGGAACCGACATGGCACAACCCAAGAGGGCGGTCTGGCGCCTGCAAGTCGGCGAGGAGGCTCCCGACTTCGAGCTGACCGCCACGGGCGATGGGGCCGGCAAGGGAGGACCGCAGAAGAAGATCCGGCTGAGCGCCTACCGCGGCAAGAACGTGGTGCTCGCGTTCTATCCGGCGGCTTTCACTCCGGTTTGAACGGTGCAGATGCCCTCGTACGAGGAGGACCTCTCCGAGTTCGAGCGGCGCAATGCCCAGGTCCTGGGCATCTCGACAGACCAGGTGTTCAGCAACGAAGCGTGGGCCAAGTCGATGGGCGGGCTCTCGTATCCGCTGCTCAGCGACAACTGGCCGTATGGCTACGTGGCGACGCAATACGGCGTGCTGCGCGGATCGGGGACGACGGAGCGGGCGATCTTCGTGATCGATCGCCAGGGCATCATCCGGTACATCGACATCCACAACATCGCGGAGCAGCCGCCTACTGACAAGATCATGGAGGCGCTCGACAAGCTGAGGTGACCCGTGGAGAAGGCGCTCGAGCTGTCGCGCTACTGCGTGCCGTTCACGCCCTTCAAGCGCAAGCTGGAGGAGTCCCTGGTCTGCCTGGTCAGCACGGCGGGCGTGAGGGCGAAGAGCGACGCGCCGTACAACCTGGAAGGCGACAACTCGTTCCGGCGCATCGACGCCAGCCTGTCGGCCTCGGAATTGGCGGTGGACGACACGCACTACGACCACGGCTGTATCGACAAGGACGTGAACTGCGTCTTCCCGATCGACCGGCTCCGTTCGCTGGCCCGCGAAGGCCGGATCGGCGGCCTCGGCGAAGCTCACTTCTCGATGGCTTTTTCCCAGGCGCTGCGCGAGCTGCGGGAGACGACCGTCCCGCAGCTCGCGCGCGCCGTGGCCGCGGCCCGGCCCGACGCCGTCCTTCTCACCGGAGGGTGACGCCTCTGCCACCGCACCGTGGTCACGGTGCAGCGGGCGATCGAGATGCTCGGCCTCTCCACGGTGCTGATCACGGTCGAGCCCGAGGAGAGCGCCCAGGCCCGCCCCCCCCGCGCGCTCTGCCCCCGCGGATTCGTCGCCGGCCACTCCCTCGGCCGTCCCAACGACGAGGCGCTGCAGAAGTGGATCATCATGGACTCGCTCGAGCTGCTGCTCGCCGACCCCAAGCCTGGCGAAGTGATCGCCCGCGACTACACCTGAAGCCCGGTTCACACCGCGGCGCGCCGGTCCGTAGCTTGGGGACTTCGCCGCCGGAAGTGGGTAGCCCGGCGCCGGTCATATTCCGCGCAGATCCATCTCCCGCCACAGCATCCCGTCCCGCTCACGGAGCAGCCCGATCAGTTGCCCGTCGAGCAGAGCCCGCACGGGCGCCTGTGGATCGGGAAACCCCTGAGGCAGCAGCCACTCGGGTGGGCGCAGCTCGCCGCGAACGATGGGACCGTTGCGCAGAGCGCGGGCTTCCTCGGCGCCGATGTCGCGCACGGCGCCCCACGGCAGGATCCTCGAGCCGCGGACCAGTTCGTTTCGCCCCGGCCCCGGATCGCGCCACGGTCCGATCGCAGTCCGGGAGAGCCGCGAGAGATGAGCCCGGCAGCCGAGCGCGCGGCCGAGGTCTCGCGCTAGCGCACGGACGTAGTATCCCCCGCGCGCCACCAGGCGCAGCCGGCTCGACCGCGGCAGGTCGTGCGACACCCAGCGAGCTTCGTGCAGATAGACGCGCACCGGTGGAAGCTCGACGAGCTCTCCGCGATGCGCCCGCGCGTAGGCGCGCTCGCCGCCGACGCGCTTGTTGCTGGTGGCCGGCGGGACTTGTTCGCGCCATCCGACGAACTGTTCGAGAGCGCCGTCCAGCTTGCGCGGGTCGAGGCCTGCGGTGTCGCCGCGGGCGACCACGGCTCCCAGGGGGTCGCCGTTGTCGGTCTCGGTCCCCCAGGACACTTCGGCCTCGTACTCCTTCGGGATCGGATGGAGCAGCTCGAACATCCGCGTGGCGCGGCCCACCAGGACGAGCAGAAGCCCCTCGGCGAACGGATCGAGCGCGCCCCCGTGGCACACGGCGAGCCGCGGGCTGCGGCTGCGCGCCTCGGCCAGGAAAGGCTGCAACATCGCGAAGCTGGTGGGGCCGGCAGGCTTGTGCAGCAGGTGGATGCCCGGCTCGAGCGAGGCCATGACTTCCGTCTACCACTTGCGCCGGCTGCGCCGCGGAGGCGGTCGCGTTAGCATGCAGCAACATGTCGCGCATGCTCGCTGCAGTCTTGATCCTGGCCGCCCTGCCGGCGCGCGCCGTGGACCGCGTGCCGGTGCTGGTGGAGCTGTTCACTTCCGAAGGGTGCTCAAGCTGCCCGCCCGCGGACGCCCTCCTGGCGCGTCTGCTCCGCGATCAGCCCGTCCAAGGGGTCGAGATCGTCGCGCTGTCGGAGCACGTGGACTACTGGGACTCGCTGGGCTGGAAGGATCCGTACTCCAGCCCGGTGTTCACCGAGCGGCAGCAGGACTATTCGTCGCGGCTGCGGCGAGGCGGCATCTACACACCGCAGGCCGTGGTCGACGGCCGCGCGGAGTTGATCGGCAGCGACGAGGCTGCGGCGCGCTCGGCGGCCGCCGCGGCTGCGGCGCAACCCCACGGGACGCTCACCGCGCGGCGCACCGGGAACGCGCTGCATCTCGAGGCGAAGCTTCCGCCGCATTCCGGGGCCGAGATCCTGCTCGCCTCGGTCGACGATCCGCCGCCAGCGCGGGTCGCGCGCGGGGAGAACGCGGGCCGGACCCTCACCCACGTCCGGGTGGTGCGCGAGCTGCGGAGCATCGGCCGCGCCGAGCAGCCGTCCTGGTCCGGCGACGTGCAGCTCGATGCGGGCGCCGCGCGGCTGAGATTAGTCGTCTTCGTCCAGGAGCGCTCCAGCGGACGCGTACTGGCAGTGGCGAGCCAATCCCCGCCGTAATCGGCACGCGTCAGCCTCCCCTACTCAAGTCGCGGGCTTTGGACCCACCACTGGCGATTCTTGCGCGGCCGGTTGGGTCGAAAGAACGACCAACAGGCCGCCGGCGATGGCCAGGTTCTTCAGGAACATGGCCAGCTGAAGTTGTTGCTGTTCTCCCTGGAAGGCCCAGAAGTTGTGGAACACCAACGTCACCGGTACCAGGAACACGAGCAGCGCGGCTACGCCCCAGCGCAGCTTGTATCCGGTCAGCAGCGAGAGGCCGCCGGCCAGCTCCAGCGCCGTCGCTCCGGCCAGCGCGAACGCGGGGACGCCCTGCGCCGCCGCGAACGCAGCCGTCGTCTTCCAGGTGTACAGCTTGCCGGCGCCGCTCAACACGAAGATCACCGCCAGGAAAACCCTGCCGGCCCACTGCGCTCGCCTTGCCCATCTCGGGTCCATCTGCGCATCCTCCATGGAAGTTACTTCCTATAGGGAAGCACGACTGGGATGTACGGCCCCCGGAAAGGATGCATACTTGGCGGCATGACCCTGCCCGATGGCAGCCGGTGTTCCAGCATCGAGGCGGCGCTCGAGGTCCTGGGCCGGCCCTGGACTGGCCTGGTCCTCTACGTGCTGCAAAGCGGCCCGCTTCGCTTCAGCGAGCTGTCACAGCGGCTGCCGAACATCGGCGACAGGATGCTGTCGGTGCGGCTCAAGCAGTTGGAGGCGAAGGACCTGGTCGACCGAGGCGTCGACTCGGGCCCGCCCATCCGGGTGACATACCGGCTCACGCCGAAAGGCGCCGGTCTCCGCGAGGTGATGGAAGCGATCGACAGATGGAGCCGCGCCCACCTGACGCCCGCGCGGAAGCGAAGAAAGGCCGCTAGTCGCCGCCGATAGGGCGGCGCTATGCCTTTCACAGCGCGGACGTTATGGGATGCGCTGTAGCGGCTGACGGGTCAAGACCGCAGCTCGCGCTCCACCCAAGCCGCCACCGCGAGCAGCCGGTCGTCCGCGCCCCGGGCCCCCACCAGCTGAAGTCCCACGGGCAGGCCCGCGGGCCCGGTGAGCACGGGCAGCGAGATGCAGGGGCAGCCGAGCAGCGTCCAGGTCCGGCAGAAGGATGGATCGCCCGTGCTCTCCAGGCCGACCGGCGCCTCGCCCGCCGCCGCGAGCGTGATCAAGGCATCCACCTCGGCGAACACGCGAGGCGCTTCGCGGCGCCCGTGGTCGGCGCGTTCGCGAGCCTCGCGCAGCCGCTGCGCCGGGCAACGCTCCCCTTCCAGCAGGAACGATCGGAACTGATCGCTGAGGCGGGCGTCGTGCTGCTCCCTCTCGGCACGCAGGGCGGCGGCCGCCTCGGCGGACATGATCACCGCCTGCGTGGCTGCAAGTCCGGCGAATGCCTCCACCTCGCGGACCTCGCTGCCGGCACGCTCCAGGCGGGCCGCGGCCTGCTCGACGAGCCGCTGCGTTGCGGCCTCCGCCTTCGGCCACTGATCGGTGCGGCACAGGCCCAGGCGCGGCGCGCGCGTCAGCTCGACGATCGGGGCTGGCTTCGCCGCTCCCGAGAGGGCGGCCGCGATCCAGGGAAGGTCCGCGACCTGCCTGACGAAGAAGCCGAGCGTGTCGAGCGACGGAGCCAGCGGGTGGATGCCGCGCATGTCGTACGTGCCGAAGGTGGGCTTCCAGCCGACCACGCCGCAGAACGAGGCCGGCCGGATCACCGACCCGGCCGTCTGCGAGCCGAGCGCCGCGGGGATCATCCGATCGGCCACCCCGGCGGCCGAGCCGCTCGAGGATCCACCTGGCGTGCGGGTGGGATCCCGCGGATTGCGCGTCTTCCCTCCCTTGTAGGCGGCGAACTCGGTGCTGACCGTCTTTCCCAGGATCACCGCGCCGGCGGCGCGCAGCGCGGCCACGCAGGCGGCATCCGCCTTGGGGCGATGGCCGGCGTAGATCGGGCTGCCGTAGGTGGTGGGGAGATCGGCCGTGTCGATCAGGTCCTTGATGCCGACCGGCAGTCCGCACAGGATGGGTCGTTGCGGCTGCTCGTCGATCCGCCGCGCCTGATCGATCGCGTCCGGAGCCAGGATCTCCCACGCCTGGACCTGGGGCTCGCGCTCGGCGATCCGCGACAGGCAGGAGCGGACCAGCACCTCTGCGGTCAGGTCGCGCTGCTGGAGTCGGGTCACGCACTGGACCACGGACAGCTCGTTCGGCTCGCTCATACCTGGCACCATCCGCGCGCGATTCGCAGGTAGGCCTCCACGGCCTGCTCGATGCGGGCGACGGAGCACCACTCGTCGGTCTGGTGGCACAGCGCCATCTCGCCTGGCCCGAGCACCACGGTGGGCACGCCGCCGTAGGCTGGGGTGAGCACGCTCGCGTCGGTGAAGTAGGTCGCGGAGCCGGGCGTGGCCTTCTCGCCGGTGGCCCCCGCGACGGCCTCCAGCACGCGCTGCACGAACGGGTCGGTCTCCTCGGTCCGGATCCCCTCCAGATCGACGACGGGCAGCAGCTCTACCTCCGGGCCGAGCAGCGCCGCGAGCTGCGCGCGGACCTGGGCATGCTTCTGCGCCGGGATGGTGCGGAGGTCGATGCCGATGACCGCCTCGTCCGGGACGGAGTTCACGTTCAGCCCGCCCGCGAAGGTGCCCACGTTCAGCGTGGGCGCGCCGAGCAGCGGGTCGGCCGGGACGTCGAAGCGCAGGTCGGCGAGCTTCAGCACCGCCCGGGCGGCCTTGACCACGGCGTTGACGCCCCGCTCGGGCATCGATCCGTGGGCGGTGACGCCGCGGACGCGGGCGCGCAGCCAGAGCGCTCCTTTGTGGCCGATCACCGGCCGGTTGTTGGTCGGCTCGGCGACGACCAGCGCGCTCGCGCGACCGAGGGTGCCCGGAGTGCGCGCCAGGTGAGCAGCGCCCTCGCAGCCGGTCTCCTCGCCCGCGACCAGCACCAGCGTCATGCCCGGGCCGCGGAGGCGCGCCCGGGAGAGCTGCAACGCGGCGGCGACGATCGCGGCAACCCCGCTCTTCATGTCGCTCGCGCCCCGTCCGTAGAGCTTGTCGCCGGCCAGCTCCGCGCCGAACGGGTCGTGGCCCCACGGCGCCGCCCCGAGCGGCACGGTGTCCAGGTGGCCCGCGAAGCAGAGCGGCGCGGCGTCGGAACCGCCCGCGCGGCGGGCGACCACGCTGGCCCGTCCCGGGGCGAATTCGTGCAGCGAGACGGACCAGCTGGCGTCTTCGAGCAGCTTGCCCAGGCGCTCCGCCGCCGGCCGCTCCGGGTCGAGCGGGTTCACCGTGCGAATGCGCACCAGCTCCTGCGTCAGCGCCACGGCGTTCATCTGGCGGCCTCCCCGAAATACGCTTCGCGCACCTGGGCGTTCGCGAGCAAGTCCTTCGCGGTCCCGTGCGCCACTACCCTGCCCTTCGAGAGGACGTATCCCCGGTGGGCGATGGTCAGGGTCTGGTGGACGTTCTGCTCCACCAAGAAGACGGTCACGCCCTGCTCGTTGATGCGGCGGATCACGGCGAAGTTCTCCTTCACCAAGAGCGGCGACAGGCCGAGCGATGGCTCGTCGACCAGGAGCAGCCTGGGCGCGCCCATCAGCCCGCGCCCGATGGAGATCATCGCCTGTTCGCCGCCCGACATGGTACCCGCGAGCTGGCCGCGCCGCTCGGCGAGCCGCGGGAAGGCGCTGAAGACGCGATCGAGACGCTTCCGGATCACCGCCGCGTCCCGCTCCAGGTAGGCCCCGAGGAGCAGGTTCTCCAGCACCGTGCAGCGCGGGAAGACCTTGCGCCCCTCCGGGATGGCGGCGATGCCCAGCGCAACGATCTCGTGCGTCGGGAGTCGAGTGAGGTCGCGATCGCCGAAGAGCACGCGGCCCCGCCGCGGCGGCGTGAGGCCCAGGATGGAGCGGATGAGGGTCGTCTTGCCGGACCCGTTCGATCCCAGGAGACACGTGATGCTGCGCGGCTGGACCGACACGGTGACGTCCTCGAGCACGTCGGCGCGGTCGTACGCGGTGTACAGCCCTTCGACCCGCAGCCCTTCCGACATTCCTTACTCCAGCCCCAGATACGCTACTCCAGCCCCAGATACGCTTGCCGCACTTGCGGGTTCCGCGCCACCTCGGCGTAGGTGCCTTCGGCGATCTTACGCCCGTAGTTGAGCACCACGCAGCGCTCGGTGATCCGCTCGATGACGCTCATCTCGTGCTCGATGAGGATGATGGTCAGCCCCGGCATGCGGCGCTTGACCAGCAGGAGATCGTCCATCAGGCGCTTCGTCTCGTCGAGCGTCATGCCGGCCGACGGCTCGTCGAGGAGCAGGAGGCGCGGCCGGCTGATCAGCGCGCGGCAGATTTCGATCCGGCGGCGGTCGATCATCGGCACCCGCGAGACAGGCTCGAAGAGGCGAGCGGCGAGCGGCTCGTCGAAGGTGCGGAGCAGGTCGCGTGCGTCCGCCTCTGCTTCGGCGACCTGGCGCCGGAGCGCGGCGCGCCGGACCAGATTGAACCACAGGCCGTGGTCGAGGCGCTGGTGGTTGCCGATCATCAGGTTGTCGAAGATGGAGAGCGGCAGGCAGAGGCGCGAGCGCTGGAAGGTCCGGGCGATCCCCGACCCGTACACCTCCTGCGGGCGCAGGCCGGTGATGCGCGAGGCGGCGAACTCGATCTCGCCGGAGGTGGGCGGGAAAAGGCCGGTGAGCACGTTGAAGAAGGTGGTCTTGCCGGAGCCGTTCGGGCCGATCAGGCCCAGGACGCGGCCTTCCTCGAGGCGCAGGTCGAGGCCGTCCAGGGCGACCACGCCGCCGAAGCGCCGGGTCACCTTCTCGCACTGGAGCAGCGGCGCGGTCACGCCAGGCGCCGGAGCCGGCGCGGCAACAGGCCGACGGGGCGGAAGATGAGGATCAGCACGACCATCGCCGCGTAGAGGAGGAACCGGTACTCCTGCAGCACTTGCAGCTTCTCGGGCAGGATGACCACGATGGCAGAGGCGAGCGCGACGCCCCACGCGTTTCCCACGCCGCCCAGCAAGAGGATCGAGACCAGCACCAGCGATTCGCCGAAACTGTAGTTGTTCGGGGCGATGAAGCCGACCATGTGCGCGGAGGCGGCCCCCGCCACGCCGGCGAGGAAGTTGCCCAGCGTGAAGGCGACGGTCTTCCAGCGCGCCACGTCGATGCCGAAGGTGGCCGCGGCGGTCTCGTCCAGCCGGACGGCGTCCAGGTCGATGCCGATCCATGAACGCTCGAGCCGCTGCACCAGGAGGAACGCCACCGCGAGCAGGACGAGCAGGAGCGCCAGGTAGTTCAAGTAGAAGGATCCGGAAAAGGGTCCCAGCTCCACCGGATCGTTGAAGTGCCACGGGCCGATGCGGATGTCTTTTAGCTTCAGCCCCTGCGGTCCGCCCAGCGAGTCGTTCACTTCGAGGAAGGTGCGGAAGAGCAGCGCGAACGCGATGGTGACGAGCGCCGCATAGTGGCCGCGCGTGCGCAGCACCGGCACTACGATGAGCGTGCCGATCAGTGCGGCCATGGCTCCTCCGGCCAGCAGCACCAGGAGGTGCGGCAGGCCGGTGGACCGCGTAAGCACCGCCGCCGTGTAGCCGCCCACGCCGAAGAACGAGGCTCCCGCGAAGTTCAGCACGCCGGCGTACCCGAGTTGGATGTGCAGGCCGAGGCAGGCGATCACCACGATGACGACGCGGGCAACGAGCAGCAGCGAGAAGTCGTCTTCGTGCAGAACGAGGCAGAGGACCACGACGGCAAGGAGCGCGAAGGTCTGCGTGAGCCGCTCCGGCGCGGCCGGCAGCTTGTCGAGCAGGTTCGTCCGCGTCGCCACGGCGCCCGCCACCACGCCGGCGAGCACGAGCAACGCGAGCGCGGCCTGCGACTCGGCCTGCAGGAAAGCCCAGGCGTACAGGGTGCAGACCGCCGCGACGGCCACCGCGCTTCCCGCGCCCCGCAGCCTGGTCATACGCGTTCGCTCGCGCGCTCGCCGATGAGGCCGGTGGGCCGGACGGCCATCAAGACGATCACGACGGCGAAGGCGAAGACGTCCTTGTACGCGCTGGCGAAGGGCAGCGCGACGGCGCCGATGGTCTGCAGCGCGGCGAAGAGGAACCCGCCGAGCACCGCGCCGTACAGGTTGCCGAGGCCGCCGATGATGGCCGCCGCGAAGCCGATCACGCCGAGCAAGAGGCCCATCCCGAAGTAGATCTCGTTGTAGTAAAGCCCGTCCATCACGCCGGCGAACGCGGCCAGCGCCGAGCCGAGGCCGAAGGTGAAGAGCACCACGGCGCGGAAGTCGATGCCCATGGTGCGCGCCGTTTCCTCGTCCTGCGCCACCGCGCGGATGGCCAGCCCGAGGCGCGTGCGGGTGATGAACAGGTGCGTCCCGGCGATGAGCAGCGCGCCGCAGGCCAGCAGGATCAGGTTGTCGAGGCGGAGGTTGAAGCTGCCCAAGGCGTATCCGGTGGTGGGCAGGAGCGCCGGGAAGCGCTGCGGCTGCGACCCGCCCGGGTAGAAGAGGCGGATCGACTCGCGCAGCACGGTGCCCATCATCAGGGTGACGAGGAGCACGTTGAGCGACGGGGCGCCTTTGAGCGGCAGGACCACGAAGCGCGCCACCAGCGCGCCCACGGCGGCGGTGGCGAGCGCGGAGACCACGACCACCGCGACGAGCTGCAGGGCAGGCGAGGCGAGGCCCAGCTCGACGAGTATCGCCCAGACGGCGAGGGCGACGAAGGCGCCGAAGGCGAGGACGTCGCCGTGGGAGAACTGGATGATGTCCAGCACACCGAAGAAGAGCGTGAACCCCACCGCGACCAGCGCGTACATCATGCCCAGCATCACGCCGTTCATGACGTACTGGCCGAGCAGGCCCAGCGTCATCGCTACTTCCCGCGCAGCTTGCGCTTGCCGCTGGCGTACTCGCTGTCCTCCCACAGGACCCACTTGCCGTCCTGCACGACGTACTTGGTGATCACCGGGACCGTGTTCTGGCCGTGGTCGTCGAAGGTGACCTTGCCGACGA
>DATFTN010000042.1:0-14205 GCA_035261845.1 Myxococcales bacterium | reverse complement strand
CTCGAGCAGCGAACGGAAGAGGGCGAGCTGCGTGCCCTGGTCAGCCGCCGCCGTATTCGGCGGCGCTGTGCTTTTAGTACGGGTTGGCAATGGGCAGCTCCTCCGCGGGGAAGAGGGTAATCACCCGGTGGCCGTCCTTGGTCACCACGACCTCTTCCTCGATCCGCGCCGCCGAGTGGCCGTCCGTCGCCGGGCAGTAGGTCTCCAGGGCAAAAACCATCCCCTCCTTGATCTCCATCGGTTTCTCGAACGAGACCAGCCGGCTGATGATGGGGCGCTCATGCAGGGCCAGGCCGAGCCCGTGGCCGAACTGCAGCGCGAAGGCTTCCATCTCGTTCGCGAACCCGAACTCCTCCGCCTTCGGCCAGCAGGCGGCGATCTTGTCCGTGGTCACCCCGGGCTTGACGATCTCGATCGACGCGTCCATCCACTCGCGCGCCTTGCGGTAGGCGTCCTTCTGCGGCTGCGTCGCGCGTCCTACGGCGAAGGTCCTGTAGTAGCAGGTCCGGTACCCGGTGAAGGACTGGATGATGTCGAAGAACGCCTGGTCGCCCGGCCGGATGATGCGGTCGGTGAAGTTGTGCGGATGCGGGCTGCAACGCTCCCCGGCGATCGCGTTGATTCCCTCCACGTCGTCGGAGCCCATCTCGTAGAGCGTCTTGTTGGCCAGCGCGACGATATCGCACTCCCGCACGCCGGGCTTCAAGTGCTCGGCGATGACCTGGTAGACGCCGTCCACCATCGCGGCCGACATGTTGAGCAGCATGATCTCGTCGACGTTCTTGATCTGCCGCGCGTCGAGCATCGTCTGTTGCCCATCGCGCACTTCCAGGCCCGCCTCGCGCAGCGCGAAGACCAGCGGCAGCTCGGCGATGTCCAGGCCGATGGGCATCCCCGCGACGCCCTGCTGCTTGAGGATCGACTTGATCTCCTCGGCGGCCCGCTTGAACAGCCCGGCCTCGGGCGGCACCGAGCCGCGCAGGCCGACCATTCCGGCCAGGCAGTGGTCGCGGGGCAGCCAGGGCGCGTAGAGGCGGTGGTGGACGGCCGCCGAGCCGAAGTCCCACAGGTACGGCTCGCCGTTCCCGGTCAGCAGCGCGAAGCGGCACATCTTGTCGCGCGACCACTCGCCGATCACCGTGCTGGTCAGGTAGCGGATGTTGTTGTTGTCGAAGCAGAGCACGGAGCCCAGCTTCGAGCCGGCCAGCGCCTGCCGGGCGCGCGCCAGACGGTAGTCGCGCAGCCGGCGGAAATTGACCCGCTCTTCGAAGTCGACGGCGGAATGCCCGTGCGCGGGGATCTGGCGGCTCCAGTTGTAGCCGGGCTTCAGCGCGTCGGCGTCCGCCATGGCGGGCTCTCCTCCGGAGCCTCGGATGCTCCGGCAGACGTGTGCACGGCGATTTCATTCCACAGGGCCGGGGAGCGGTCAAACGCGGACGTTGACCCGGTCCACCCGCGTCGCTACGATCCCGCGCCCTTTCGCCGACCTGCCGGCGAAGGCCGGGGAGACCGCCAATGGCCAGGCAGCGCATCAGCTACGTCGATCCGGACACCATCTCCGATCCGAAGATGAAGGAGGAGCTGGACCGCTGCCGGCGCGAGGGCACTCCGCGGCCGGAGAGCTCGGCGATCCGCGCCCACGTCCCGGCAGTGTTCTGGTCGTTCGCCAACACCTGGCGCGACGTGTTCAAGAACGGGGTGGCCGATCACAACATCAAGGAGCTGTGCCGGGTCTACGTCTCCCGGTCGGTGAAATGCGAGTACTGCGGCAACCAGCGCTCGATGAAGTCCGCCCGGGCCGGGCTGATCGAGGAGGACTACCGGGACCTGCTCGATTTCGAGAACTCGAAGCGCTACGGCGAGCGCGAGAAGGCGGCGCTGGCCTACACCGAGGCGATCACCTGGGACCTCGCCACCGACGACGCGTTCTGGGAGCGGCTGCGCCGCCACTTCTCCGAGCCGGAGCTGGTCGAGCTGGGCTACTTCGTGGCCACCACCATGGGGCAGCAGCGGTGGCTGAAGACGCTGAACATCGAGCACCACCAGGTGCTCGCCGGCACCTCGGCGTCGATGGCGCCGGGCGCCGAGAACGCGGATGCGCTGGCCAGCACCAAGGCGTCGCCGGATTACTGGGCGAAGCAAGGCGGCCGCGGTCAGCCCGCGGACTAGAGCCCCGTGCGCGTTGCCGCAGGCCCATCGCCCCAACCGGACGGCTCCTCGGCGCCGCGCATCGCGGTCACGGGGGCGTGCAAGAGCTACGGAGCCCTGCAAGTGTTCCGCGACGTCAACCTGCGCGTCGGCCACCGCGAGATCCTCGCGCTGGTGGGCCCGTCGGGCTGCGGCAAGACGACCCTGCTGCGCTGCCTCGATGGCCTCATCCCGATGAGCCAGGGCGAGGTGCTCTTGGACGGGCAACGCGTCACGGGTCCGCTGCCCAAGGCCGCGATGGTGTTCCAGCACTTCGGGCTCTTTCCCTGGAAGACCGTCTTCGGGAACGTGGCGTACGGGCTGCGGCTGGCCGGCGCATCGAAGGCGGTCATCCGCGAGCGGGTGCCGTACTTCATCCATCTCGTCGGGCTGAGCGGATTCGAGGACGCCTATCCGTACCAGCTCTCCGGCGGAATGCAGCAGCGTTGCGGACTGGCGCGCGCCCTGGCGGTCGAGCCGGACGTGCTCCTCATGGACGAGCCGTTCGCCGCGGTCGACGCGCAGACCCGCGAGATCCTCCAGTTCGAGCTGCTGCGCATCTGGCAGGTGCGGCCGACCTCGACCGTGTTCGTCACCCACTCCATCGAGGAAGCCGTGCTGATGGGCGATCAGGTGGTCGTGCTCAAGGGAAAGCCGAGCACCGTCGCCGAGGTCGTCCAGGTGAACCTGCCGCGGCCGCGCACCCGCGAGACGCTGGCCTCGCCTCGTTTCGCGGAGGTGCGCGAGCACGTCTGGCGCACGCTGATGGACGAGGCGCGAAGAGCCGAGTTCCAGCTGGAGAAATGAGGCGTGAAGCGGCGCGGCACGATGAAGGCCATGGTGCTGCGCGAGCTGGCCGGTCCGCTGCGCCTCGAGGAAGTGCCCATCCCGGTGCCCGGTCCGGGAGAGGTGCGGGTGCGCGTGCGCGCCACCGGCGTGGGTCTCACGGTGGTGATCATGACGGCCAACCCGGGGCTGGTCACGTCGTTCCCGCGCATTCCCGGGCACGAGGTGGCCGGAGACGTCGTCGAGCTCGGGCCCCAGGTCGCGAACATGAAGATCGGCGACCGCGTCGCCTGCCACTTCTACCTGACGTGCGGATCCTGCGCTTCCTGCCGCGGCGGCCGCGAGACGCTGTGCGATCGCTTCGGCGGCTACCTGGGCATGGCGACCGACGGAGGGTACGCCGAATACCTGGTCGTTCCCGCGCGAAACCTGTGCCGCATTCCCGAAGGCGTTTCGTACCTCGACGCCGCCATCGCGGCGGACGCCATCGCCACCCCGCTGCACGCCTGCCGGGAGGAGGCGCGAATCGGTCCGGGCGACCGAGTGCTCGTCGTCGGCGCGGGCGGAGGCGTCGGCATCCACGCCCTGCAGGTGGCGAAGCTGTGCGGCGGCTGGGTCTTGGGGGCGGACGTGACCGACGAGAAGCTCGAGATGGTCCGCTCGGTCGGCGCGGACGAGGTGATCGACCCCCGCGGGGAGGAACTGTCCAAGCAGGTGCTGTCGCGGACGGGCGGCCGGGGAGTCGATGCGGCCATCGATTTCGTCGCCTCCGCAGAGACGCTGGAGGCCTGCGTCCGATCGCTCGCGCCCGCCGGCCGGTTGGTCATCGTGGGCAACCGCCCCAAGGCCGTGTTCGGCAACGACCCAACCTTCCGCGTCGACCCCGGCCTGATGCTCCGCAAGATGCTGGAGATCCACGGCTCCCGCTACGTCACCCTGTCCGAGCTGGCGCAGACCTTGGAGCTGCTCCGCCAGAAACGCGTCAAGGCAATCGTGACCCGCACCTTCCGCCTCGACGAGCTGGAAACGGCACACCAGCTGCTCCGCGAAAATGCCATCGCCGCTCGCGCCGCGCTCGTCATTGATCAGGACTAAGGCGTTTCACGCGGAGGAGGGGAGGAAAAGGAGGGCGCGGAGGAACCTCGTTGTTGAAAAACCAAGTTCCTCCGCGCCCTCCCTCTCCTCCGCGCTCTCCGCGTGCAACGCTTGTAGTCGAGAACCGCGGCTACAAGAGTTGATCGCGCATCCAGTCGGCCATGGCGGGGCGGTACTTGTAGGCGATGTTGTTGCAGACGTGGTTTCCGTCCGGGTACATCAGCAGCGTCGCTTTGGGCGCCTCGCGGGCGATGCGCTCCGCCTGCTCCGGCGGGAAGAGCCGATCCTTCGCGCCGTGGATGACGAGCAGCGGGCACTTCACCTTGTCGAGCACCCCGCGCAGCGTGAGCGTCTTCGCCTTCTCGAACGCCTCGTTCTCGTCGCGCGACTTGGTATAGAAGACGTACCCGCCTCGGGTGAGCGGGTTCAGCGCCGCCCAGCATTCGGACAGGTCGTAAGGTCCGGCGAGCGCGATCACGGCGCGGAGCCGCTTCTCCACCGCGGCGGCGCGCGGCCCGTAGATGCCGCCCATGCTGATCCCCATCAGGCCCACCCGATCGAGGTCCACGTCCTTGCGGCCGCGGAGCCCGTCGAGCAGCGATCCGATCACCGACCCCCAATCCGGGCGGATGGGGAAGCGAGGCGCGTTCTCCGACTGTCCCGGCCCGTCGACCGCCAGTGTCGCCATCCCGCGGCGCAGGAAATCGTTCTCGATGGCGTACAGCTCCTCCTTTGACGAATCGAGGCCCGGCACGAGCAGCACCAGGGGCGGGCGCGACCCGCTCCGCGGCCGGCGGAGGATGCCGGGGATGAATGCCCCCTCGAACGGAACCTCGATGCGCTCGCCCGGCGGATCCAGGTGCGGCAGCGCCTTCAGGTAGGTCGAGATGGTCAGCTCGCGCAGCCGGTCGTGCAGGGCGCGATCCTCGAACCAAAGGAACTTCCCCAGGTGGTAGCACCACGCCGCCCGCTGCCACGCCTCGGCGGCGCTCACCATCCGCTTCGACCCCGCCGCTTCGTCCCCCAGCCCGCGGTGCACGTCGCCGGTGCGCAGCCAGGCCGGGCCCCACTCCTTCCACTCCATCGTGGAGGAGACGACCCGTTCGAAGTCGTTCACGTCGATGCCGTTGGCGACGAAGCGCGGCTTCCAGTGGCTCGCCGCGATCTGCACCCGGTTCTGCGCCTCAGCGGCCATTCTTCTCCTCCTTGATGCGGTCGTATTCCGCCCGCCAGGTGTCGAGCCCGCGGCGCTCGTAGTGATACGCGAAGGCGTCCGGCTGCGGCCGGCTCAGCTCTCCGTACAACTCCGGGCGGCGATCGTGCGACTGTCCCGGCCGGCAGAAGAAGACTTCGTCCCGCGGCCGGGGAGGCGAGAGGATCTCCTCGTCGTAGTAGCGCGAGCGCAGCGCATCGAGCCGCGCGAGATCCAGCTCGGCAAATGCGATCCCCGGATCGTCGCGTTGCGCCAGCATCCGCTCCGGCGAAGCGACGCAAGTGCGTCCGCTGCGCGAGCCCCCGAACAGGTTCTGCGTCACGACCACGTACACCAGGTTCTCCGCGGCCCGTGCGCGGGCCACGGCGCGCCAGGTTTCTTGTAACCGGGTCCGCGTCGGCCCGTGCACTCCGCCGCCGGGCGCGACGATCAGATCCGCTCCCCGCAGCATCAGGATCCGCGACAGCTCGGGCACGAACAGCTCGGAGCAGATGAGCAAGCCGATGCGGCCGAACGGCGCGTCGGCGGTCGTCAGCTCGTCGCCGGGCAACACGTGGTGCCGCCCGCCCATCAAGTACGCGTTGAACACCGGATGGTTCGGCTGCACGCGGCGGTATCGGGCCCGCACCTCTCCCGCCGCATCGATGAGCACGTGCGTGATGTGGTACGTATCCGGCAGCGGGCCGCGCTCCAGCTGCCCCGCGCTCACCCAGACCGATCGCGCGCGTGCTCGCTCCCTCACTCGCTCGAGCGCGTCGTTCTCCATCGGCCCCGAGTACGGCCCTGGGTACCCCTCGGGGAACACGACGTAGGAGGCGCCCCCGTCGGCCGCCTCGTCGATGTATGCGCACGCCTGCGCGGCGTTGCGGTGCTCCTCCGCGCCCGCGAATGACGGCGGCTGCACCGCTGCGATACGGACAGCCGTGCGCCGCGAGTCGTTTGCGGTGGGCTTCATCGTCGCCTCGCCTTCAGCCCGCGGCCGGATGATTCGCCGGGTGGGCGCGCTCGAACGCCGGCAGCTTCATGCACCGATCGAAGATCGCCACCACGCGCGGGAAATCCGCGAGGTCGACCTTGAAGCGCTGCGCGTTCACCACCTGTGGCACCAGGAACACGTCGGCGACGGTGGGTGAATCGCCGTGGCAGAACCGCCCGCTCTCGCTCCCGGCCAGCATCGGCTCCAGGGAGCGGAAGCCTTCCTGCACCCAGTGGCCGTACCAGAGGTCGCGCCCCTGCGCGGAGAGGCTCATCTCCCGTTCGAGGTAGGAGAGCACGCGCAGGTTGTTGAGCGGGTGCATCTCGCAGGCGACGAGCTGCGCCATCGCGCGGACCCGGGCGCGTTCCAGCGGGGAACGGGGGAACAGCGGCGGCTCGGGGTGCGTCTCCTCGAGGTATTCGACGATCGCCATCGACTGCGCGACCCTGTGCTCGCCGTCCTCCAGCGTCGGGACAGCCCGCATCGGGTTGATCCGCGCATAGCGCTCGCGCAGGTGGTCGCCGGCGCGCAGATCGAGGACCTCGGACTCGTACGGAAGTCCCTTCAAGTTCAGCGCGATCCGCACCCGGAACGACGCGGACGAGCGCACGGCTTCGTAGAGCTTCATCCCACGACGGATAGCGGCCCCAAGTACCCTCCGTCAACGGAGGCCCGTTGACGGCCACTCGGACGGATGGCTATGAGACGCGAGAGAGGCGCCCAATGGAAGTCGTGATCGTCGGCGGCGGGATCGGCGGTCTCACGCTGGCGCTCACCCTGGAAAAGGCGGGCATCGCCTCGCGGGTGTTCGAGTCCTCGCCCGGGATCAAACCGATCGGCGTGGGCATCAACATCCTGCCTCACGCGACCAAGGAGCTGGCCCGGCTCGGGCTCGAGGCCGAGCTTGCGCGCGTCGCGGTGGAGACCCGGGAGGCCGTCTTCTTCAATCGGTTTGGCCAGCTCATCTACCGCGAGCCGCTCGGCCGGGCGGCCGGATACGACTGGCCGCAGTACTCCGTCCACCGCGGCGAGCTGCAGCTGGTGCTGCTCGACGCCGTCCGCCGGCGGCTGGGCGACGACCGCGTCAGGGCCGGCTGGAAGTGCGTCCGGTTCGAGCACGATGCAAGCGGCGCCGCGGCCTTCTTCCGCGACAGCGTCGGCGGAGAGGAGCTGCCACCCCAGCGCGGAGCCGTGGTGGTCGCCTGCGACGGGATCCACTCGGTCA
The DNA here is from genome assembly GCA_035261845.1 of Myxococcales bacterium. Classification (GTDB taxonomy): domain Bacteria; phylum Myxococcota; class Myxococcia; order Myxococcales; family 40CM-4-68-19; genus VBKO01. The sequence goes on along the minus strand of DATFTN010000042.1, from coordinate 6,723 downwards.
TCCGCAAGCAGCTCCACCCCCAGGAAGGCGAGCCGCTCTATTCCGGAGTGAACATGTGGCGCGGAGTGACGCGCTGGCCGCCGTTCCTCTCCGGCGCGAGCATGGTGCGCGCGGGCTGGCTCAAGTGCGGCAAGATGGTCATCTACCCGATCCGGGAGCGCATCGACGGGGAAGGGCGGCAGCTGGTCAACTGGGTGGCCGAGATCGAGACGCCGCGCCACCAGCAGCGCGACTGGAACCGGCGCGGCAGCTCGAGCGACTTCCTCGGCGCTTTCGAGGCGTGGCAGTTCGATTGGCTCGACGTGCCGGCGTTCGTCCGGGCCGCGGAGTGCGTCCTGGAGTTCCCCATGGTGGACCAGGACCCGCTGCCCTGGTGGACGCAGGGCCGGGTCACGCTGCTGGGGGACGCGGCGCATCCGATGGTGCCCCGCGGGTCCAACGGCGCCGGCCAGGCGATCCTCGACGCGCGGGCGCTCGCCGATGCGCTCCTCCAGCACCGCGATCCGGCGGAGGCCCTGCAGGCGTACGAGTCGAAGCGGCTGGAGGCCACCGCCAACGTGGTGCGCATGAGCAGGAAGAACCCGCCCGACGCGATCCTCCGCGAGGTCTTCGTCCGCACCGGCGACCGGCCGTTCGACCGGATCGAGGACGTGATCGGCCTCGAGGAGCTGAAGGCGATCTCGGACGGGTACAAGCGCGTAGCCGGATATGATCGCGAATCTCTCGCCGAGCCGGGCGGAGGCAGATGATGGCGACTGTCGACGTGCAAGCTCTCATCGACTCGCGCAGGCTGGGCGGGTTCCAGGTCCTGGTCACCGCGCTTTGCGCGCTGATCGTTCTGATCGACGGATTCGACACCCAGGCCATCGGCTACGTCGCGCCGGCGATCGTGCGCTCGTGGCACGTCGACCGGGCCGCGCTGACGCCCGTGTTCTCCGCCGGGCTCTTCGGCCTGATGCTGGGCGCGCTCGCCTTCGGCCCCATCGCCGACCGCATCGGCCGCAAGCCGGTGCTGGTCTTCTGCACCCTGTTTTTCGGCGTGATGGCTCTCCTTACGGTGACCGCCGATTCGGTGAAGTCGCTGACGATCCTGCGTTTCGTGACCGGGCTGGGGCTCGGCGGCGCGATGCCGAATGCGATCGCCCTCACCACCGAGTACGCGCCCAAGCGCATTCGCGCGACCACCGTGATGATCATGTTCTGCGGGTTCTCGCTGGGCGCCGCGTTGGGCGGAGTCGCCGCCGCCAGCCTGATCGCGCATTTCGGCTGGAAGTCGGTGTTCGTCCTGGGAGGCATCGCACCGTGCCTCCTGCTTCCTTTCCTCCTGGCGCTCTTGCCCGAGTCGATTCGCTACCTGGTGGTGCAGGGCGAGAAGGGCGAGAGGGTCGCCTCCATCCTGCACCGGATCGATCCCGCGGCGATGGTTCCCCCAGACGCCTCGTTCACGGTGGAGGAGCACAAGGCGAAGGGTTTCGTCGTGCGGCAGCTCTTCGCCGAAGGCCGGCGTCCGTTCACCTTGCTCGTCTGGGTAGTGTTCTTCATGAGCCTGCTCGACCTGTACTTCCTCACCAGCTGGCTGCCGACCATCATCCACGATGCAGGGGTCCCGGTGAGCGACGCGGCGCTGATCACCGCCACCTACCAGGTGGGTGGAATGATCGGTGCGCTGCTCCTGGGACAGCTGTTCGACCGCTTCTCGCCGTTCGTGATGCTCGCTCTGACGTACCTCGCGGCCAGCGCGTTCGTTCTCCTCATCGGCACGGTGGGGGTCTCGATCGTTCCCCTGGTGCTCACCGTTTTCGGGGCGGGCTTCTGCGTGGTGGGCGGGCAGATCGGCGCCAACGCGCTCACGGCCAATTCGTACCCGACGCCCATCCGGTCGACGGGAGTTGGTTGGGCCCTCGGCATCGGACGGATCGGCTCGATCATCGGTCCGGCGATCGGCGGCCTGCTCTTGTCACTGCACTGGCCGATGCGTCAGATCTTCCTGGTGGCCGCCGTTCCGGTGCTGATCGCCTCGGTCGCTTCCCTGCTCGTCTCCTTCCTGCGCCGCTCCGCGGAGGCGGAGCAGGCCGTCGCGGTGGTGCACTGATGTTCACGGCTCCCAAACGCACTCCGGAACGCGAGGCTTTCTACCGGCGCATCGAGTCGCAGAACCTGACGCCCCTGTGGGAGGTGCTGGGCGAGTTGGTCCCGCCCAGCCCGCGCACCCCCTGCGTGCCGGCGCTCTGGCGCTACCAGGCGGCGCGCGCGCACCTGATGGAGGCAGGCAAGCTGATCACCGCCAAGGAGGCGGAGCGGCGCGTGCTGGTGCTGGAGAACCCCGGTCTCCGCGGCGCCTCGGCGACCACGCACTCCCTGTACGCGGGCCTGCAGCTCCTCCTGCCGGGAGAAGTCGCGCCCAGCCACCGCCATGCCCAGTCCGCCCTGCGCTTCGTCCTGGAAGGCAGCGGCGCCTACACGGCGGTCGACGGCGAACGGGCGACGATGCGACCGGGCGACTTCATCCTCACGCCCTCCTGGACCTTCCACGACCACGGCAATCCGGGCAGCGAGCCGGTCATCTGGCTCGACGGCCTCGACATCCCCATCGTCGCGTTCTTCGACGCGGGATTCGCCGAGCGCCATCCGGAGGAGGTGCAGCCGGTCAAGAGGCCGGAACGGGACTCGCTGGCGCGGTACGGGTCGAACCTGCTCCCGCTCGAGTACGCCCCTGCGTCCGGCACCACGCCCGTCTTCAGCTATCCGTACGACCGGACGCGCGAGGCGCTCGGGCAGCTGCGCCGGAACGGGCCGATCCACCCGTGTCACGGGGCGAAGATGCAGTACGCGAATCCCGCGACCGGCGGCTACCCGATGCCCACCATCGCCGCGTTCATCCAGCTCCTCCCCGCCGGATTCCGCGGCAAGCCGTACCGGTCGACGGACGGCACCGTGTACGCGGTGGTGGAGGGAGGCGGCCGCAGCGTCGTCGGCGACCAGACCTTCGAGTGGGGACCGCGGGACGTCTTCGTCGCGCCGTCCTGGAGCACGGTTTCGCACCAGACGAGCGAGGACGCCGTGCTGTTCAGCTTCTCCGACCGCCCCGTGCAGAAGGCGCTGGGGCTCTGGCGCGAGGAGGTCGTCGCCTGATGGCCCGCTACGTGATCCCTTCCTGGGACCTGCCCGCGCTGCCCGTGCGCGGCACCGACGCCGTGTTCCCGGTCCGGCGCATCCACTGCGTGGGACGCAACTACGCCGAGCACGCCCGCGAGATGGGCGGCGACCCCGACCGCGAGCCGCCCTTCTTCTTCGCCAAGCCGCCCGACGCGATCGTGCCGCAGGGCGGCGACGTCCCCTACCCGCCGCTCACGCAGAAGCTGGCGTACGAGATGGAGCTGGTGGTGGCGATCGGGAAGCGCGGAGCCGGCGTGCAGCGCGAGTCCGCCCTCGAGCACGTCTTCGGCTATGCGGTCGGCCTCGATCTGACGCGCCGCGATCTGCAGGCCGCCGCCAAGGAGAAAGGACGCCCCTGGGAGCCGGGCAAGGCGTTCGACAAGTCGGCGCCGGTCAGCGCCATCCGCCCGGCTTCCGAGATCGGCCACCCTGGCTCCGGAAGGATCTGGCTGGAGGTGAACGGCGAGGTGCGCCAGCAAGGCGACCTGAAGCAGATGATCTGGCCCGTGCCGGACATCGTCGCCTATCTCTCGCAGCTGTACGTCCTGCAGCCGGGCGACCTGGTCTTCACCGGCACCCCGGCCGGCGTGGGATTCCTGCAGCGCGGCGACGAGCTGCACGGCGGCGTGGACGGCGTCGAGCAGATCGCGGTCCGGATCACCGGCTAGGTACGCCGCCCCCGCAAGTCCGGTGATGGATCAGCCGGCCCGAGGGCAGAGCCGCCCCGGGACACCTTCAACAACGCCCCGACCAGGGCGTCGAACTCGAACGTTCCTTGGTATCGCTCGTCATTGATGAAGATCGTCGGCGCGCCTTCCACTCCGCTGCGAACACCGCCCAGGAAGTCCGATCGCACGCGCGCCGCATGGACGCCCGAGCTCAACTCCTTCTTGAACCGCCGGGTTTGGAGATCGGCCTTCTTCGCGTAGCGGACCAGCGAATCGTCATCCAGATGCTCTTGATTCGCGTACAGGAGGGACACCATCTCCCAGAACCGCCCCTGGCTCGCCGCCGCTTCGGCGGCTTCAGCAGCGCGCTGGGCCTGCGGATGGACCTCCGCGAGGGGAAAATGCCGGAAGGCGAACCGGAGCGAGTCGCGCAGCTCATGCGCAATTTCGGTCACGCGCGCGTAGACCAGCGCGCAGTGCGGGCATTGAAGGTCCCCGTATTGGAGCAGCGTGAGGGTTGCATCCACCGGGCCCAGCGCGTGGTCGTGCGCGGAAACGGGGATCACCAGCCTGCCCATCGGGCGCTCCGTCTTTCAGGCTTCCTCAGGATCGGTGTTCCCAGGAGCTTCGTCTTCCGCGACGACCTCGGCTGCGACGACGTGCGGCACGCCCTCGGCGTGAAGCCGTTCGATGATGGCGGCGGCCGGCGCCTTCTTTCGCGTCCGCACGCGGTACTCGAGCACGTACCGGTCGTTGCCGCCGTTCCTCGTTTTCTTCAGCTTGTAGCGCTTCGCCATCTCCCGGAGGATGGCGTCGGCCAGCTGGCGGGCCTTCTCCGGATCGGTGCAGTAGACGAGAAGCCTCTCGGCCGGTCTCTTCGCTCCTCCATTGCCCGGCACCGGTTTCCCGCCGCCGAGGGCGAGCAGGCCGGTGTCGGCGGAGGGAGTCGCGATCGACGCGTCGCCGCTGGTCGGGGCCGCCTCGACCACGGGGCCGGGCAGGGCGAGGGGTTCATCGTTCCGGCGCGCGGGCAGGCAGAGCAGGCCAAACGTGTGCTCGTGGTCCGCCGCGAGATCCAGCTTCCAGAGCAGGAGCTCCAGCACGCAGAAGAAAGTCGACAGGAACGCAGCGATGGCCAGCGCGCCGACGCCGGAGGCAAAGCCGATTCCGACGGCCGCGAAGATGTACACGGCATCGCGGCTGTCCTTCAGGTTGTTCCGGAACCGGACCGCGGCGACGATCCCGGCCAGGCTGAAGGCCAACGCGAGGCTGTTCTCCACCACGAGGAGGATCGCCGTGACCACCACCGGAAGCATGATCACGGTCTGCACCACCGACTGGTCGTACCTGAGGCTGTTGCGCGTGCGCACGTAGGTAAAGGCCACCGGCAACGCGAGCAGGAAGGCAGCGATCACCGCCATCGCGCCCGTCCCGAGCGGCGGGAGCGATCGGAACAGAGGCGCCCACAGGCTTCCCGTCAACTCCGTCAAGCCGGGCGCCGTATCCGTAGCGAGGGCGGCTGAAACGGCTGGCTCGCCGGCCCTCGCATCGGTGAGCCGCAGCCCCTTCATGTTGTCGGTCAGGATGATGAATCCGGCGACGACCACCAGGACTACGCCGTAGTACGCGCAGAGCCGCACCAGGGTGGTGCGACCGATCTGACGGGATCCGCTCCCGATACCGAGCCGCGCTGCCAGTCGTTCGATGCTGGAGTTCGTGGCCATCGGATGTCCTCCTTGGGCACCCAATCCGATGCTGTTCGCCCCAAGGCGAACTACCTAGCTTATTCCTCGGCGCACCCCGGGTCCAGATCGGCCCGTCAGTCCGCATGCGGTGCCAGGGCAGGTGCGCGCGAGCAGGCGGCCGCTTAGGTTGATGGGGTGCCGTCGCGCATCGAGGATTACGCCGTCATCGCCGACTGCCGCAGCCTGGCGCTGGTCGCGAAAGACGGCTCGATCGACTGGCTCTGCCTCCCGCGCTTCGACTCGGATGCGCTGTTCGCCGCGCTGCTCGGAACGCCGGACAACGGCCGCTGGCGATTGGCCCCAGCCGGGGGAGTGAAGCGGGTGCGCCGCCGCTACCGCGAAGGCACGCTCATCCTGGAGACCGAGTTCGAGACCGGGGAGGGCAGCGCCACCGTCCTCGACATGATGCCCATCCGTGGCGAGGGCACCGACGTGCTCCGCATCGTGGTCGGAAACCGCGGCCGGGTGCCCATGCGGATGGAGCTGATCATCCGCTTCGGGTACGGCTCGGTCGTCCCGTGGGTGCAGCGCATCGACGGCGGCATCAGCTCGGTGGCGGGCCCCGATTGCCTGCGGCTGCACACGCCGGTCAGGACGCGCGGCGCGGACCTCAAGACGGTGGCGGACTTCACCGTGGGCGAAGGGGACCGGGTGCCGTTCGTGCTCACCTGGTGGCCCTCGCACTTGCCCGCGCCGGCCCCGGTCGAGGCCGAGCCGGCGCTGAAAGAGACGGAGGCAGGCTGGCGCAAGTGGACGAAGCTCTGCGGGCCAGCGGGGCCGTATCGCGAGATGGTCCAGCGGTCCCTGATGACGCTCAAGGCGCTCACCTACGAGCCGACCGGCGGCATCGCGGCGGCGGCGACCACTTCGCTGCCGGAGAAACTGGGCGGCCGAACGCAATTGGGACTACCGCTATTGCTGGCTGCGCGACGCCACGCTCACGCTCTACGCGCTCATGACCGCCGGGTACCAGGAAGAGGCGCGCGCCTGGCGCGACTGGCTCCTGCGCGCCGTGGCCGGCTCGCCGGCGCAGATCCAGATCATGTACGGCCTCGGCGGGGAGCGGCGCCTGCCCGAGCTGGAGCTGGACTGGCTGCCCGGGTACGAGGGCTCGCGTCCGGTGCGCATCGGCAACGCGGCCTCCCTCCAGCTCC
>DATFTN010000041.1:0-2856 GCA_035261845.1 Myxococcales bacterium | reverse complement strand
GTCTACTCGCTGGGCGTGATCCTCTTCCAGCTGGCGACCGGCAAGCTCCCCTTCCCGGGGCAGAGCTTCGGCGAGGTGCTGATCGGCCATCTCCAGCTGCCGCCGCCCGACCCCGTCACGCTCAACCCGCTGCTGCCCCAGGAGTGGTCCGCGATCGTCCTCAAGTGCCTGGCCAAGAAGCAGGAGGACCGCTACCAGAACATGGAGCAGCTGCGGCAGGCCATCGGCGGCTGCATGGATCACCTGGGCATCGGACACGAGCTGCCGATCGCCACCGCCGACGAGATGGCGATGTCGCGCTCCAACCCGGGGTTGCCGCAGCAGACCCCTGCGCCTCGCCCGCTGACGCGAAAGCCCGCGCGGCCCACGCCCGCCCCCAATCCCGCGCGCCAGCAGCTCGCCACGCCGGCTCGGCCCACCTCGCCGCCGGTGGCCGTGCTGGAGCGCGCCCCCGAGCGCTCGCACCTGCCGCTGATTGCCGGCGTGGTGGTGGTGCTGACGCTGGCGCTGGCCGGCATCGGGTACATGGTGTGGGACTCGCGCAGGCAGTTCGGGGAGACGATGCGGCACGAGGCCGAGCGCACGCAGCGCGAAGCGGAGAGGCAAGCCGCCGCCGCGCGCGCGGCGGAGAGCGCCAGGCCGCCCGAGATCGCGCAGAACGTGACGCTCTTCGTCTGGTCGGATCCGGGCGGGGCCGACGTCGAGGCGAGCTGGAACGGCGGCAAGAAGCAAGGCGTCGCCCCCTTCAACTTCGACGTGCCGAAGAACACCAAGGTACACGTCGAGTTCCGCAAGGCGGGCTACCTGCCGAATCCGCAAGTCAGCGACGTGTTCGCCGACGCCTCGCAGACGGTGCAGGCGAAGCTCGTGGCCGAGCCGAAGGTCCTGGCCGCCACCCCGGCGCCGACGGGGCGCAAGGCGAAGAAAGACAAAAAAGTGGACCAGGGCAGCGAAGAGACCATCAAGATTGACTTCTAGATCTCTGTGGGGGGTTCATGCTGCGTCTGACGCTCGTCTTCGGGATCCTCGCACTGTTCGCTCTGCCGCTGCGCGCGCAGGACGCCTCCCTCGAGGAGGCGAAGGCGCACGCCGCGCGGGCCAAGGTGCACTACGACCTGGGCGAGTACGAGAAGGCCGCCGAGGAGTACATCCTCGTCTACCGCATCCGGCCCCTGGCCCCGCTGCTCTACAACATCGCGCAGAGCTACCGGCAGGCAGGGCAGTACGAGAAGGCCAAGCAGTTCTACAAGAGCTACCTGCGCGAGATGGACGATCCCAAGAACCGCACGGTGATCGAGAAGGCGATCCGCGAGATCGAGGAGCTGCAGGCGAAGGAGCGGCGCGCGAAGGACGGGCCTCCCAAGGGGATCGCGCAGACTCCGCCAGTGACCGGCGGTGCCACGGCACTGGCGCCACCGCCGATCGCCGCTCCCCAAGCGGGCGCGCCCCAGACGCCGGAGAGGTCGGCCGTCGCGGAAGCGCTGAAGCCGCCAGCGAGCACACAGGCGGCGCAGACCCCGCCCCAGGCCGCGCCTGCTTCGACGAGAACGGCCCTCCCGCCGCTGGCGACTGCCGGCGCCACCGCGGCGCCGTCGCGTGGGAAGGATCGCACGTACGCGTACATTACCGCCGGCGCGGCCGCGTTGTTCATCGGCGGAGGCCTGGTGTTCACCTCCAGAGCGTCCAAGTACGAGGACGAGCTGACGGCGCGTCCTCATCCGCAGTCCACCATCGACGACCTCTCCTCCACCGCCAAGTCGAGCCGCACGCTCGGGGCGCTCTTCCTCGGGGCGGGCGCCGCGGCGGCCGTCGGCGCGGGCCTGCTGTACTTCCTGCCAACGGGCGACGGGGTCGCCGTGCAGGGCAGGTTCTAGGTGCCGGATTCGCCTTCCTCCACTTTCAGCAAGTCACCGCACGTCTCTACACGGGGGCCGCAACAGATGCGCCGTTTCAACGACCACCGCCTGCTTCGCACGCTTCAGCTCGCGTCGCTCGCCGCCGCGCTCGCGACCCTCGCGGGCTGCAAGGGACCCGATGCTTCCACGTTCGCCTGCAGCAGCTCCGCGGAGTGTCCGGGCGACTATCACTGCGACCTGGGCACCGCCTCCTCCGCGGGGACCTTCAAGTGCGTGAGCGGCGCTCCGACGCCGCGGACGCTGGCCGCCGACGCGACCAAGTTCCTGCTCTCGAAGCGCCCCAGCGCCGACGGCAGCACCCGGACGACGATCCTGGCGAACCTCGGAGCGGTGACGTCGACTCCGGATTTCGTCGGCGTGCGGCTGGTCGCGAGCCAGGGCGGCCGCGATCTCGCCGACTCGCCCGTCGCCGCGGATGGCTCGGTCCTCGAGTTCCAACTCCCGCAGGCGACGGCGCAGGTGTCGCTCCGCGTGCAGGACGACAGCGGCCACACGGTCCCGGTGACCGGTTATCCCGAGCAGGTGGAGCTGAGCTTCGCCGGAAGGGAAGTCGCTGGGACCACCAACGCCGCCGCCGTTTTCGACGTCGGCACTCTCAGCGATTCGCTCTATCCTCCTGCCACCTGGATCGCGAACGGCCCCGGCCTCGACGGAGGCGTCCCGGCGCAGTTCGTCGCGAGCGACACGCTGCTCCCCGACGGGGGCGTGCAGTTCTCCAACTCCTACAGCTCCATCGGCTACCTCGACTACCACACGGCCGCGGGAGGCACACCCTCCGCGCCGACGGACGCGCCGGTTGGCGCCGCCGGCGGAACGCCGGTCGGCTGGCAGCAGTATTTCGCGCTCGCCACGGCGGACTCCGCTCCGACGCCGCCTGCCGCGCGCATCGGCGCGACGATCGTGCCGCAACAGGTTCCCTTCGGCGCCGGCTTCCTTCTGT
>DATFTN010000040.1:0-41169 GCA_035261845.1 Myxococcales bacterium | reverse complement strand
CTTGATGGCACTGGGAATGTGACGCGAACCCGAAGAGGCTTCTCCTTCAGTCGCAGTCTTTCGCGGCTTGCGAGCTTCCGCAAACCGCTCCTTCGTCACGCGCTCGATGAGCACCTCGAGCGCCCTTTCGACGATCGTTCCGACGTCTCCGTCCGGGACCCGATGGCGCAACAGATCCTGTGCCTGGCGAAGCTTGTCGCGACAGGCACGGCTCGCGGTGAACTGGAACTTGAAGGTCTCCTCCGCGAGCGGCTGGATCACGGCCCGGCGCTTGTCGCCTGGCGAGACGGCAGCCGATGCGGGTGCCGGTCCCCACACGGTTGCGGGCGATGAGTCGTGCGACACTGCCGTCCCCCCAGATCCAAACAAGGCTGGCGGCGGCTTCTCGGGAGCCATCGGGGCCGGCACCTTGCGGATGACCGTCGGGACGCGCGGCTGGGGCGAGAGTCGCGCGACCAGTTCTTCGATCTGGCGCGTGGACTTACCCCTCGCTTCGGCCAACACCGCGGCGACGTTCTCCGTATTCAGATGGGGCGCGAGAAGTCGCAACCCGGTCATGTGTACGCGGCCCGAGCGGATCGCTTCCAAGATGGCCGGCAGGCGTCGCGCGGCGCGCGCGACGGCGATCCGCTGATAGGCGACATCCTCCGAGAACCCGTACTCGCCGACGCAGAAGGCGAACATCGAGGGAAACGGACCATCGAGGTAAAGCCTGCGTTCGTCGATCTCGCCCAGGTGCTCGAGTAGGTCCGCCTCCGTGCCTCGGTCCTTCTGCACGAGCTCTCGTGTGGCGGAGAGGAGTTGCGAGGAACTCAGCGACTGGACCGCGGTGGGTGAATTCATCATGCCCGTGTCGTAGCACGCTGTTTTCCGGCGCTCTGCGGAGGCGCTGCACGCGAGCAGAGCACCAAGTGGGCGCTGGAGGAGGACGCGTGCGAAACGGAGGCTCTGGAGGCGCGCCAGGGCGCCGAAAAGGGCGTTTCCGCCGCCACTCGGCAACACGTTGGCAGAGCAGCGCGCAGACTCGTCAACCGAAAACAGCCAGCATACGTAAGTTGTCCGATGCGGGCGCTCCTCCGCGAATCGTGCGTGCTCGATCGGTAACTCGTCTCAAGACGGGCCGCACCGCGTCAAATCGAATGGCCAACGCTATATCGAACGCACGAGTGAGAAGTGATGGATCATGAGCCCGGGGACGAGTTGAATCGTTGCGCATCCGAAATTTTCTCAGGCCGCGGTCGACAACCTCTCTGTAAAGCAACGGAGATCCACGGTTGGTAGTCCTCGAATGTGGAATGAGCGATCCGATCAGCCTTGCGGCCGCCACCCGGCGGCGCGCATCAGCCAGACCTTGCCGAGCGCTTCGAGGACGATGGCACGGGACATCTTGCTCTGGCCGACGCGGCGGTCGGCGAAGACGATGGGGACTTCCACCACGCGGAAGCCGGCGCGCAGGGCCCGATAGGTCAGCTCGATCTGGAAGGCGTAGCCGGCGCTGGTGACGCTGCGCAGATCGATCCGCTCCAGCACCTCCCGGCGGAAGCACTTGAAGCCGCCGGTCAGGTCGCGCACGCGGACGCCCAGGATGAGCCGCGCGTAGAGGCTGCCGCCCCGCGAGAGCAGCCGCCGGCCCAGGCCCCAATTCCGGGTCCCGCCGCCCGGGACATAGCGGCTCCCCAGCACCAGGTCGGCGTCGCGCGAGGCGGCAAGCAGGGCCGGCAACCGGCTGGGGTCGTGGGAGAAGTCCGCGTCCATCTCCAGGACGCGCCCGTACCCGGCGCCCAGCGTCACTTCGAAGCCGGCCAGGTAAGCGCGGCCCAACCCTTCCTTGCGCTGGCGATGGAGGACGCGCACCCGCGGCTCGCGCTCGGCCAGCTCCTGCGCGAGCGCTCCCGTACCGTCCGGGGAGCCGTCGTCCACGACCAGCACGTCCAGCTCCGGCGAGGCGGCCAGGATCGCGGGGACGATGGCGGCGACGTTCTCGCGTTCGTCGTAGGTGGGGAGCACGACGCAGGCGCGGGCGGCGTTGCTCACCGCGGACCTCCCAACAGCGCCGCGACTTCCTCGGCGGCCCGTCGCGCGGCTCCCGGGGAGCCGGCCGGAGCAAGGCCGGCGCGGATGCCGCGCATTCCTTCGAGCTGCGCCTCGCGCGCCTGGCCCGCTGCGAGCAGCGGGGCCGCGCTCTGCGCGATGCGCGGGCCCGTACAGTCGCCTTGGAGCAGCTCGGGGACCAGGCGGCGGCCGGCGAGCAGGTTCACCAGCGACGCGAACGGGACGCGCACCAGCAAGCGGGCGACGATCCAGCTGAGCCACGAGAGCCGGTAGACGACCACCGTGGGCACTTGCGCCAGCGCCGCCTCCAGCGTGGCGGTGCCGGAGGCGACCACCGCCGCATCGGCGGCGGCCAGCACTTCGGGTGCGCGCCCTTCCACGAAGGTCACGGGAAAGTCGGTCCGCAGCCAGTCGCGCTGGACGGTGGGCGCCACCGGGACCACGAGCTGGATTTCCGGGATGCGCTGGCGCAAGAGCCGCGCCGCGGCGAGGAGCGCGGGCCAGATGCGGCGGACTTCCTGGCGGCGGGAGCCGGGAAGGAGGGCCAGGAGGGGATGGTCAGGGTGGAGGCCGAGCCGGCGGCGAAGATCCCGGGAGGTCGGGGGAGAGGTCGAGGTCGAGGAGGAGGTCGAGGGAGAGGTCGAAGGAGTGAGGAGACGGCGGAAGCCGTCCGCGAGCGGGTTGCCCACATAGACGGCGTTCACGCCGTGGCGGGCGTAGAACTCCGCCTCGAACGGCAGGATCACCAGCATGCGGGCCACGTCGCGCGCGATCTGACGCACCCGCCAGGTCCGCCAGGCCCAGACGGACGGGCCGATGAAATACGCCACCGGGATGCCCAGGCGGCACAGCTTTCGCGCCATGCGCAGGTTGAAGTCGGGGCTGTCGATCAAGAGCGCCCCCCGGGGGCGGCGCTCTTCCGCTGCCCGGCGCAGCGTGCGCAGCGCCCGGAAGATGCGTGGAAGCGCCGGAAGCACTTCGGCGATCCCCATCACGGAGAGATCTTCGGCGCGCACCAGCGTCTCGCACCCTCCGGCGCGCAAGAGGGGGCCGCCCGCTCCGAACGCGCGCAGCCCCGGGCGCAGGGCGCGCAGCTCGCGCAGCACGGCGGCGCCGTGCAGGTCGGCGCTGGCCTCGACCGCCACGATCAGCAGCTCGTCGCTCATACGGCCGCGGGCCGCGGCAGGCAGGTCGCCCCCGCGGGCCCACCCGCCGGCACTACACTCCCTCCACGGCGATCCCTGCTTCGTCCGCCGCAGAGACGAGCGCGTCCCGATCCAGCACCACCGCCTTGTCTGCCTCGACCGCGAGCGCCGCGCACCGCGCGGCCCGCATCGCCGCCACCGTCTCGGGACCCACGGCGGGAACGTCGAACCGCGGATCCTGCTGCGGTTTGAATGCCTTCACCACCACGGCGCCTTCCGCCAGCGCTCCTCCGCGGGCGATGCAGGTGTCGGTACCCTCGATTGCCTCGACCGCCAGCACCACTCCGCGCTTCACCACCACGGTCTGGCCCACGTCGAGCGCCCCGAGCGAGCGGGCCACCGCGAAACCCACGCCCGCGTCGACCCGCTGCTCGTCCGTGAAGCGCCGGCGCCCCAAAGGGCCCGCCGGCGCCAGCAGGCTGGGGACGAGTGGCAAGGCGGACACGACCCGCACGCCTTCGCGTTCGAGCGCGTCGGCGATGGCCCGCAGGGCCGCGTCGTCGCCGAAGCTGCGCATGCCCGCCAGCACCTTGACGCCCAGCCAGTCGGGGCGCAGGTCGAGCAGCCGCACTTTGCGCAGGCCTCCGCAGAAGACCGTCTCGCGGCAGCCGCCCTCGCGCAACGCCTCGGCGATGCGGCCGAGCTGACCCAGCTTGACCCAGGCGAACCGGGAGACCTCCTGCTCCAATCCCGGGTCGGTCTCGCCTTCATGCCCCACCGCGACCACGGTCCGCCCCGCGGCAGCGGCGGCCTGCGCGAAGAGGACCGGGAACCGGCCCGAGCCGGCGACCAGCCCGATGGGCTCCATCAGCGCGCGATCCCTCGTTGCGAACCTTCCAGGAAGGCGACGAAGTGGTCGATCTCGGCGTTGCCGCCGAACTCCGCCTTCACGTGCGCGACCGCCTCCCGCAGCCCCATCTTGCTGCGGAAGACGATCTTGTAGGCTCCCTTCACCCGCGCCATGGCGTGCTCGTCGAAGTGCGCGCGGGTCAGCCCCACCGTGTTGAGCCCCACCACCTCGGCGCGGTCGCCCTGGACGGTCACGTACGGAGGCACGTCCTGGGTGACCATCGCTCCGCCGGAGACGAAAGCGAGCCGGCCGATGCGGGTGAACTGGTGCACGGCGGAGAGCCCGCCGAAGATGACCCGGTCCTCGACCACCACGTGACCCGCCAGCGCGGTGCTGTTCGCCAGGATGCACCCGTCGCCGAGCTGCACGTCGTGCGCCACGTGGCTGTTGGCCATCAGCAGGCAGCCGTTCCCGATCCGGGTGACGCCCCCGCCGGCCGCCGTGCCGATGTGGACCGTGGCGAACTCCCGGATCCGATTCGAGTCGCCGATCACCAGGCGGGTGGGCTCGCCCGTATACTTGAGGTCTTGTGGAATCGCTCCCACCGAGGCGAACTGGAAGACGATGTTGTCGGCGCCGATGGTGGTGTCGCCCTCGATCACGGCATGGGGCCCGACCCGGGTTCGCGGCCCGATCTTCACCTTCGGTCCGATCACCGCGCACGGCCCGACCTCGGCGGTGGAGTCCAACTCGGCATGCCGATCGACGACCGCGGTCGGGTGGATCACTTCTGCTCCTTGCGATCGGCGATGGTGGCCATGATCTCCGCCTCGCTGGCCAGCTGGCCGCCCACCTTGGCCTGCCCCGCCAATCGCCAGAAGGACCCTTTCTGGCGCTCGATGGTCACGAAGAGGTCCAGCCGGTCCCCCGGCGAGACCACCCGGCGGAACTTCACCTCGTCGAACGCGAGCAGCAAGATGACTTTCTGCGCCGGATCGAAGGGAGCGCTCTCGTGCGCGAGCAGCGCGCCGGCCTGCGCCATCGCCTCGAGCTGGAGCACGCCGGGCATCACGGGGTTTCCGGGAAAGTGGCCCTGGAAGAAGTGCTCGTTGTAGGTGACGTTCTTGTAGGCGTGGATGCGCTCGCCCTTCACCACCTGGAGCACGCGGTCGACGAGGAGGAACGGGTACCGGTGCGGCAGCGCCGCCAGGATCTTCGCGATGTCGAGCACGGGGCCTTCCACGCGAGCCTCCCGAAAGTGCGGGAACGTACCCCACGGCCGATCCGGCGGCAACGAGCGGGTGAGCCTACTTCGGTCGTCCGGATCGCTCCAACTCGGCCAGGCGAGCCTCCAGCTTCCGCACCTGCTTGACCAGGTCCGGCACCCGGGGCAGCGCGGCCATCGTGCGCAGCCATTCGCGATGCGGCATGGCCGGGTAGCCGGTGTACGTTTCGCCTTCCGGCACGCTGTTGGAGACGCCCGCCTGCGCTCCGATCCGCGCCCCGTCGCCGATCTTCACGTGTCCGACGATGCCGACCTGGCCTGCCAGCACCACGCCCGCGCCGATCTCGGTCGATCCGGAGATGCCCACCTGGGCGACGATCAGCGAGAGCGGGCCGATGCGAACGTTGTGTCCGATCTGCACCAGGTTGTCGACCTTGGTCCCGCGTCCCACCACCGTCTCCCCCAGCGTGGCCCGGTCGACGCAAGTGCAGGCGCCCAGCTCCACGTCGTCCTCGATCCGGGCGATCCCCGCCTGCGGGACCTTGCGGTGGCAGGGGCCGCCGTCATCCCCCTCGAGGTCGAAGGCGAAGCCGAATCCGTCGGAGCCGACCACCGCGTTCGGCTGCAGCACCACCCGGTCGCCCAGCACGCAGCGCTCGCGGACGACCGCGCCGGTCCAGAGCACGCAGTTCGCCCCGACCCGGGCCTCGTCGAGCACCGCCGCGCCGGGATGGAGGACCGAGCGCGGCCCGATCCGGGCGCCCCGTCCGATCACGCACCCCGCGCCGATCGATGCGGTGGGATCCACCTCGGCTCCCACTCCAACGTGCGCGGTCTGGTGCACGCCCGCGGCCGGCCGTTCCTCCGGATGGAAGATCGCGCTGGCCTTGGCGAAGGCGACGTAGGGCTGCGGGGCCACGAGCCGCGCCGCGGCCCCGGGCACGAGCTGGGTCTCCTCCTCGGCCACGATGACCGCCGCCGCCCGCGTCCGCGAGAGCTCGGCCCGGTAGCGCGCGTTGTGGAAGAAGGCGATCTCCTCGGAGCCCGCCTCCTCCAGGCTTGCCACGCCCCGCACCCGCCGCGAGCCGTCGCCTCGCACCACGGCACCGATGCGTCGCGCCAGCTCTTCCAGAGAGAGCTGCGCCCCCGTCCCCACCTACTTCTTCCCAGGCGGAGGCGCGGTCTTCGGGGCCGGCTGCGCGGTCTTGGGCGGCGACTTCCCGGCCGGCTTCTCCCCGGCGCCGAAGCGGTCGTTGTACCGGCGGACCACTTCGTTGGTGATGTCGGCCGCCGGCGGCCCGTACAGAAGCGATCCCTTGTCCATCACGAAGCTCAGCGACTCGCGCTCGGCGATCTCGGCCACCACTTGCTGCAGCCGCTGCAGGATGTTCGCCATCGCCAGCTGCTCCTGCCGGTTCATGTCCTCTTGCAGGTCGCTGGCCGACTTTCGCGCATCCAGCAGCGCCTTCTGGAACTCCTCCTGCTTCTTCCGCTTCGCGTCGTCCGACAGCACCGGCAGCTGCTTCTCGTAGTCCTGCTGCATCTTCTCCAGGTCGGCGCTCTTCTTGTCGATTTGGGATTTCCGCTGGTCGAACTCGCCCTTGAGCCGGGCCCGGGCGGTTTTCCCCTCCTCGGTCTCCTGGATGGCGCGCTGGACGTCGACGTACGCGAGCTTCTGCTGGGCGCGCGCGGCGGTGGCGAAGGCGGTGGAGGCAAGCACGAACGACAGGGCGAGGCGGCGCATCACGGATCTCCAGTGGGACGAAAAGCGGGAAAGGCTAAAAGGACGTGGCGAGGCGCGTCAAGTCCGCTGGTTGAACTTGGCGTGGTCAGAAGAAGTTCCCGATGGTGAACTCGAACAGGTAGGAGTCGTCGATCGGGCGCCGCGTGAGCGGGAACCCGACCTCGAAGCGCAGCGGGCCCAGCGGCGAGAACCAGCGCACGCCGAACCCGGTGCTGAGGAAGAGCCCCAGGGGAAGCGTGCCATTGCCGTTCGCGTCGGGCCGCTGGCTGCTGTGGAAGAAGTTCTCGTTCTCCGCGAACACGTTGCCCATGTCGTAGAAGACGACTCCTCGGATGCCGGCGGATTCCACGATGGGGAACTCGATCTCCCAGTTGGTGATCAGCTCCTTGTTCCCGCCCACCGCGTAGTCGAGGAGGCCGGCGTCCGGGTCCCGGGAAGCGAGGATCTTCTTGGTGGGCGAGATGCTGCGCAGCGAATACCCGCGGATCGAATTGATGCCGCCGGCGAAGAACTTCTCGCTGATGGAGACCGGCCGGTTGAGCGGGTCGGTGGCCTTGATGTAGCCGAGCGACAAGTTCACCTTGGCCACCAGCCCCCAGAAGAGCGGCCGGTAGCGGCGCTCGATCAAGCGGTATCGCTGGAACAGGTTCTGGCTGCCCAGCAGCGAGGTGGCGAACTCGGCGGAGGCCGATTCCAGGTGGCCGTTGGTGGGGAAGAGGCGGTTGTCGCGCTTGTCGTAGTTGAAGGAGAAGCGGATGCTCGACGTGCGGCCGGCGGTGAACTGGTTGCGCAGCTGCAGCGTGCTGGTGCCGGTCGGGATCACCTCCACGTTTTCCAGGGTGTACGTGGAGAAGAAGCGGAGGTCCTCGAAGATCTCGTAGCCGCCGGTCAGCGCCCCGCCGACGGCCTGCCGGTCGAAGCCGGTGAAGATGAGCTCGCTGCGGTACAGGTCGACGGACGCGGTCCACGCCGTGTCGAGGAAGTACGGGTCCAGGTAGCTCAGCTGGAACAGCTGCCGCAGGCTGGAGATCTGGAACGACAGGGTGGCGGTGTGGCCGTAGCCGAACAGGTTGTTCTGCGAGAGCTGCGCCTGACCGAAGAAGTTCTCGCCGCCGGCGAACCCGAATCCCAGCTGGAAGGTGCCGGTCAGCTTCTCCTTCACCGTCACTTCGACCACCATCTTGTCGTCGGCGGAGCCGCGGCGGGTGTTGATCTCGACCGAGTCGAAATAGCCCAGCGCGGTGATGCGGGCCTTGGAGACGCGGATGCCGGTCCCGCTGTACAGGTCCCCCTCGTTGATGCGCATCTCGCGGCGGATGACCTTGTCGCGCGTCCTGGTATTACCCACCATCTCGATCTTCTCGATGGTGACCAGGTTCCCTTTCTGGAAGGAGAAGTTGACGTCGACGGTCTTCGCTTCGGCGTGGACGTCGGTGTCGGGGGTGACGTTGGCGTAGGCGTATCCCTTGTCCTTGTAGACGTCCGCCAGCACCTGCAGGTCACGCTGGAGGATCGTCTTGGAGAAGCGCTTGCCGGGCCTGGTCTCCACCAAGGCGAGCAGCTTCTCCTTCGGCTCCAGGAGATCGCCGCTCAGGTCGATCTTTCCGATGTCGTACGGATCCCCTTCCTCGATGGGGATGGTGATGAAGATGAAGCGGCGATCCGGCGACAGCTCGATCGCCGCCTTTCCGAACTTCACGTAGAGATAGCCGCGGTCGTAGTACAGCCCTTGGAGCACGTACTCGTCGCGGGCGAAGGCGTCCTCGCGATAGGTGCCCGCGCTGGAGAGGAAGCTCCAGAAGCTGCCCTCCTGGGTGATCATCGCGCCCTTCAGCTCGGCGGTGGAGATGGCGTGGGTGCCGACGAACCGGATCTCCTTCACCGTCACCTTGGCGTGCTCGTTGATGACGAAGACGACGTTCACCTCGTTGTTGGGCAGCGGGTCGAGGCGCCAGCTGACCTCGGCCAGGAAGTAGCCCTTCTCGACGTATTTCTCCTGCATCTTCTTCGCCGACTTGCGCACGCCCTCGGGGTCGAGGATCTGGAACTGCTTGACCTCGATGGTCTCCTTCAAGTCGTCGCGCGAGAGCTCCGCGTTGCCCTCCAGCTTGATCTCGCGCACCGCGGGCTTTTCGCTGACCAGCACCGTGAGCTGGTAGCCGGTGCCGGGCGGCGGCACGGCCGACACGTCCAGCTTGATGTCGTTGAAGTAGCCCGTCTTCCAGACGGCGAGCAGCGCGTCCTTCAGCTTCCTCCTGTCGAAGGTGTCGCCCGGCTTGAGGGGCAGCGCGGCGCGGATCGCATCGGCCTCCACCCTGCGGTTGCCCTGGACGTTGATCTTGGTGATGACCCCGGTGTCCGGCACCGGCGCCGCGGCCTCGGCGGGGGTCATTCCGGTGGGGACGCTGGGCGCCTCGCCTTTCGGCTGCGGCGCCGGGACCTTTTCGGCTTGCCCGGGCGTTTGCGCCGACGGCGCAGGCGGCTTGGGAGCAGGCTCGCGACGCCGGGTCGGTGGGCTACCCGCACGCTGGGCCACGGCTGGCCGAACCGGCGCGATCAGGAGACCCAGGGTCGCGAGCAGGAAGGCCAGGCGCATGTAGAGGGGCGGACCCTAGTACAACTCGGGAGGGCGAACAATGGAATCTGCTCCGGAAGCGGACGGTCCCGTCCCAACGGCGGACACCCTACGCCGATTCGTCGCAACAATTCCCCGCCCCGAGGCGCTCCACGGCCGCGGGCGCGGCACGGAGTTTGCGGGGGCGGATCCGGCATGGAGACGCTCCTCGCCGACCTGCGGCTCGGGCTGCGCATGCTCCTCAAGACGCCCGGCTTCACCGCGGTCTCGATCCTGGCGCTGGCGCTCGGCATCGGCGCGAACAGCGCGATGTTCAGCGTGGCGGGGACCGTGCTGCTCCGGCCGCTCGCCTATCCAGACGCGGACCGCCTGATGTGGATCGCGACGGTCGAGCGCGACACGCACGCGGAGTTCGGATTCTCGCCGCCCGATTTCTACCGCGTGAGGGAGGCGAGCCGCGCTTTCTCTGGGGTGGCGGCGATGTACCGCAAGGCGGTGAACGTGACGGGCGCGCAGGAGCCGCAGCGCGTGCGCGCCATCGTCGCTTCTTCGGAGACGCTCCGGGTCCTCGGAGTCGCCCCGGCGCTCGGACGCGCGTTCTCGCTCGACGACGAGCGCTGGGGCTCGCATCGCGTGGCGCTCCTCGGCAACGGCCTGTGGCGGTCCCGTTTCGGGTCCGATCCGGGCGTGATCGGCCGCGCGCTCACCGTCGACGGGCAGCCGTATACCGTCGTGGGCGTGCTGCCGGCGGGATTCACCTGGATCGGAAGCGAGACGGAGTTGCTGCTGCCGCTTTCCTTCGAGCCCGGCGACAACCTCAACTCGCACAACAACTACTTCATGGGCGTGGTGGGCCGCCTTCGCCCGGGGGTGACGGTAGAGCAGGCGCGGGCGGAGCTCGCTGCCATCGGGCGCGGCATCGCCGAGGAATTCCCGGAGTCGCGGAACCTGGGGATCGACCTCCTGCCTCTGGAGGACTCGGTATTCGGGGAACTGCGCCCGGCGATGGCGGTCCTGCTGGGCGCCGTCGCTTTCGTCCTCCTCATCGCCTGCGCGAACCTCGCCAACCTGCTGCTCGTCCGCGCTACGGCGCGGCGCCGCGAGATCGCCATCCGCGTCGCGCTGGGCGCGAGTCGCGGACGGATCCTGCGCCAGCTCCTCACCGAGAGCGTGCTGCTCGCCGTCCTCGGCGGCCTCGCCGGGCTGGCCCTCGCCTACTGGGCGGCGGATGCGATCAATGCGCTGGGATATGACGTGCTGCCGCGCATGCGCAACGTCAGGGTGGACGGTTCCGTGCTGGCGTTCACGCTCCTCGTATCGCTCTTGACCGGAGTCCTGTTCGGGATCGCGCCTGCCCTGCACGGATCCGCCATCGACCTGCGGGAATCGCTCAACGAGACGGCCCCGGCCGCGACGCCTGGCCGGCGGCGGCTGACGAGCGCGCTGGTCGTGGCCGAGGTGGCGCTCGCCGTCGTGCTGCTCGCGGGCGCCGGCCTGTTCATGAAGAGCATGTACCGCCTGCTCCATGTCGACCCGGGATTCGACCCGCAAGGCGTGCTCACCGCCGAAGTGTCGCTGCCTGCGCACAAGTACGTCGACGAGAAGCTCCTGCGCGCGTTCTCGCCCGCCTCGACCGCCCGCGTTTCGGCGTTCTTCGAGGAGCTTCTCGCCGGCGTCCGGGCCTTGCCGGGCGTACGCGCGGTCGGAGCCGTCTCGTTCCTGCCGCTCGCGGGCAACAACTGGGGCAAGCGCATCGTCCTGTGGGACCGGCCCTTGCCTGGCAATGCCGACGAGCTCCCGCAGATCCAGTACCGTGTCGTGGCCGGCGACTATTTCCGCACGCTCGGCATCCGCGTGCGCGGCCGGACCTTCGACGTGCGGGACACGCTGCAGGCGCCGCCGGTGGCCATCGTCAACCAGGCGCTGGCGCGCCGCGATTTTCCCGGGCAGGACCCGATCGGCAAGGAAATTTCGACCAACGCTCCGCGCGAGCTCGCTCCAGCCGGAACCGTGCCGCCGGATTGGCGCCCGATGCGGCACACCATCGTCGGCGTCGCGGACGACGTCCACACTGCCGCGCTCGATCGGGCGCCCGTGCCGCTCGTCTACGTTCCGTACGCTCAGGGAGCCGAGGGGGATCTCACGCTGTTCCTGGTGGTGCGCGCCGAGCGCGATCCGCTGGCGCTGATCGCGCCCGTGCGCGAGCAAGTGCGACGGATCGATCCGGATCAGGCGGTGGCGGCCGTCTCGACGTTCGAAGCGAGGGTCGCGCGCTCCGTCGCGCAGCCGCGCCTGCAGACGATGCTGCTCGCCTCGTTCGCCGCGGCGGCCGTCCTGCTCGCCGCGATCGGCATCTACGGCGTCATGGCCGTCGCGGTGGTGCAGCGCACCAAGGAGATCGGCATCCGCATGGCGCTCGGCGCCGTCCGGCGCGACGTCCTCGCCCTGGTGGTGCGCCAGGGGTTCGCGCTCGCCGCTTCGGGGCTCGCGGTCGGTGTCGCGGGCGCGCTGGCGCTGACCCGCCTGATGCGTTCGCTCCTCTTCTCGGTGAGCGCCACCGATCCCGCGGTGTTCTTCGGGATCGTGGCGCTGCTGGCGGCGACCGCGCTCCTCGCCTGCTACCTCCCGGCGCGGCGCGCGGCGCGGGTGGATCCGATGGTGGCGCTGCGCCACGAGTGACCAGCGTAGATCGTCAACTTTTCGATCGATTTGCGATTTTTTTTGCCGCCCCCGATCGGCGATGCTACGCGGGTCGCAAAAATGCCCTCGACCGCTCTCACGCTTCCGCCCGGCGCGGAGCCGGTGCCCGCGACGCCCTTCGTCAAGTGGGCCGGCGGCAAGACCTCGCTTCTCCCCGAGCTGCTCAAGCACGTCCCCCGCCCGGTGCGCCGGTACCACGAGCCGTTCGTCGGCGGAGGGGCGCTCTTCTTCGCGGTCGCGCCGCGGCGGGCGGTGCTGAGCGACGCGAACGGCGAGCTGATCCACTGCTGGCGGCAGGTGCGCGACGACGTGCACGGCGTGCTCGACGCGCTCTCCGCCCACGTCTACGAGCGGAGCCGGTTCGAGGCGGTGCGGGCGCTCGATCCGTCGCGCCTGCGGCCGGCGGAGCGGGCGGCGCGATTCATCTACCTGAACAAGACCTGCTTCAACGGCCTGTGGCGGGTGAACCGCGCGGGCCGCTTCAACGTGCCGTTCGGCCGCTACCGCAACCCCACCTTCCACGATCCGGGGCTCCTCTTGCCGGCCAGCCGGGCGCTGCGCGGCGTGCAGATCCTCCGGGCGCCCTTCGAGATCTCCCTGCAGCGCGCCGCGCCGGGCGATTTCGTCTACCTGGACCCGCCTTACGATCCCGTCTCCGAGACCTCGAGCTTCACCAGCTACACCCGGGACGCGTTCACCTGGGAAGACCAGAAGCGGCTCGCCGCCGGCTGCGCTGCGCTCGATCGGCGCGGCGTGCGCTTCTTGCTGTCCAACTCGGCCACGCCTCGCATCCGCGCGCTGTACCGCGGCTTCGAGCAGCGAGTGGTCGAGGCGCCGCGGCACATCAGCTGCAAAGGCGGGGGCCGCGGCCGGGTGGAGGAGCTGCTAGTCTTCAACGCATGACCCTCCTCCTCGCGCTGCTGCTCGCGGCAGGGCCGTCCTCGTCCTACGTCCGCGCCGGCCGGCTGTTCGACGGCACCGGCGACGCCGCCCGGCGCGACGTGGTGCTGGAGATCGAGGGCGAGCGCATCAAGTCGGTGGGCGCGCAGCCGCCGGCCGGGGCCGAAGTGATCGACCTCTCCTCCGCCACCGTGCTGCCGGGGCTCATCGACGTGCATGTGCACCTCACCTCGCGCGCCGACCACTTCGAGGACATCTGGCAGTTCAAGACCTCGCTGCCGCAGGAGTCGATGGTGGCCGTGGTGCACGCCCGCCGCACGCTGGAGGCTGGCTTCACCACCGTGCGCGACGTCGGCTCGCCGCCCTTCGCCGCCGCCGACCTGCGCGACCTGGTCAACGAAGGATATCTCCCGGGGCCGCGGATCGTCGCCTCGGGACCGTGCATCAGCATCACCGGCGGCCACTGCGATCTGAACAACTATCCGCCCGAGGTGCGGGTGAGCATCTTCCCCGCCGAGCGCGACTTCGCCCAGGCCGACGGGGTCGACCAGATCCGCCACGTGGTTCGAGCCCAGATCCAGCACGGCGTGGACGTCATCAAGGTGGCCGCCAGCGGCGGCGTCTTCTCCCGCGGCGACACGCCCGGAGTGCCGCAGTTCACGGTCGAGGAGCTGCGGGTCGCCGCGTTCGAGGCCCACAGGGCGGGCCGGCGGATCGCCGCGCACGCACACGGGACGCAGAGCATCAAGGACGCGCTGAACGCCGGCGTCGACTCCATCGAGCACGGAACGCTCATCGACGACGAGGGCATCCGGCTCTTGAAGGAGCGGGGAGCGTGGCTGGTCGGCGACCTCTACAACGACGACTACATCCTGGGGAAGGCGGAGGAGCTGCGGATCCCGAAGGAGTACGTGGACAAGGAACGCGCCATCGGGCAGGTCCAGCGGCAGAACTGGGCGAAAGCGATTCGCGCGGGCGTCAAGGCGGCGTTCGGCACCGACGCCGGCGTCTATCCCCACGGCGACAACGCCCGGCAGCTCGCCGTCTACGTCAAGTACGGCATGACCCCCGCGCAGGCGATCCGGAGCGCCACTTCCGTCGCCGCCGACCTCCTCGGCCGTTCCCAGGACGTCGGCACGCTCCAACCTGGCCGCTACGCCGACCTGATCGCCGTCCGCGGCGACCCCCTCACGGACGTTAGGGTGTTGGAGTCCGTCCCGTTCGTGATGAAGGGTGGCAAGATCATCAAAGACGAGCTGCGCCAGATGAGCACCGCTCGCAAATAGACCTCGCTATGGATGCTCTGCCGCGATCATGACCGGCCCGTCCCCGGGGGTGCGTCCGCAGCGCCAACGCTGCCCCCGGGGTCCGAGTCGAACCCGAGTCGGAGGGGGGGCTGGCTCATGTCGCTGCGAACGCACCCCCGGGGCCCGGTCCGATGGGTCCGGCGTCTCATTGTCGCCGCGGTATGAGGCAGATCTATCGGGAACCATGCCGAACTGCGTCCAGGCAAGACCTCAGCCGCAATGGCAGCCTCGCGATTGCGCGGCGCCTTCAGCGGCGACAAGGAGACGCCGGACGCATCGGCGGTGGGGCCGGGGGTGCGTTCGCAGCGACATTAGGAGCCCCAGTCTCGGAGGTTGGCGCTTCTCGGACCCCCAGGGGCGACGCTGGCGCTGCGGACGCACCCCCGGCCCCGCCGCGGTCCTTACGTGCGCGAATCGCTCCTCGAGAGGCTCAGCGGGAGGCGGTTGCGGGAAGCTCAAGGGCCTGCGCGATCTCCTTCGCCTTGGCCTGGATGAGCTTCGTGTTGCGCGGGCCCATGCGGAGAAGGTGCTTCTCCACGGGGCCTTGCTTCTCCAGCTTGTCGTCGGCGAAGAGGTACAGAGCGCCCTGGCCCAGCTTCAGCTCGACGGGGCCCTCCACCACGGGGGCCGCCACGAGCCGCTGCAGCGCCTGGGCGGCCGCCGTGTCGACGTTGCGGCCCGGATAACCGAGGGCGTGATAGGCGGCCTGCAGCAATGGGTGGAGGTCGCCGACCAGGGCGGCGAAGCCCTTCGCGTCGATCGAGGCCACCACGTTGGCGAACGTGTCGTACCGGGCGTAGCTGCGCGGATCGACGTACGTCCGGTTCCGCTTCTGCTGGGCTTGGAACCCCTTCGCCGGGGCCAGGAAGCCCAGCTGCTTGCGGGGGCTCACGCCTTCCGAGAGGTTGTCGGTCACGGCCACCCAGCGCTCCAGGAGGCCGGACTGCTTGAGCCACTCCGCCCACTCGGGCCGCGAGGACAGCTTGGCCCCCTCGGCCCGGATGCGCGCGTCAGTCTCTTCCGCGGTCGGTAGCTTCGCGTCCGCGGGCGGCGCGGGCGCCTGCTGCTGCGCGACGGGCTCGGGCGGGGGCGCCGGAGGAGGTGCGCGGCGCACCCACAGGTAGGCGCCGACGGCGACCACCACGGCGGCCGCGATCGAGCCGACCGCTATCCAGGCGCCGGACTTCTTCTGCTGATTCTCCAACATGGGGGCCTCCGGGGGCGCGTCCATGGAACAGATGGTCTCTTCTCATCACTCCCGGGCGTGCTGGCAAGCGGACGACCGGCAGTAAAGTTTGAGCTCAAACTACACGCCCCTTCGACCTCCTACACCTCCACCACCAGCCCCTCGTGCAGGCGCAGGCGGCGGGGCATCCTCTCCGCCAGCCGGGGGTTGTGGGTCACCACGATGGCGGCGATTCCCAGCCGCCGGTTCAAGTCGAGGAGCAGCTGGTGGATGCCTTCGCCGGTCGCCTCGTCGAGGTTGCCGGTGGGCTCGTCCGCGAGCAACAGGCGGGGCTTGAGCACCAGCGCACGGGCCAGCGCGACCCTCTGCTGTTCTCCTCCGGACAACTCGCCGGGCCGGTGGTCCAGCCGGTGCCCCAGGCCGACCAGCTCCAGCGTCTCGCGCGCCACCTGCTCGGCCTCCTCGCGCGGCAGCCGGCTGATCAGACCCGGCATGGCCGCGTTCTGCAGCGCGGTGAACTCGGGCAGCAGGTAGTGGAACTGGAAGACGAAGCCCACGTTCCGGTTGCGGAACCGGGCCAGCGGCTCCTCTCCCATCTCGAAGGCGTCCTGCCCGTCGAAGAGCACGTGGCCCGCGGTGGGAGGATCCAGGGTGCCCACCACGTGCAGGAAGGTGCTCTTCCCCACTCCGCTGGGTCCGACCAGCGAAGCCATCTCCCCGGCGCGAAGCGCGAACGAGGCGCCGCGCAATACGTGGATCTCCTTCTCGCCCAGCCAGTACGACTTGTGCAGCCCGCGCCCTTCGAGGAGCGGCGTCGTAACGCGCGCCGCCGGGGAAGCCTCGACGGGGAGGGCCTCCATCACTCTTCCCGCAGCCCGTCCACGGGGGAGAGACGGCTCGCCTTCGTCGCCGGGTAGAGCGTGGCCAGATAGCTCAGCGCCACCGCGATCGCGGCGACCATGAGGAATTGCCCCCCGTCCACGTTCACCGGGAGGTTGCTGATGTAATAGACGTCCGGGTCGAGCTGCAGGCCGAACCGTTCGATGAACGAGCACGAGGCCAGGCCGAGGAGCAGGCCCATGGCGGTGCCGATCGCCCCGATGGCGAGCCCCTCCAGCACGAAGATCTTCATCACGCTCGAGTCGCGCGCGCCCATCGACTTGAGGATGGAGATTTCCTTCGTCTTCTCCAGAACCAGCATGATCAGGGTGGAGAGGATGTTGAAGCAGGCGACCAGCACGATGAAGGTGAGGATGATCGCCATCGCCAGCTTCTCCAGCTTGAGCGCGGAGAAGAGGTTGCGGTTGAGCTCCGCCCAGTCCTTCACCCGGTAGGGGAACCCCCCCAGCGCCGTCACCAGGCGGCGGCCCTCGGCACGCGCCGCGTCCACGTCGCTGAACTTCAGCTCCAGGCCGGTGACGTTGTCGCCCATGCGGAAGAACTTCTGCGCTTCCGGGATGCCGATGTAGGCGAACTTCGAATCGTACTCGTACATGCCCGAATAGAGGATGCAGGCGACCCGGAACGACCGCGATCGAGGGATCGGTCCGGTGGGCCCCATGTCGCCCAGCGGGGTGATCACCTGCACCACGTCCCCGACCCAGGCCCGCAGCGAGTGGGACATCTCCTTGCCGATGCAGATCCCCGGCATCTCGCGGAGCGCCTCGGGGGAGACGCCCTTGGCCAGCTCGTCCGGGTGCGACTGCTTCCGCTCGTAGGTATCTTGAAGGTACTGCTCGCCGTCCCCGAGGAGCCGCGCGGAGGGATGGGGCTTGGCCGCGGCGGTAAGCGGGATGTTGCGCGGCTCGGAGATCCAGGACAGCTCGCCGGCGATGACCTGCCGCGGCACCTCGTTCACGCTGCCCGCGGTGGCCGGATCGATCCCCTTGAGCTCCGCGCCGGTGGGAGTCTGCCCCTGCGAAAGGATCACCTCGTTCAGGATGAACGGGCTGGCGCCGGCGATGCCCGGCACCGAGAGCACCTTGGGCATCACCGCTTTCCACTCGCTGAAGTCGGACGAGTACTTGAGGAGCAGGGCGTGGGCGTTGGTGCCCAGGATCTTCTTCTTCAGATCGGCCTCGAACCCGCTCATCACCGAGAGCACTACGGTCAGCGCCCAGACCCCGACCGCTACGCCGATGATGGAGATGGCCGTCATCACCGCCGTGGCGGGTCGCTTGTGCCGCTGCCCGGGCGAAAGGTTGGCGAGTTGCGCGCGCGCCTGCACCCAGCGGGCGGCGAAGAACAGCGCGGCCACCACGGCAGCGGCCGAGACCGCGAACGCGAGCGCGTCCGTGCGCATGGCCGCGATCACGTTCGGCGGGCCGGAAAGCCCCGCGCGCCCGCGCGCCACCTGGTCCCACGAACGGGTCCAGACGCCCAACGCGAAGAGCAGGCCCGGAGGCACCAGCGCCCAGGTAACGAGCAAGGCCCCGGTCCGGCGGTTGAGCCGCAGGTGCGTGCGCGCGATCCCGGCCTCGAAGGCGAAGCGCAGGTCGGGGCTGGACGAGGCGCCGAGCAGCACTCCGAAGGAGGCGCCCCAGAGCCCGAGCAGCCAGGCGCCGGCGCCGGTGAAGCCGGCCCACAGGATCAGCTCGCGCGTGTCGGCGAAGAACTTGTCGTACGAAAACGAGGGCGGCTTCATCCGGTGCAGCACCAGGAAGGCGACGATGGCCAGCGCGACCGCGGCCGCTCCCAGCTCGCGCCATCCGAACCCGCGAGCGAGGAAGCTGACCAGGAACCCGCAGAGCAGGAACGCCAGCGCCTCGACCCCGAAGGAGAGCCCGATCACCGCGTCGGGCGAGAACAGGGTGCGGGCCGAGAGCAGGTGGCGGATGGCCAGCTGGGCGGCGAACGCCGTGACGAACAGCCACGACGCGACCAGGAACGCGCGCCACCGGAACCGCTTCATGCGCCCTCGTCCTGCTCGGGCTTGAGCAGCGGAAACAGCACCACGTCGCGGATGCTGGGCGAATCGGTGAACAGCATGGCCAGGCGGTCGATTCCGATGCCCTCGCCGGCGGTGGGCGGCATGCCGTGCTCCAGCGCGCGCAGGTAGTCGTGGTCGTAAGGCATCGCCTCGTGGTCGCCCCGGCGGGCCGCCTCGACCTGGGCGCGGAAGCGGGCCTCCTGGTCGCGCGGGTCGTTCAGCTCGCTGAAGGCGTTGGCGATCTCCATGCCCCCGGCGAACGCCTCGAAGCGGTCCACCAGCCGGGGCTCGGAATCCCGCTTGCGCGCCAACGGCGAAACCTCGATGGGATGGTCGAGCACGAACACGGGACGGTCCTTCGGGAGCGCAGCCTCCACCAACGCCTCGAACGCCCAGGCGATCTGTTCGCCTGTAGACGCCGTGCGGGACAGTTTGTTCAGTTCCTCGCGGTCGGTCACCCTGCCCGCCCACTGCTCGCGGGAGAGGCGCCCGAGGGCGTCGAGCTGCTCGGTCGGGGAGGAGCCGGGAACGCCGTACGCCTTCGCCACCTCGCCGACCATCGAGATCCGCGGCCAGGGAGGGCGCCAGTCGATCTCCGCCCCCTGGTAGGGAGCGATCAGGTTGCCCGTCACCTCCAGGGCCAGGCGCGCGATCATCTCCTCGGTCAGCTTCATCAGATCTTCGTAGGTGGCGTACGCCTGGTAGAACTCGACCATGGTGAACTCGGGGTTGTGCTTGCGATCGATCCCCTCGTTCCGGAAGATGCGGCCCACCTCGTAGACCCGCTCCAGCCCGCCCACGATCAGCCGCTTGAGGTGCAGCTCGGTCGCGATCCGGAGCTTGAGGGTCAGATCGAGCGTGTTGTGGTGCGTCTCGAAGGGGCGGGCCGCGGCCCCGCCTGCTTGCTCCGGGGTATGCAGCACCGGGGTCTCCACCTCGACGAAGCAGCGCTCGTCGAGGAACCGGCGCAGGCCGCTGATCAGCTTCGCGCGCCGGCGGAACACCTCGCGCACCTGGGGATTCACCGTCAGGTCCAGGTAGCGCTGCCGGTACCGCGTCTCCACGTCCGACAGGCCGTGCCACTTCTCCGGAAGCGGCCGCAGCGCCTTGGTCAGGATGCGGAAGCCCCCCTGGTCGGCCTCGATGGACAGCTCCCCGGTCCGGGTGCGCATCGCGCGGCCGCGCACCCAGGCGATGTCCCCCAGGTCGAGCAGCTTGAGCGCCTCGTAGGCCTCTTCCCCCACCTTGTCCCTCTTGATGAACGCCTGCAGGTCCCCGGTGCGGTCGCGCAGCGAGAGGAAGGTGGCCTTGCCCATGGTGCGGACGGCCATCACCCGGCCGGCGATCGAGTACGGAGGCGTGGGCTCCTTCTCCAGCGCCTCGGCGCTGTCCCCCGCGTGCACCTCCTTCACGTGCTCGGTGGTGGAGCCCACCTGGGCGGCGTTCCCGTACGGGTGCTGCCCCCCCGCCAGCAGGTCCCGCGCCTTCTCCTCCCGCAGTCGGATCTGGTCCTCGATCGAGCTGGTGGCGCCCGGTGTCGGCTTCACGGACATGGGAGCGGGTGTTCTATCGCTCAATCCGTCGCGGTGTCACGGGGTTCTCGGGAGTGCGGATTGCTCCCACCCGGGAAGTTCTGGCCGTGCACCGGCCACCGCCGGTATCCTGCCGTCGTGCTGATGCGCACCCGCAAGGCGCTCGAGCGAGCCGCGCTGCTCAGCGTAGGAATCCTCTGCGTCGCCGCAGGCCTGTTCTTCCTGACGCTGCCTTCGGCGGAGCCGCTGCGGGTCGAGAATCCGCGGATCACCGCCCTGATGCTGGCCCGCGAGGAACAGGCCGCGGAGCGGGGCCGGAAGCTGCCGCCGTTGCAGCAGTGGGTGCCGTTGGCGCGGATCTCGCCCTGGCTGCGCCGCGCGGTGGTGAACAGCGAGGACGCGCGCTTCTATGAGCACGACGGATTCGACGTGGTGGAAACCGAGGCGGCCATCGAGGAGGCGGCGGAGCGCGGGCGCCTCGGGCGCGGCGCCTCCACCATCACCCAGCAGCTGGCGAAGAACCTGTGGCTGGGCGAAGAGCGCACGCTGTGGCGCAAGCTGCGCGAGTACTTCCTGGCGCGCCGGCTGGAGGACCTCGGCAAGCGGCGCGTGCTGGAGATCTACCTGAACGTCGCCGAGTGGGGAGACGGGATCTACGGGGCCGAGGCGGCCGCCCGGGTCTGGTTCAACAAGCCGGCCGTGGAGCTGACGCCGTGCGAGTCGGCGGTGCTTGCGGGGATGCTCCCGGCGCCCCGCCGGCGCAATCCACAGCACCCCAGTGCGAGCCTGCGCAAACGGGCCTTCGCGATCCTCAACCTGTACGGCGCCTACGACCAGCTCGGGCCCGAGCAGCTGCAGGAGGAGCGCGACCGTCTGGCCGACATGCTCGGAGCGCCGATGGCGGCGTCCCGGTAACCCGCAGACCGCGCTGCGCCCCGACGCGACCTAGGCGTGGATCGCCTGTCGGTCCTGCGCCGATAGCTCCGTCCACTTCTTGCCCACCAGAGGCGACAAGCTGGCCTTCCATTCGCCGCCCAGGTCGACCAGCGAGGCGACGATCGAGTCCCGGAAGTAGGTCTGCACGCTGGGATCGACGAAGGTCACCCGCACCCCCGTGGTGCCGATGGTGATCTCCAGGTCGCAGCTGTCGCACTCGTCGCACTCCAGCGAGCCGGACTCGCGCACGTGCCCGATGTGCGGCCACTCGTGGTCGAGGTCCTTGTCCAGCGAGTCCTTCCAGAGGTGCACCTCGAGCCCGGTGCGCTTCTCGATCTGGTGCTTCAGATCGATGAGCGTGGGCGTGTTCCCGGAGAACGTCACGTCGTAGTGGATGATGGCCACGTCTTACACCTCCGCCTCGGGGGAGCTGCCCGGCCGGTCCTTGCGCCGCACGCCGAGCAGGTAGGGTTGGATGAACTGGTCGAGATCTCCGTCGAGCACCGCGTCGGGGTTCCCGCTTTCCACGCCGGTGCGCACGTCCTTCACCATCCGGTACGGCGCGAGCACGTAGTTGCGGATCTGCGACCCGAAGGAGATGTCCGCCTTGGACGCTTCCACCTTGTCGCGCTCCGCCTGCTGCTTGCGCAGCTCCAGCTCGTAGAGCCGCGAGCGGAGCACCTTCCAGGCCATGTCCCGGTTCTTGTGCTGGCTGCGCTCGTTCTGCATCGACACCACGATACCGGTGGGAAGGTGGGTGAGTCGAATGGCGGAGTCGGTCTTGTTGACCTTCTGGCCGCCCGCGCCCGAGCTGCGGAAGGTGTCGGTGCGCACGTCCGCCGGGTTGATCACCACCTCGATGTCCTCGTCCACCTCGGGGTAGACGTACACCGAGGCGAAGCTGGTGTGCCGCCGCGCGTTCGCGTCGAAGGGCGAGATGCGCACCAGCCGGTGGACGCCCACCTCCGCCTTGAGCCACCCGTAGGCGTGGTCCCCGCGGGCGATGAACAAGGCGTTCTTCAGGCCCGCCTCCTCGCCCGGCTGGAAGTCCCCCGCCTCGACGTCCCACCCTTTGCGCTCCGCGTAGCGCCTGTACATCCGGTAGAGCATCTCCGCCCAGTCCTGCGACTCGGTCCCGCCGGCCCCGGCGTTGATCTCCACGATCGCGTTGAGCTGGTCCTGGGGGCCGCCCAGCATGCGCGAGAGCTCGAGCCGCTCGACCCCCTGGGCGGCCTCGCGGATCGCCGCCTGGACCTCCCCCCGCGCCAGGTCGTCGTTGGCCTCCTCGGCCAGCTCGTGGAGCGCCAGCGCGTCCTCCAGCCGCTGCTTCTCCCGCTCGAACGAGGCGATGGCGAGCTCCAGCTGGCTTTTCTCCCGCGAGAGGTGCTGCGCGCGCTTCTGGTCCTCCCAGAATCCGGGCTGCACGCTCTCGCGCTCGATCAGTTCGACGCGGGCGCGCTTGCGCTCGATGTCAAAGCGACCCCCGAAGCGCCTCGACGCGCCGGGAGAGCTCGTCCAGTTCCGGGGAAGGGGAGGCCATGCGCATCCAGAGTAGCTCAAGCCACTAGGGGGACACCATAAGAACATGGTGTCCCCCCTCACTATCGGGCAAACGAGTCGCCGACCATTCCCTGGCTGCCGAGCAGGCGGCGCTCCGCCGCGGCCATGCGGCGGGCATCGCGCGCGGTATGGTGATCGTGCCCCAGACAGTGGAGGAGCCCGTGGGCGAGGAGACGGCGCAGCTCGGCCGACAAGCTCCAGCCGCCCGCGCGTGCCTGGCGGCGGGCGGTGTCCAGCGAGATCACCACGTCCCCCAGGGAGGCGCCGTGCTGGGGGAAGGAGAGCACGTCGGTGGGGCGGTCCATTTTCCGCCACTCGCGATTCAGCGCCCGCATGCGGCGATCGGAGACCAGCGCCAGCGACAGCTCGCGCCCCTGGCCCAGAGCGGCGAGCTGCTGCTTTGCCGCCGTGCGCAGGACGCGCGCCGCGTGTCCACCTTCGCTCACTTCGACGGACAGCCGCACCCGGGGCGGGCGCCGGCGGGGGCCGGTGTGCTTCTGCGCTGAGACGATTCGGGCCAACGCCCCGCTCCGCGTAGCAACCTCGCCTGATGGCTGTCAAATTGCCAGCAGGGAACCGGCCATGCGGGCGAGCGGCCCCTTCCGTTCCTGCCTGATCATCGTTAGATCAGGGCCGAACTGGAGGCCCCCGCCCCCGTGCGCCGCTGGCCGTACATCCTGGTCGTCGACGACGACACGGACTTCCGCGAAGGCCTGCGGGCCGCGCTGGAGATGAAGGGCTACCAGGTCGAGGAGGCGGGGAACGGCAAGGAAGCGCTGGAGCAGATCGAGAAGAAGCCTCCGCTCCTGGTGCTGCTCGACCTGCAGATGCCGGTGATGAACGGCCGCGAGCTTCTGCAGAAGCTGCGCGCCGTGTCCGACACCAAGGACGTGCCGGTGGTGATCATCTCCGGGTTCGGATTCGAGTGGGAGGCCGAGCTGATGGGCGCTCAGGGCTATGTCGGCAAGCCCTTCGAGCCCGAGGAGCTGGAGCGCACCATCGCCGCCCTGCTCCGTCCGCGGCTGGTCAGCGTGCGCTCGGGACCTTTGCCCGAGAAGCACCGCTGAGCAGCTCCTGACGAAGTCGCTTCTCTTCGTCCATCAGCGCGGAGATGCGATCGCAGAAGAGGTCCGCGCACTTCTTGTGGTGGCTGAGGCGGGTCTCCGCGGGAAAGGCGGAGAGGTCGATCGGCTCGCCGTAGACCGCCACGATGGGAGCGCGGCCGAGCGCGCTGGCGGCGATCTCGCGGAAGAGCTTGTTCGACAGGCCGGTGATGAACGCGGGCACGACCACCAGCGGCCGCGACTTGAGCGCCACCTCGCCGGCGCCGGGTTGCGCCGGCAGCAGCTGGTAGGGGTCCTGACCCTTGTTCCGGGTGCCCTCGGGATGGAAGCCCACCAGGTTGCGGGGCCGGCGCAGCTTCTCCAGCACCAGGGACAAGCTGTAGCGGTTGAACGCTTTCGAGCGCGGCTTGCGAAAGAACGGCGGAAACATCGACCCGCCCGAAAGCGCCAGGCAGATGAGGAGCCCCAGCGGGTTCTCGTAGAAGAAATTGGCCCGGACCGGGAAGGACGTCCGCCACCGTTTTCTCCAGGTCCGCACCAGGATCCAGCCCAGCACGAACAGGTCGAAGAAGGTGCGGTGGTTGGCGACCAGCAGGATGGACGCTTCGGGCGGGACGCCCTGCAGGCGCTCGAGGCCGCGGACCGAGAGCCGGCGGAAGAGGATCAGCCCGAAGATCGGCTCCAGGATCCAGCGCTGCCAGAGCGAGCCCAGCCCCGCCCCGCCGCCGACGTTCGCCCACCGCATGACGCGGAACGCGAGCCGCTCGAACGGCGCCAGGACCTCGAACGGCGGCGCGGCAGCGGCGCGCTCGCGCTCCACGGTGGCGGGCAGCTCGGCCAAGGGGGCCTCTCTATACCTCGACGGGGAGGGGCGAGGGAGAGGTCGGGGTCGAGGTGCGGGGTCGAGGTCGAGGTCGAGGGAAAGGTCGAGGTCGAGGTCGAGGTCGAGGTCGAGGGAAAGGTCGAGGGTCGGGGTCGGGGTCGGGGTCTGGGAATATCTGCCGAATCAAGATCTGGATCTGCACCAGGCAAGCGCGCGCCAGCGCTGCGCGCTGGCACTGGCGCTTGCTGCAGGTCGGGCAACTCCCGGGATCGGGTGTGAGGGATCGGTTCGCATCCCGTCATCGGCGTTTCTCCTTGCAGGTCGTGAAAGGAGAAACGCTGATGACGGAGATGCCGATGTTGCCCCACCACAAGCTGATCGCCTACGGGGTCGCGAGGGACTTGTTGCTCGCGGTCCGGGCTGCGCAGGTGAGGGATGCGAAGTTGAGGGACGAGGCGTTGCGCTCGGCGAAGAGCGCTTGCCTCAATTGTGCCGAAGGGGCTGGGCGGGTTTCGCTGGCCGACAAGGCCCGGGCGTTCACCATCGCTCGTGGGGAGGCCTGCGAAGCAGCGGCCGCGGTCGAAGTCGCCGCTCTGTGTGGTGACGCTTCCTTGGAAGCCGCCCGGCGGGTGGGTCTACTGACCCACCGGCTGGTCGCGATGCTGACCGCGCTCATCCGACGCGGAGCTTCCAGAGCATCCGGCTGAGCTTCGAGCTCCGCGACCTCGACCCTACCCGACCTGGCCCTCGACCTTGACCCCAACCTTGACCTTGACCCCCGACCCCGACCTCAGAACCCGGGCACCAGCTTGGCGATGATCTCTTTCATGATCTCGCTGGTGCCGCCGCCGATGCTGAGCAGCCGGGCGTCGCGGAAGGCGCGCGCGATGGGGGTCTCCACCACGTAGCCCATGCCTCCGTGGAACTGCATGCAGTCGTAGACCACGCGCTGGATGAGATCGCCGGCGAACAGCTTGGCCATGCTGATCTCCTTGACCGCAGATTCCTTGCGGGCGAACAGGTCGCACGCCCGGTAGGTGAGCCAGCGCGCGGCTTCGATCGAGGTGAGGTGATCGACGAACCGGTGCCTCCAGACCTGGAACTTGATCAGCGGCTTCTCGAAGGCCTCGCGCTCGTTTCCGTAGCGAAGGGCCTCGGCCACCATCTGGTCCATCCCGGCGACCGCTCCGACGGCGGCGATCAGCCGCTCGCCCTGGAAGTTCGTCATCACGTGGTAGAAGCCCTGGTTCTCCTCGCCCAGCAGGTACCGGGCCGGGACCCGGCAGTTCTCGAAGAAGAGCAGCGCCGTGTCGCTGGAGAGGTTGCCCACCTTCTGCAGCTTCTTGGAGACCGAGAACCCCTTCACGTCGGTGGGAAAGGTGAGCAGCGAAATTCCGCCGTAGCCCGGGCCGCCGGTGCGCACCGCCAGCGTGATGAAGTCCGCCCGGGTACCGTTCGTGATCCACATCTTCGCCCCGTCGATCACGTAGTCGTCGCCAGAGCGGCGGGCCGTGGTGCGCAGGCGCGCGACGTCGCTGCCTGCGTCGGGCTCGGAGATGCCCAGGGCGGCGATTTTCTCTCCGGAGAGGGCGGGGGCGAGGAACTCCTTCTTCTGCTCGGCGGTGCCGATCTCCTGGATGATCGGGGTGGCGATCTGCGACTGTACCAGGACGCCCATGTTCACGCCCGAGTTCCGGCTGTGCACCAGCTCCTCGGCCAGAACCACCGCGTGCCAGTAGTCGCCTCCGGAGCCGCCCACCTCTTCCGGATAGTTCACGCCCAGGGCGCCCAGCTCGGCCAGCTGGTGGAACACCTCGCGAGGAAAGATCCCGGCCTCGTCCCACTCCAGCGCGTGGGGGGCCAGCTCGCGCACCACGTAGTCGCGCAGCGTCTTGCGGAACAGGTCGTGCTCGGACGTGAACGGCGGCGCGATCATGCGATCCCCGCGGCTGAATGAATGCTCATTCACCGCCGCCGAGGGTATCACGCCAGCGCGGAGCAGGCGAGGCCCGCGCCGGCGCCCAGCGCCAGCGCGCTCCAGGCCAGGCTGGAGGCGACCGGGCGCTCCATCTCGCCCGCGCCGCGCGCGACCGCTCCCGGCAACGCCGCGCACAGGCCGCCCAACGCGAACAGGCCCACGCCGATCGCCGCCGGCGGCGCGACCTGGCGGAGGACCAGCCCCACCCCGCCGATCACGGCGAGGGCACGCGGGACGACCAGCGCGTTGCGCGCCGCCGCCTCGCCTCGCGCAGCGGCGGCCATCCCCAGGAGCGGCGGCAGCACCGCCCACAATCCCCAGGACGACCGCACCGCCGCGGCGGCAGCGCATCCGCCGCCGACCGCTGCTGCCAGCGCGAGGTGCCCGGCGAGCGGCGTGCGGAGGACCTGGAGACGGACCCGCGACGGCCAGGTCGAGCGGGGCGTCCCGCGGTCGCGCAGGTCGGGCACTCCCAGGCTGCCGACCAGCAGCGCGGCGGTCCCCAGGAGCGGCGCCAGCCTCGGCTCCGCGACGCCGATCGCCAGGCCCAGCCCGCAGCCCAGGCCCTGCGCCATATCGAGCCACGAGTACGCCGTCGCGCGGCGCTCGACCGTGATCGCGTCGGCCATCGCCGCCGCGCAGAGGTCCGCCACCGCCGGCAAGGAGGCCGCCACCGCCCCGAGCGCATCGGCGAAGCTCACGGCCGCGAAGCCCTGCACCAGAAGTGACATGGCGAGCAGCATGAACGCCACCGCTCCGCGCCCCAGCCGCGCGCCCAGCCAGCTCCAGAAGGGGCGCAACGCCCGCGACACGGCGAAGGCCACAGCCGCCCAGGCCGGCCCGCGATGCGCGAGCAGCCGCGCGAACCAGATCCAGGCAGCCAGCTCCGCCCCTCCGGCCAGCAGGGCCAGGCGCGCGGCGAAGCGCGCCTCGTCCGCGAAGAGGCGCGGCCTCACCGCAGGCGCAGGCTGGATGGGGAAGCGAGACCGCTTCGGCCCGGTCGGTGCGAATTCCTCGGGCAGCTTCTCGCCGGACACGGCCGGGAAGGGTACACCAGATGCCGAAGTGTGATCTCCGTCACGTCGTCGCGAAATATGGGCCGAGGCAGGCAGAGGTGCGCGTGCGTCGGCGCCCCGCGCCTGCGATAGAGTCTCCTCCATGCAGACCTTGCCCACCGAGGGGCGAGGCGCGCCCGCGCCGGTCAAGTGCGCCCATTGCGGCGGGCCGTTCACCCCCTCGCTGGGGGATCAGTTCCTCTGCGACGCCTGCCAGGGCCTGGTGCCGCCCGAGCCGCGCTCGCACCTGCGCGAGAGCGACGTGGCGGGCTGCAAGCTCGTCCACCAGCTCGGCGCGGGGCGCTTCTCGACCTCGTGGCTCGCGGACGCGCCGGACGGATCCTCGGCAGTGGTCAAGCTGCTCCATGCGTATGCCCCCGAGTCGGCCACGGTGCAGCGGTTTCTCGGCGAGGTGCAGCGGGTCGCCCAGCTTCCGGCGATGGAGCATCCGGCCGTGGCGCCGCTCCTCACCGGAGGGGTCCAACTCGCCAGCGCGCTGTTCCTCGTCTACCGCAGCGGAGGCGACGCCACGCTGGCGGACGAGCTTCGGTCGCGCGGCCGGATCGTTGCGTCGCGAGCGCTGGAGCTGGCAGCGCAGCTCGCCGAGGCGCTCGGCGCGCTCCATGCCGGCGGGGTGCTGCACCTCGACCTGAAGCCCGCCAACGTGTCCATCGTCCGGGACCCGGACGGGGCGGAGCAGGCGGTGCTGCTCGACGCTGCCACCGCCCACCTCTTGGCGCGAGCCGACGTCCGCGACGACTGGTCGCTGCCCCTCTCCACCGCCGCATACATCTCGCCCGAGGAGGCCGGCGGCGGAGTCCCGGGCCCGCGCTCGGACCTCTACTCGCTGGGCGCCCTGCTCTTCCAGTGCATCTCGGGCCGGCTCCCCGTGCTCGGGTCTACCGCCGAGGAGATGATCGCCGCGCATCTGTATCAGCCGCCGCTCTCGCTGCGAGACGTCGGCCGCAGGGCGCACCCGCAGCTGGAAGCCGCGCTGGCCCGCGCCCTGGCCAAGGACCCGGAGCAGCGCTTCGGCAGCGGCGAGGAGATGGCCGCCGCGCTGCGCGCCCTGGTCCCGGTCGCCGACCGCGCCGGCGCCGGGGCCGAGCCGCCCGCGCCCCTCCCCGACCCGATCCCCGTCCTCGCCGCGCCCGCCGCGGGGAAGGACCCGGCGCCGGAGCGTCCCTGGCGCACCGCGGGGCCCCAGGGCGGCCGCTCCCGACGGAAGCTCGCGGCGTTCGCGGCAGTCGCCGGCGCGATCGCCGCGCTCGCGCTGGCCGCCGCCGCGCTCCGCCACCGCTCTCCGGGCCCCGAATCGCTTCCGATCGCCGGCCCACCGCAAGCGGGCGCCGACCTCGCCCCGCCGGCAGCGGTCGAGACCGCCTCTGCCGACGCCACCGATCCGGACGACGCCGCCACCCCTGCGCGGGCCGCCCTCCGCCGGGCCCAGCTGCAGGTCACCGCAGGCGATGCGCGCGGCGCCGAGAAGACGCTCGCTGCGCTGCTTTCGGAGCCGGGGTCGTCCCGGCGCGACCTTTCCCACGCGATGCGCCTGATGGGTTCGGCCGAGGCGCGGCGGGGGCACAACAAGACGGCGGTCGAGTGGTACCGCAAGTCCCTCCACCTCACCGACGACGCCGCCGAGCGCGAGCGCGTGGTGCGGATCATCCAGCACCTCGCGCACCAGTAGCGCCCGCGGGGTCCAAAAAAAATTATTTTTTTTGGGGGCTGGGGCTCAACCCGCCTCCCCGGGAGAGACCCGGGAAGGATCGGTGGGAAAGCGGGCGAATTCCTCCAGCAGCGCGGCGCAGAAGGCGACCACGGCGCGGCCGTTGGCGAAGAAGCGGAAGAGCGCCACGTCGGATCCGGGTTCGCCGGCCTGGCCGCCCACCGCCTCGAGCAGGCTGCGCAGGTCGAGGCCCGCCTCGATCTGGTACGCTTCGGGTCCCCCGGTCACGCGGAGGGCCAGGGCCGAGCCGGCGGTCGGCTCCAGCGCCGCGCCCCCCGGCTGCCCTGCCTCGAGCAGGGCCTCGAGCTGCTCGAGGAACTGGATCAACTCCAGGTCGAGCAGGGTCACCTGCGGAAGCCGCAGGAGCGTCACGAAGGCGTGCTCGCCGGTGGTGGGCCGGTGGCGGTAGCGCTCCACCGCCACCTCCGCCAGCAGGGCGGCCGGGCTGCGCACCCCGTCGGACGATCGGGACGACAGCTCCAGCCGGAAGCGCAGATTGGAAGCCTGGTTGAGGAGCACCGCCACGCCCCGTCTGTAGCACGGCTGTGGTATCTCCACCGGCTTCAAGCATGCGTCGACTGCGTTCCCTCGCGCTGCCCACCTTGTCGGGCGTGCTCTATTTCGTCTCCTGGATCGGCTTCGGCATCTGGCCGCTCGCCTTCGTCTGCTTCGTTCCCCTGCTCTTCTCGCTGCGGGAGGCCACGCCGCGCGAAGCCTTGCGGCGGGGCGCCTGGTTCGGATTCGTCGCCCACCTGGGCGGGTACACCTGGGTCATCCACCTGCTGCGCATCTTCGCCTTCGCGCCGCTGCCGCTCGCCTTTCTCGGATACGTCGTCCTTTGTCTGGCGCAGGGTCTCCTCTTCGGTGTGTTCGCCTGGGCCCTGCGGCGGACCTGGACGGCCACGCGCTGGCCGCTGGCTGCGCTGCTGCCGCTCTGCCTGGTGGCCACGGAGTTCGTCTATCCGCTGCTGTTCCAGAGCTACACCGGGGTGGCCCTGATGCCCCTGGTGCCCCTGGTCCAGGTCGCGGACCTGGGGGGTGTCCTGCTGCTCTCGGCCCTGCAGGGCACCGTGAACGGCGCGCTGGTGGATCTGTTCCTCACCCGCCGGCCCTGGCCGCTGATCGGCGCGGGCCTCGCGGTGGCCGCGAGCCTCACCTACGGCGTGTGGAGGATCGGACGGATCGACGCCCGAGAGCAGGCATCTCCCATGCGCCGGATCGGGATCGCCCAGCCCAACGTGGGCGAGATCGCGCTGCACCGCAATCCGTACGCCTCGGTGCAGGCGCTCTGGGCGGACACCGCGGAGCTGCATTCCCGGGGCGCCGACCTCGTGATCTGGCCCGAGGTCGGCTACAACCTGCGCCCGGTCCGCGACGGCGACGACGGGCGGGCCATCTCCGGGGGCATCCCCGTCTCCATCATCGCCGGGGTGGAGCGCGTGCACGGCAAGGAG
Source organism: Myxococcales bacterium (assembly GCA_035261845.1). Classification (GTDB taxonomy): domain Bacteria; phylum Myxococcota; class Myxococcia; order Myxococcales; family 40CM-4-68-19; genus VBKO01. The sequence goes on along the minus strand of DATFTN010000040.1, from coordinate 10,425 downwards.
GCCTGGAACAGCGCCCTGGTCATCGGGCCCGACGGGAAGATCGGCGACCACTACGACAAGATCCAACTGCTCGCGTTCGGCGAGTACATCCCGTTCGGCGACTGGTTCCCCTTTCTCTACGAGTGGTCGCCGCTGGCCGCGCACCTGACCCCGGGCACCAGCACCCGGCCGCTGCGCGCCGGCGGCTACCGGTACGCGACTTTCATCTGCTACGAGGACATCCTCCCCTGGATCGTGCGCAAGACCATGGAAGACCACGGCGAGGGCCGGGCGCACGCCCTGGTGAACCTGACGAACGACTCCTGGTACGGCGCGGGGCACGAGCAGGAGCAGCACCTGCAGCTCGCCGCCCTGCGCACCATCGAGCACCGCCGCTGGCTCCTGCGGGCCACTTCCACCGGCATCAGCGCGTTCATCGACGCCTCCGGCAGGGTGGTCACGCGCATCCCCGCCGACGTGCGCGGCGTGGCGGTGCGCGACGTGCCGATGATGCAGGGCACCACGGTGTACGAGGTGGTCGGGGACTGGCCTGGTTGGCTGGCGCTCGGTCTGCTCGGCTTCGTCGCCGCGCGCGAGCTACGGCGCCGGAAGAGGAGGTTGTGATGGCGCACAGCGTCATCGCCCCTCGCGCCGTTGAGAACGTCAGCCCCTCCGCTTATCCTGCCCGGTCCTGATGGAGCCCGAACACATCCTGGTGAAGGGTGCTCGCGAGCACAACCTCAAGGGCATCACCCTGGAGATCCCCAAGAAGCGCCTGGTGGTCTTCACCGGCGTCTCGGGGTCCGGCAAGAGCTCGCTCGCCTTCGACACCCTCTATGCCGAGGGTCAGCGGCGGTACGTGGAGTCGCTCTCCGCCTACGCCCGCCAGTTCCTGGGGCAGATGGAGAAACCCCACTACGACGTGATCCGCGGGCTGTCGCCCACCATCTCCATCGAGCAGAAAGCGGCGTCGAACAACCCGCGGTCGACCGTGGGCACCATCACCGAGATCCACGACTACCTGCGCGTCTTGTTCGCCGCGGTGGGCAAGCAGCACTGCACCATCTGCGGCCGCCGGGTGGGGAAGCAGAGCGCGCAGCAGATCGCCGAGGAGCTGGCGCGGCTGCCGGAAGGCACCCGGCTGACCCTGCTGGCGCCGCTGGTCGAGCAGCGCAAGGGAGAGCACAAGGAGGTGCTGGCCGACGCCCGCAAGCGCGGGTTCGCCAGGGCCCGGGTGGACGGCGTCATCCGGGCGCTCGACGAGGACATCGAGCTGGACAAGAAGCGCAAGCACGACGTCCAGATCGTGGTCGACCGCCTGGTGATCAAGGGCGGGGAGACGGACCGGCGCCTGATCGACAGCGTCGAGACCGCCCTGCGGGAAGGCAAGGGCGTCTTGCACGCGCTCACCGGTTTGCCGCAGAAGGGCGAGACGCACTCGATCTACAGCGAGCACCTCTCCTGCCCGGTGGACGGGATCAGCTTCCCCGAGCTGGCGCCGCACAGCTTCTCCTTCAACAACCCCCTGGGGATGTGCCAGGAGTGCAACGGCCTCGGCTCCCGGCCGGAGATGGACCCCGATCTGGTGGTGCCCGATCAGACCAGGAGCATCCGGCAGGGAGCGGTCGAGCCCTGGGCCCACGCGCTCGAGCGCGGCGGCGGGTGGACGTTCCGGATGATCGAGTCGCTGGCGCAGAGCTTCCGGGTGCCGCTCGACAAGCCGTGGAAGGACCTCCCGCGCGAGCTGAAGCAGATCCTCCTCTACGGCTCGGGCGACGAGACGATGAGCATCCGCTGGAGCGAGGGCGGGCGCAGCGGCACGTACCGGACCAGCTTCGAGGGCATCATCCCGATGCTGATGCGCCGCTACCGGGAGACCACCTCCGAGAGCATGCGCAAGCACTACCTGCGCTACTTCAGCGACAAGGCCTGCTCGGCCTGCAAAGGCGAGCGGCTGCGTCCGGAAAGCCGGGCGGTGACCATCGGCGAGGTGGTCGCCCCGGGAAGCGCCCCGGACGAGTTCATCGAGAAGGGCAAGTCCATCGTCGACGTCTCCCGCATGACCATCGAGACGGCCGCGAAGTTCGTCGACGAGCTGCCCCTCCAGGGAAACGACAAGGTGGTGGCGGCGGAGCTGCTCAAGGAGATCGGCAACCGGCTCCGCTTCCTGCTCGACGTGGGCCTGGGCTACCTCACCCTCGATCGCCCCGGTCCCACGCTCTCGGGCGGGGAGTCGCAGCGGATCCGCCTGGCCTCGCAGATGGGCAGCGAGCTGACCGGCGTCATCTACATCCTGGACGAGCCGTCCATCGGGTTGCACCAGCGCGACAACGCGCGCCTCCTGGCCACGCTCAAGCGGCTGCGCGACCTGGGCAATTCGGTCATCGTGGTCGAGCACGACGAGGAGACGATGGAGGAGGCCGACTGGATCGTCGACTTCGGCCCCGGAGCGGGCGAGCTGGGCGGGGAGATCGTCGCCGAGGGGCCGCCGCAGAAAGTGATGCAGGCGGAGCGCTCGCTCACCGGGGCATATCTCGCCGGCCGGCGCCGCATCGAGGTGCCGGCTACGCGGCGGCGCGGCAGCGGGAAGAGCCTGCGCCTGATGGGGGCGGCGGCGAACAACCTCAAGGAGGTCGACGTCGAGTTCCCGCTCGGGACCCTGACCGCGGTGACCGGCGTGTCCGGCGCGGGCAAGTCCACTCTGGTCAACCGGATCCTCTATCCCTCCCTCTCCCGGGCCCTGTACGGCTCGCGCGAGGCGCCCGGGCCCTACAAGGCGCTCTCCGGCATCGAGCACCTCGACAAGGTGATCGACATCGACCAGAAACCGATCGGCCGCACGCCGCGCAGCAACCCGGCCACCTACACCAAGGTGTTCGACTGCATCCGCGACGTCTTCGCCCGCACGCCCGAGGCGCGCGCCTACGGGTACGAGCCCGGGCGCTTCAGCTTCAACGTGAAGGGCGGCCGGTGCGAGGCCTGCGAGGGCGACGGGATGAAGGTGGTGGAGATGCACTTCCTCGCCGACGTGTACGTGCCGTGCGAGGTGTGCCACGGGAAGCGCTTCAACGACGCCACCCTGCGGGTCACGTTCAAGGGAAAGAACATCGCCGAGGTGCTGGACCTCTCGGTCCGCGAGGCGATGGAGCACTTCAGCGTGCACAAGGAGATCATCCGCATCCTGAAGACGCTCGACGACGTGGGCCTGGGCTACATCAAGCTGGGCCAGCCCTCCCCCACCCTGTCGGGCGGCGAGGCCCAGCGGATCAAGCTGTCCCGCGAGCTGGCCCGCACCGACACCGGGCGCACGCTCTACTTCCTGGACGAGCCCACCACCGGGCTGCACTTCGAGGACATCCGGCGGCTGCTCAGCGTGCTTGGTCGGCTGGTCGAGGCAGGCAACACCGTGATCGTCATCGAGCACAACCTCGACGTCATCAAGTGCGCCGACTGGGTCGTCGACATGGGCCCCGAAGGTGGCGACGAGGGAGGGTACATCGTCGCCACCGGCGCCCCCGAGGACCTGGCGCGGGTCAAGCAGAGCTACACCGGGCAGTACCTGAACAAAGTGCTGGGCCGCGCCCGCGTCGCCTGAAGCCCGCTGCGGAGTGGAGGGAAAACCGATGCTGCTCGTCTTGCTGCTGGCCGCGCTGGCGCCGGCGCGCCGCGATCCCCGCCTCGAGGCAGTCGTGCAGCGCATCGAGCCCGCGGCGCTGCACGCCACCGTGGCGAAGCTGGTCGGATTCGGCACCCGGCACACGCTGTCGGACACGAAGTCGGAGACGCGCGGGATCGGAGCCGCAAGGCGCTGGCTCGGCGCCCAGTTCGCCGCCGCGGCCCAGGGCACCCGCCTGAAGACGTTCGAGGATCGCTTCACGGCCGAGCCAGGGCGCCGCATCCCCGCGGCCGCGGAGCTGATCAACGTGGGCGCGGTGCTCCCGGGGAGCGATGCCGCGCGCGCCAAGCAGGCGATCGTCATGACGGGCCACTACGACAGCATTCCGTCGAACGTCATGGACGCGCAGAGCGACGCGCCAGGCGCGGTGGACGACGCCAGCGGCACCGCGATGGCGCTGGAGCTCGCCCGCGCCTTCGCCAAGGAACAGCCGGCGGTGACCGTGTACTTCGTCGCCGTCGCCGGCGAGGAGCAGGGGCTGATCGGATCCGCCCATCTGGCCCAGCGGCTCAAGCAGGAAGGCATCGAGGTGCTGGCGATGACCAGCGTGGACATCGCCGGGAACGTGGAGGGGCAAAACGGCGCGATCGACAACACCCGCGCCCGCCTCTACTCGGAGGGGACGCCGGTCGCGGAGACCGAAGCGCAGAAGCGGCTGCGCGAGGCAGTGGGTGGCGAGAACGACAGCCCGTCGCGCGAGTGGGCCCGGTATCTCGAGCGCCTGGGCGAACGATACGTGGAGAACCTCGAGCTCCTGCCGATGCTGCGGCGCGATCGCATCGCCCGCGGATCGGATCACATGTCGTTCAACCAGCAGGGCTTCCCCGCCGTGCGTCTCTCCGAGATGGTCGAGCACTACGACCGGGAGCACCAGACGCCGCGGACGGAGAACGGCCGCCCGTACGGCGACGATCTGGCCCACTTCGACTCGCCCTATGCCGCCAAGCTGTGCCGCGCGCTGGCCGCGGCGCTGGGGTCGCTCGCCCTTGCGCCCGCAGCTCCGGCGGCGGTCAAGCTGGGCGGCGCGGTCAGCCCGGACACGCGGCTGCGGTGGACGCTTCCCGCCGATCCGCGGATCGCCAGCGTGGCGATCTACCGCCGCCGCGCCGACTCCGTCCGCTGGGAACGCGCCCAGCTGGTCGGCAAGGTCGACCACGTCGTCCTGCAGAACGTCGTCCCGGACGACGAATTCTTCGCGGTCGCCACCGTGGACGCCGCCGGCAACGAATCCCTCCCCCAGGCCCCCTCCGAGCTGGAACGGTAGTTGCTCGCGAACGCTGCTAGCTAGTCCAAGAGCGTTTCACGCAGAGGGCGCTGAGGAGAGGGAGGAAGGGAGAAAACGAATCGCTCCTCCCCTCCTCCCGTTTCCTCAGCGCCCTCTGCGTGAAATGTTCTAGGTTGGATTACGGTTCGCGGGTGCCGGCGTCGGGTTGCTGCTTGGCCTGCTGGAGATCGGCGGGTGGGGCCTCGAAGAGGTCGAGGTTGCGCAGCAGATCGACCTGCTCCAGCAGCGCGAGCTGTTTGATCACTTCGGCGTCCTCGGCGGAAAGCGGCTTGCCCTGCTGGGCCGGCGGGGGGCTCCGGCGGGGCTCGTCGGAGAGCACGCTTCGGGGAAGCGCGCAGAGCGCAGCGGCGGCGAGCAGGGCGGCTCGAGAGACCATGGCTTATTCGCGGCGCAGCCGCTGTTTCCGCTCTTCCTTGCGCTCGCGGCGCTGCTCCTGCCGCTCCTGCCGCCTCTCCTGGCGCTGCTCGCGGAAGCGCTGGCGCGCCGCCTCGCGCTCATCCGGCGTCATCTGCTCCCACCGCTCCATGTTCTCCAGGATCTGGCGCCGCTGATCGGGATCGGCGCTCATCACCTGCCGGAGGGACTCGCGCAGCTTCTCCCGCTCCTGCGGGGAGAGGGAGCGGAACCGCTGCCACTCGCGCAGCACCTGCTGGCGCTGCTGGGGCGGCATCGCCAGGAACCGGCGGTAGTTTTCCTCGACGCGGGCGTGCTCGTCCGGGGACATCCGGTTGAGGCGCGCCAGGTTCTCCTGGATGCGTTGCCGCTCTTCGGGAGGCAGCTGCTGCAGCTCCCGGTAGCGTTGCCGCAGCTCTTCTTGCCTTTCCGGAGTCAGGCTGCGGAACCGCTCCTCGGCGGATTGCCCCTGCCCTTGCGCCCGCGAGGCGGCGGGCACGGCGAGCGAGAGGAGGAGCGCGAGCGCCGTTCGCCGGATCACGGCTTGCCCTCGGGCGTAAGGGTATGGAGCACCGAGACCACCTCGAGGTCTCGGAGGGCGTCCTGGTTCTGCACCACGCTCAAGTCCTCGAAGAGCTCGAGTCGCTGCGCGACCATCAGCTCCTCTTCGTTCGGGCGGGGCGCGGGCCGCGCGATCAGCACGGCCACCGCCGCGGCCGCCGTCGCCGCCAGCCCTCCGCCGAACGCCCAGCGCCACCAGGGGGCGCCGATCGGGCGCGGGTGCAGCTCCGTCGCGCGGGCCGCGACCCGTGCCGCGAAACCGAGGCGCGGAAGGGCGGCAGGCAGGGGAGCGACGATCGACGTCCCCGCCTGCAACAGGCCCAACTCCTCGGCGCACGCCGTGCACGAAGCGAGGTGGCGGCGCACCTCGCCGGCCTCGGCCGCCGGCAAGCTGCCGGCCAGCCAGGCGCCGAGCCGATCCGCGATGTGGCCGTGCTGGGTCATCGGTTCCAGTCCCTCGGGGGCGCAGCCTCCCCCGCAGGGCAGACCCTCCGGGATGCTCAAAAGTTAGGTGTACCAAATCCAGCCCTATGAGCTGAACAGCCCGTGCCGCGCCGCCAGGCGCAGCAGCTCGACCGCCGAGTGGACGCGCAGCTTCTTCAAGATCCGGCTGCGGTGCGTCTCGGCCGTGCGCCTGCTGATGCGCAGGCGCCTGGCCACTTCCTCGTTGGAGCAGCCGAGCACCAGCAGGCGGAACACCTCGCGCTCGCGCGCCGACAGCACGTCCAGCGGGGCGCGATCGCCGGTGGGACGCTCCAGCAGATGCTGATTGACGCGCTCGACCGCGAGCCGGGGCGACAAGTAACGCTGCCCCGAGCCCACCTCGCGGATGGCGGTCAGGATCTCCGCGACCGTCCCGTCCCTGCCCGCGTACCCCATTGCCCCGGCGGCGAAGGCCTCCGCGGCGAAGTCCTCCGCGACTTGCGCGGAGAGCACCAGGACGCGGCTCGCCGGATGCTCGCGGAGGAGCTGGCGCAAGATCGAGTGGCCTCCGGTCCCCGGGAGCGAGGAATCCAGCACCACCACGTCGGGCCGTGCGCCCACCAGCAGCGCGGCGGCGCCGTCCAGCGAATCCGCCTCGCCGACGATCTCGAAACCAGGACCCTGGTCGGAGAGGGCCGCCCGCAATCCCCGCCTGTACAACGGGTAGGCGTCGACGATCGCGACCCGCAAAGCCACCGCCGGACTCTACACCGGAGGATTCCAGTAGGGTCAAATTCGGCCGAACCGCTCCGAGGAGACTCTTTCACCCTCCGTGGAACAGCTTCCGCCCCAGCTGCAAGTCGCCGAACAGCGTCACGGCCAGCACCAGCGCCAGGAGGAAGAGAAAGCCCACCAGATGGACGACAGTCTCAGCCCGCTGGTTCACCTTCCGCCCGCTGAGCAGCTCGATTCCGAGGAACACCAGCCGGCCGCCGTCGAGGGCGGGCACCGGGAGGAAGTTGAAGATCGCCAGCCCCACCGAGATGTTGGCGAGGATACCCGCGAACTCCGCCAGCCCGCGTTTCACTTCGGCAGAAGCCTGCTTGACGATCCCGATCGGTCCGGCCAGCGAAGCGCCGCCGCGGCCCCGCACGATGTCCCAGAGCGCCTGGAGCGTGCCGACGTTCAGCGCCCACACGTCGCGGGCGGCGCGGGGTAACGCTTCGGCCAGACGGACCCGGATCAGGACCTTGTCCTGCATCACGCCGATCACGCCGTTGTCGGGAACCACCGTGAGGGAGAGCGGCTCACCGCCGCGATCGACTTCGAAGCGCCGCCGGGGAGGAGCGTCCGCCTTGCGCAGCTCGCGCATCACGTCGTTGAACGAAGTGATCTTGACGCCGTCGATCGCCAGCACGCGGTCGCCGGTGTGCAGCCCCGCGGCCGCCGCCGGCCGGCCTGGCAGCACCTGCACGCGCGTGGTGGAGAGATCGACGAAGCCGCGGGTCGTGTACAGGCCCGCGATGAGGAGGAACGCGAGCAGGTAGTTCACCCCGGGCCCGGCGGCGATCACCAGGAAGCGGCGCCAGGCCGGCTTGTTCGCGTAGGATCCCTGGTCGTTGGGATCCTGGGCGGCAGGCTCGTCGGGAGAGAACCCGGCGATCTTGCAATAGCCGCCTAGCGGGATCGCGCTGAGACGGTAATCCGTCTCTCCTCGCCGGAACCCGGCGATGCGGGGGCCGAACCCGAGGGAGTACGTCTCCACCCGCATCCCGAGCAGGCGAGCGAGCACCAGATGGCCTGCTTCGTGGGCGGCGATGAGCAGCCCCAGGCCCACGATGGTCAAGGCGATGGAAAGCACGGCGCGGCAGTGTACTCGATGCATCCACCGTGCGCAGGACCTACGTTCAGCAGCGTATGCAAATTGCCCGAGGAATGACGGATCAGACCTTTCTCCGCTGGCCGGTCCTGGACCAGTGGAAGTAGTCGCGCAGGATCTCGGCGTGATCGAAGCAGAGCTCTTTCCAGGGGATCTCGGATTCGGCGTACCAGCCCGCATCCTGCGCGTCGTCCGCGGCCTCGAGCGAGCCGCCGCGCACTTTGCAGGCGTAGACGGTGGAGATGGTGTGCTTGCGCGGATCCCGCTTGGGGTCGGAGTAGGTGAACAGCTGCTCGATCAGCTCGACCTCGAGCCCCGTCTCTTCCCGCGCCTCCCGCTCGCAGGCGCGGCCCAGCTCCTCGCCATGGTCGACGAACCCGCCGGGCAGGGCCCAGCCCCGCGGTTCGTTCTTGCGCAGGATGAGGACCACCCGGCCGTCGGTGCCGGCGATCACCGCGTCGGTGGTGGGCAGCGGGTTCTTGCGCCCGGCCATCAGGGCGTGATCAGCCCGCTGGGCGTCGCGGGCGGTATGGGGGACTCGGCCGGCTTCTGCCAGCGGCCTTCCAGGGCGCGGCTGAACAGCGCCCGGGCGAAAGCATTCCTCGGCCCCTGCTCTCCAGGCAGGTCCCGAGAGACGGCCAGGGCCGTGCGCGCCGCGTCCAGGCGACCCTCCGAAGCGAGCACGTGGGCCATCTCCCGCAGGCGGCGCGCGTACCGGGCCCGGCGCTGGGGGGTGAAGTACGCCTCCGCGGCGTCGTCGGCGGCGCGCTCGAACGCCGCCTTGCGCTGGGCGTCGTCGATGAACAGCCGGCTGACGGAGATCTCGTCCACCTTCAGGGCGAAGGAGCGCAGCGCCTCCTCCTCCGGGATCCAGGTCATGAACAGCGGGTCCGCGAACAGGGCTGCTCCCGCCAGCCGGTGGGGGAGCTCGCCGTCGGGGCCGAACTCGATCCTGGAAGCGGGATCCTCCGCGGGCTCCTGCGGCGCGGGCCCCAGGATCCGGAGCGCGTCGGCGTACGCGGGCGGCGGCGAGAATCCGTTGCGGGCGCCCTCCTCGGCGGCCTGGGCGATCAGCCAGCGCGCATGGTCCTTGGTAACTTCGACGCTGGTCACCGGGCCGCCCTGGCGCGGCAGCCGCTTGGTGAAGTCCCGGAAGTTCCGGCGCGAGAGCGCCAGCGCGTCGATGGCGAGGATGCCTTTCACGTCGGACACGACCGCCTGCACCACCTCCACGCCGCCGCGGGTGGCTTGCGACCACCACACCGCGCGCTCGCCGTACGCATCGATCGAGCTGGCGTAGCAGGCAGGGGCCTCGGCCTCCGGCGGCGGTTTCAACACCGTTTCGCCACGGGGCTTCAGCTCCTGGACCTGGAAGCCGCGCTGCTTGAGCCTCTGCAGCTCGCGCTTGGCCTCCTTGGCGAGGGCCTTCTGCGAGGCGGCGGCCAGCTCCACCAGCGCGTCCTGCCGCTGCGCCTCGCCTGCCGCCCGGACCAGCGCCAGTGCCAGCGGCTCGGGGAGCGCCGCGATGCGGCGGGCCACTTCTGGCTCGGCGGCCGCCCCCTCGGACGCAAGCCCGGCGGACTGCGCCGTGCGCTCCTGCCCCAGCAGGCCGAGCAGCTCGCGGGCCTCGGCGATCTGCTCCGCGGTGCAGGGGTGCGCGCCGGCGCACTCCATCTCCTCGGCGATGCTGTCGGGCTTGAGCGAGACGTCGCGCAGCAGCGCGAGAAGCTCGGCAGTGCTCAGGTTGTGGCCCCCGTCCGGCATGGCGGCGCGCACTGTAGGGAACAGCGCGGCCGGAGGCAACGAGCTTCTGGCCGCCGTCTATACGAGGTAGAACCAGGGAATGCGGGTCACGCTGCTCTACTTCGCCGCGGCCAGGGAGCGGGCCGGAGTCCCTCGCGAGACGGTGCAGCTGCGCGATGGGGCGACGGCGGGGGATGCGCGGGAGGCGGCGTGCGCGGCGCATCCTGGGCTTCGGGCGATCGTGGACCGGCTGCGGCTCGCGGTGGACCAGGAATTCGCCGGCGCCGAGCGGCCGCTGCGGGACGGAGCGGAGGTGGCGTTCATCCCACCCGTGTCGGGCGGAGCGGGTGCGCACCGCATCTCGGATGGCGCGCTGTCGATCGAGGGCCCGATCGCGGCGGTCGCCGGAACGGACTGCGGCGCGATCGTCACCTTCGTCGGAACCGTGCGGGCGACGAGCCGCGGCCGCGCGGTGGTCCGACTCGA
>DATFTN010000039.1:0-1827 GCA_035261845.1 Myxococcales bacterium | reverse complement strand
CGCGTGCGTTTGAACGCAGTGTTTCGCAGCAATGCCCCCTCCGCGCTGCGCGCGCTCGCCATCGACGGAACCGGCATCGCCATGTTGCCGGGGTGGTTCGTCGAAGAGGACCTCGAGCGCCGTGCGCTGCGGCTCGTGTTGCCGGGCTGGGAAACCGAGCCGGTGGCCGTCCGCGCACTGCATCGTCGGGAGCACCGCGGGTCGGCGCGCGTACGGGCGCTCGTCGAGCATTTGCGTGCCGCGTACAGGCGCAGCGCCCGGCGGTGATGGCCCCAGTTGGCTGCGGGTGCGCCAGATCGGCGTGGAAATCCTGTACCCTGGCGCCATGCGAGGACTCGTCCTGGCCGTGGCCGCGTCGCTGGCCTGCACGAGCAACGCGGCGAAGAAGCCTCCGGTCGATCAGTTTCCCCCGGGCGCGCAGGGAGCCGTGCTGCAGCACCATGGAGACGCCGTGCGCAGCGGCATCTACGTCGATGCGGCGCTCACCCGGGCCGCGGTGCGCAACCTGCGCCAGGACGCGGCCTTCTCCGCCACCTACCAGGGGCCGGTCTATGCTCAGCCGCTCTACTGGGACGCCGGAACGGGCGGTCAGGACCTGCTCCTGGTATTCACCGAGCGCAACGAGGTGATCGCCTTCGACCCGCTCACCGGCGCGCGCATCTGGTCGCGCACGCTGGCCCAGCCGGCCTCGCTCGCAGAGCTGCCCTGCGGCAACATCGACCCGCTGGGGATCACCGGCACGCCCATCATCGATCCGGCGCGCAAGCTGCTCTTCGTCGACGCGATGATCACCGGCCCGCGCCACCGCATCTTCACGCTCTCGCTGGCCGACGGCAGCGTGTCGGGAACGCCGGTGGACCTGGACACCGCCGTTTCCGGGTTCTCTTCTGCGGTCCAGAACCAGCGCGGCGCGCTCGCGCTCATGAACGGCATCCTCTACGTTCCCTTCAGCGGCCACTTTGGCGACTGCGGCAACTACGCGGGCTGGGTGGTGGGCATCGATACCACGGGCGCCAGGCCGCCCGGCGCCTACCACACCGGCAAGGGCGGCGGGATGTGGTCGGTCTCGGGTGTGGCGGCCCTGGGCGGGTCTCTCTTCGTCTCCACAGGCAATACCATCGGGCTGACCACCTGGAACGGCGGCGAAGCCATCCTCCGCCTCGCGCCCAGGCCGTCCTTCTCCGGCAACTCGGCGGACTACTACGCGCCCACCGACTGGAAGTCGCTGGACGACGCGGACGCGGACATCGGCACCTCCGGCTCCTTCCCCTTCGACGTGGCGGGCTCGCACTTCGTCGCCACCATGGGCAAGAACGGCCTCCTCTACCTCGCCAACCGCGACAATCTAGGAGGCATCGGCGGCAACGCGATCACGCCGCAGGTGGGCGACTTCATCGTCACCGCGCCGGCGGTGATCCCCACTCCCTCGGGCACCATCCTGGCCTTCACCTCGCAGGGCACGAACTGTACCGGCGCCAACGGGCTGGTGGCGCTGCGCATCGGGGCCGGACCGCCTCCCACGGCGCCGACGGCCTGGTGCGCCGGGGTGAACGGGAGCGGGTCGCCCATCGCCAGCACCACCGGCGGCGGCGCGGAAGCGGTGATCTGGGTGGTGGGGGCCGAGGGAGACGGGCAGCTCCACGCGGTCAACGCCGAGACCGGCGAGGTGCTCTTCGCGGGCGGACAGGTGGCGATGCGCAAGTTCAATGCGCCCATCGCTGCGAAGGGACGCATCTACGCGGCGGGCGATTCCGCAGTCGCCGCCTTCACCGTTCGGTAGCCAGGCGAGCTGGTGCTGAAGCGGACGAGCGCGCGGGCCAATGTGCC
>DATFTN010000038.1:0-3971 GCA_035261845.1 Myxococcales bacterium | reverse complement strand
GCTGGTCGTCCCGGGATATGCGCCGGTCACCGGGGCCATCCCGCTCGACGACCTCCGCCGGGCGTTCGCCGAAGTGGTCGACTCCCGCGAAGCGCGTACCTAGCTTTGAGTTTGATGGGCACGAGGCTCGTTTTCGCGGCGCTGCTCGCGTCGTCCATGGCGCTCGCGCAGACGCCCGAGCGGCCGCCGCAGCCGGGCGACAAGGGTCAGCCGGATGCGGCGCTGTCCGCGAGCCGGCTGACCCCGCGAGAGAAGGCCGCCGCCCAGGCGGCCGACCGGGCGAAGAAGGACGTCGACGTCGCCGGCATCCACCCAGGTCGCCAGGCTCTACCTCGCGGGCCTCTACGGCTTGGCGGGCGCGCCGAGCACCTGGGACCGGGAGCACGGCGTGGCCCTCTTCACCCAGGCGCAGAACGCGCTCACCGACGCCGACCGCCAGCTCGCCGAGCTGCAAGGCCTCGCGCAGAGCAACTGGCCCGAGGCACGCGACCCGCTTTCCCGCGCGCGCGACAGGCTGGTCCGTGTGCAAGGCCAGCTCCGCTCCCTCTCGGTACCCCTGCGCACCGGCGGCGGCCAGGCCAGATCTACAAGTCCCTCGACTCGTCCCGGAACGAGCTGGACTCCGCGGCGAAGGCGATGGGCGTGGACACGAAGCTGCGCACCCCCTAGCGCGGGTGGAAAGCGCGCGTGGCGTTTTGGATCAACCGCCTGGAAGACCAAGCGTCCACCCGATTCGAAGCAGCCAGGTGTGCGGCTGGGCGACCAACTGCCGGTGCCCGTACGAGGTGAGCAGATCCACGGCATCGGGGTCGACGGAGCGTCCAGTGCGTTTCGCATGGATCATCGCATTTCCCAGAACGTAGTTGATCGCGTTCGCCGCCTCCGTCGGAGAGCGAAGCGCGTGCGCATGGTAGCGATCAGCGAAAACCTTCCCACGGCGGCCCAATGCGCGGTTCACTGCCTTCGCGATCCGGATCGAGAGCCCCTGGATACCTCGCGCGAGCGCGATCGCATCGCGCGCCTCGACGATCAGGTGCAGGTGATTCGACTGCACGGAGAAGTGGACGAGCCGGAAGCCGTCGCGTTCGCCACCCTCGCCGATGCTGGACGCGACCACGCGGAAGCAGGCCCGGGAGCGAAGCTGCGCTGCCTCGTCGCGAACGCGCGCGGTCACGTGGACCGGGTGCCTCGCCGCGAGCGCCGGCCGGCGGACGTGTGGCACGCCAGCTCCGGGCTTCTTCGGACGCCCCGCGCCAGGCCGGTACCCGCCGCGCCCGCGGTACCGCAGGTCGAACCCGAGCTGCTTCGGTTTTCGTCGAGCCATTGATTTCAGCATAAATCCTATCCCCGACATCCGAAGGAGGAGCCGGAGGTGCCGGCATTGGGGCGACAGTGCGTCCACGTCGGCGCAACAAGTAGCCCTGCAACTCGAGTCGATTTCCGGCAGCGGTGGCGGATCGCGTCTCTGCGCTCCACGAGCGCTACAGCGTGCCTCCCCACTCCGCCACCGCGCGAGCCAGCTCGCGCAGCACCTCTGCGTCGGTGCGGCCGCTGCGCTTCAGGGCGTGGAAGGAGTGATCCGCGCCCTCGACGATGTGCAGCCGGGCCCGCGGCAGCCGTTCTACAACGGGTCGCAGCAGCGCGAGGTCGGCCAGATCGTCGCGGGTGCCCTGCAGGAAGAGCAGCGGGACCTCCACGCGAGCGAGGTGGTCTGCGCGCTTCACCGACGGTGCACCCGCCGGATGCAGCGGAAAGCCGAGCAGCGCGATGCCCCGGACGCCGGGGAGCGGCGCGTCCGCCTGGGCCTGCGTGGTCATCCGCCCGCCGAACGATTTGCCTCCGGCGATGAGCGACAGTTCCGGCGCGGCCTCCCGCGTAGCGAGGACCGCTGCCCGCACGGTCTGGTGCAGCACCGCCGGCGGATCGGGCCGCTTGCGGCCGTCCTGCATGTAGGGGAACTCGTACCGGAAGCTGGCGACGCCCTCCTCCGCCAGGGCCTCGGCCATCTCCTCGAGGAACGGGTGCCGCATGCCGACCCCTGCTCCGTGCGCGAGCACGTACAGGAAGCGCGCATCCGCGGGGCGCAAGAAGAGCGCATCGAGCCGCGTGCCGCCGGCGGTGAAACCGACCTCAGGCACCGAGTCGCTTCCGCAGCCGTTCGAGCGCCTCGGTCACGTCGGGATCCAGGTCCAGCACCTTGGCGAGCGGATCCCGCTTCAGCTTCCGCATCCGCGCCGGCGCCGTCTTCAAGGTGAACGCACGCGGATCGAGCTTCTCGTTCACCTCGCTCCAGCGCAGCGGCATCGAGACGGTCGCTCCGGGGACCGGGCGCGCGGAGAACGGCGCCGCGATCGTCTTCCCGTAGCCGTTCTGGAAGCAGTCGAGATAGACGCGGCCCTTGCGCGCCTGGATGGGCGCGCGCACCAGGGTGGAGATGTCCGGGTGGTCGCGTTCGACCACGTGCGAGAGCACCAGCGCGAGGTCACGCGCCTGGTCGTGCGTGCACCGGGAGCCGAGCGGCAACAGGACGTGCAGACCGGCCTGGCCGCTCGTCTTGCAGAACGACGGGAGCCCGATCTCCTCGCAGAGGTCGTGCAGCGCGCGGGCGAGGCGGACCACCCAGGCGAACGGAGCGCCCTTCGGATCCAGGTCGATCACCGACCAGTCCGCGAGTTCGGGCGTGCCCGCCCGTCCCGCGTACGCGTGCAGCGGGATGGTCCCGAGGTTCGCCACGTAGAGGAGCGTCTCCACGTCGTCGCAGACGAAGTGGTCGATGTCCCGGCCCTCGTCCGTCCGCATCCGCGCGGTGCGGATCCAGGCCGGGACATAGTCCGGCGCGTCCTTCTGGAAGAACGACTTGCCCGCGATGCCGTCAGGAAAGCGCGTCAGCACCACGGGACGGTCGCGCAGATACGGCAGGAGCCAGGGCGCGATGGCGCGGTAGTACGCGAGCAGGTCGCCCTTGGTGTGGCCCTCCTCGGGCCAGAACACCTTCTTCAGGTTGGAGGGGACGACCTCGCGCGGCCCGGTCCGCTCCGCCGGAGCTGGCGCCAGTGCGGCGCCCGGCCGCGCGCAGTCCACGGGTGCCTTGTCGTCGCGGAAGCGCAAGAAGACCGGCGCGCGCAGCAGGCCCTCCTCGGTGATCTCCTTGTAGCGCACCTCGACCACGCGGCGCGGGGCGACCCAGGAGTGGCCGCGGCCGGTGGGCAGCGGGCCCGTGCACGGCGGTTTCGCCACGCGGTCCCGCTCCAGCTCCTCGCGCAGCGCTCGCAGCTCGGATTCGCGGAACCCGCTCCCCGCGCGGCCCACGTAGACGAACCCTCCGCCGTCCGCGTACGCTAGGTGGAGCGAGCCGAACCCGGTGCGCGAACCCTCCGGCGGCGAGAAGCCGACCACCACGAAATCGGCGGTCCGGTCGGCGCGGATCTTGATCCAGTCCCGCGACCGCCCGGAGCGGTACGGCGAGTCCGCGCGCTTGGCCATGACGCCCTCGAGCCCCAGCTCGCGCACGCCGCGGAACATCTCCTCGCCGCGCGCCTCGACATGATCGACGTACCGCAGCGGGCCGAGATCGGGAAGCAGCAGGCGCAAGAGACGCTTGCGCTCGGCCAGCGGAAGCGGCCGCAAGTCGAAATCGTCGAACCCGAGCAGGTCGAAGCAGAACAGCGTGGCAGGAAGCTCCTGTGCGGCGCGCTCGAGATCGCGCGGAGCGGTGAGCAGCGCGCGCTTCTGCAGCCGCTGGAAGCTGGGCCGTCCGGATTCGTCGAGCACCACGATCTCGCCGTCCAGCACCACCTGCTCGGCGGGCAGCGCGCGCAGCGCGGAGGCGAGATCGGGATACACGCGCGTCGCCTCGGAGCCGCGGCGGTAATGGATCACCGCGCGTCCATCCTCGCGCCCCGCGACGGCGCGGAACCCGTCGTACTTCAGCTCGAACAGCCACGCCGGATCGCTGAACGGGCGCGGCTGAA
>DATFTN010000037.1:0-6227 GCA_035261845.1 Myxococcales bacterium | reverse complement strand
GAGTTCGGCACCCTGGACGGAGTGCTGTCGCGCGCCGGCGAGATCAAGAAGCCCAAGCTGCGCGAGAACGCGCTGGCAAATCTCGAAGTGGTGCGCCGGGCGCGCAAGCTCATCCAGCTGCACGCCGACCTTCCCGTGCCCGCGCAGCTGGAGGACCTCGTGCGCCGGCCGCTCAACGAGCAGAAGGCACGCGCGCTCTTCACCGAGCTGGAGTTCGTCCGGCTGATCAACGATCTCCCCCGCCCGCCGCCCACCCCGCCGTCCGGTGCGCGCTCGATCGCGACCGACCTCGCGGCGGTCGAGAAGCTGGTCGCGCGCGCCCGGCAGGCAGGCCGCGTCGGGCTCTTGACCCTGACCAGCGCCGACGAGCCCCTGCACGACGAGCTGCTGGGCCTTTCGATCTCCTTGCCCGACGAGTCGGTGTACGTCCCGCTCGGGCACCGGCCCCGCGGCGGGCCGTCGGGCGCGCTGTTCGCGCCGGCCGAGCTGGACGGGCGCAAGGCGATCGCGCTCCTGCGCCCGCTCCTCGAGGACGCGCAGGTGCGCAAGGACGGCCACGATCTGAAGCGCGACCTGGTCGCCTGGAAGCGCGCCGGCGTCGACCTGCGCGGGATGAACATCGACGCCCGGCTCGCCTCGTACCTCTTGGACCCCACCGGCCGGGACCACTCGCTGGCGCAGACCGCGCGGGAGCGCATCTCCTGCGAGCTGCCCCTGCTCAAGGAGCTGTGCGAGAAGACCGGAAAGGGAAAGAAAGCGACGCCGCTCCCGGAAGTCCCGGTCGACGAGGTCGGCGCCGCGGCGTGCGCGTTGGTCGAAGGCGCCCGCAGGCTCTCCGCCGCGCTGGAAGAGGACCTGCGCGGCGACCCCGAGCTGTGGCAGCTCTATTCCGAGCTGGAGCTGCCGCTCGAGGAGGTGCTGGCGCGCCTGGAGCTGACCGGGATCTCGCTCGACGTCGCCCGCCTGGAGACGCTGGGTCGCGAGCTGGGCACGCAGATCGAGCAGCTCCTGCGCGAGATCACCGAGCTGGCCGGCGAGGAGTTCCTGCCCACCTCCAACCAGCAGCTGGCGGAGATCCTCTACAAGAAGCTGCACCTTCCGGTGCTCAAGCGAGGCAAGACCGGGCCATCGACGGACCAGGAAGTGCTGGAGGAGCTGGCGCAGCAGCACCCGATGCCCGCCAAGGTGCTCGAGCACCGGCAGCTGACGAAGCTCAAGACGACCTACCTGGATGCGCTGCCGGCCGCTCTGGGCAAGGACGGCCGGTTGCACACCACCTTCGACCAGGCGGTGGCGGCGACGGGGCGGCTGACATCGATCAATCCCAACCTGCAGAACATCCCCATCCGCACACCGCTCGGGGCGCGCATCCGCGAGGCGTTCATCCCCCGCCCCGGGTGGACGCTCCTCAGCGCCGACTACAGCCAGATCGAGTTGCGGGTGCTCGCCCACGTCTCGGGCGACCCGGTGCTGCGCGACAGCTTCCTCTCCGGCGAGGACCTGCACAGGCGGACGGCCGGAGAGACGTTCGGGGTGCCGGCGGCGGACGTGACCCGGCAGCAGCGCGACATCGCCAAGATGATCAACTACGGCATCGCCTACGGGCTCTCCTCGTTCGGGCTGGCGCACAGGCTGGGACTGGAGCAGTCCGAGGCGCACTCGATCATCGAGCGGTACTTCGCCCGCTACCGCCGGGTGAAGGAGTGGCTCGACGCGACCATCGAGGAGGCGCGCCGCACCGGGCGGGTGAAGACGCTCTTCGGGCGGCGCCGCTACTTGCCGGACATCAATTCGAAGAACCCGGCGGCGCGCAGCGCGGCGGAGCGCACCGCGGTGAACACGCCCATCCAGGGCACCGCCGCCGACCTGGTGAAGCGCGCCATGCTCCGCGTGGACCGGGCCCTCTCGGCCCGCGCCCTCCAGTCGAAGATGCTGCTCCAGGTCCACGACGAGCTGGTCCTGGAGGCGCCCCCCTCCGAGCTCGACGCGGTCGGCCCTCTCCTGTCCGAGGAAATGAAGGGCGCGGCCGACCTGACCGTCCCCCTCGAAGTCGAGCTGGGCCACGGCCCCACCTGGGCCACCGCCCACTAGCCCAACTCGCTGGACGCGATCTGTGCCTAGAGCGTTTCACGCGGAGGGCGCGGAGGAAAAGGGAGGACGCGGAGGAGATTCGTTTTTCGAAAACAGGATCCTCCGCGCCCTCCAGATCCTCAGCGCTCTCTGCGTGAAACGCCTGTAGCCCAGTACCGTGGAGCCCGCGGCTATTGCACGGTGAGGGAGGCGGTGCCGCGGGAGGCGGAGGGCTCGGCGCCGGAGATGGCGGCTCCGGAGAGGGCCTGGGACACGCAGTGGGCCGTGTCCTCGTCGCGCGCCGCGTCCATGATGACCTGGGCGTTGCGGACGTGACCGTCCTGCACCCCGAAGCTGACCACCATCGAGCCCCGGCGGCGGGCGGCCCGGGCGCAGCGGTCCAGCGCTCCCTGCGCCACGGAGAGGCGATCCTTCCCGGCGTCCGGGCGGGGCAGCTCGGTGTCCAGCACGACTTTGTCGACCCGCGCGCGGGCGGTGCCCGGCTTGTCCACGGGGATCCCCTCCTCGTCCGCGGCCGCGACCGCTACCGAGTCCACCTCCAGCTGCCACCAGATCGGCGTCCCTTCCATCCGGAAGATGCGCGCCGCCGCGTTGCCGGCGCAGCGCTCGCCCGAGGGGCGGAAGATGACGGTCAAGGCGAGCTTTCCGTCCTTCTTGGCCGCGGTCCAGTCCTTCACCTCGGCCGGCGAGGCGCGGAACGCGACGTCGCCCTGGCCGACGAGATCGAGGGTGAGCGCGCCGTCCAGCGCCCGCAGCGGACGGCCGCCGTCGAGCTCCAACTCCTGCTCCGGCTCGCGGTACCTGCCCAGGCCGAATCCGTTCGACGGCACTTGCACCTGCCAGGCCTGCGACAGCGCCTGGGCGCGGGCGCGCGCCGGAGAGATGCCGGGAGCGGGTTCGCCGCCCGGCGGCTTCAGCGCGGCGCAGATGTCTCGCACCTGGTCATCGGCGGCCAGCGGAGCGGCGTCCCGCGGCGGAGCCTGCACGGCGGCGGCGAGCGCGATGAGAAGCAGCAGCATCCGGCCAGCATAAGGCCGGCGCGCCGCACGGCCAACGGTCAGGAGATGAGCCGCAGCGCTCCAGGCACGACGGTGAATGTGGCAGGAAGTCGCCCGATCAGCTCTCCGTCCGCCTCGACGTCGATCGGACCTGCGGCGCTTCGCCCGGGTTCCAGCCGGACGGAACGCGCGGTGGCCGTGCGAGTACCTTTCAGGTTCACGTGCGACCCGTCGTACATCGCCCCACTGCGCAGGACGAAATCCGCCAGCGAGTACCCGCTCCAGATCGTGACGTGGAAGAGGCCGTCGTCGAGCCGGGCCCCTGGCGCGACCACCATGCCGCCGCCGAAGCAGCGGCCGTTCGCGACCGCGAAGGTGGTCACGCCGCCCTCCTCGAACGGCCCGCCGTCGAGGGACCAGCGGACGGGCACGTCCTTCCATCCAGCCAGCGCGCGTAGTGACGCGAGCGCGAAGGTGATCTTCCCTCCGAGCACCTTGCTGCTCGAGTTCGCGATCCGGACCACGTCCGATCCCACTCCTGCTTCCGCCACGTTGATGAAGTAGCGGGCAGTGGGCTGGCCCTTGCGATCGACGAAGTCGATGTGCCCCACGTCGATCGGCCGGCCCTGGCCCGAAAGGCGCGGCGCGCACGACCTCAGATCGCCTTCGAGACCGACGGTGCGGCGCAGGTCGCCGCCCGTGCCGCGCGGCAGGATGCCGAGCGCCGCTCCGGGGCGGACGGGGCGCGGCGGCGCGCCGTGGCTCGGTTCCTCGAAGAACCCGTTGACGACCTCGTTGATGGTGCCGTCTCCCCCGACGGCGATGACCAGGTCCGCGCCGTCGCGCAGCGCGCGCCGGGCCAGATCGGAGGCGTGCATCGGCCGCTCGGTGAACGCGTGCCCGTGCTCCCCGACCGCCGCCCGCACCGCCGCGGAGATGTCGTCGAAGTGGCGTCCGGTGGATCCGTTCGCGGCCTGCGGGTTGACGATCAGGAACGGCTTCACGGCGCCTCTTCTACCCCGACGCCCAGCCAGCGGGCGAGCACGGTCACCACGTCCTCGGCTCCGAGGGCGGCGGCGCACCCTGGGCTGGCGGTCACCGCGGGGGCGGAGCAAGCCGCGAGCTCGCGCCGCCGGTCCTCTGCGATCGCGGAGGCGGCCGCCGGCAACGTGCGCGGGAGCAGGCCGCCGGCGCCGCAGCAGGAGGCATCATCGCCGCGGCGGAGCGGCTCGCGCACCTCCTCCACCGCCGCGGCGAGCAGCGCCCGCGGTGCGGTCAGCTCGGAGAGGCCGCGGGCCAGCTCGCACGGATCGTGGTATGCGGCCGACCGCGGCAGCGGCGGGCGCTCGCGCAGGTCGGGCCGGGCGGCCAAGGCCCGGGACAAGTACGTGGTGACGTGCTCGATCCTGCTCCCGTCGGGCAGCGCGGGCCACCGTTCCCGCACGGCGCGCGCGCAACCCGGCGAGAGCAGCACCAGGTGCACCGGCGCCGGCCGCCTCCCCCCACCGAGCAACGCGCTTCGCACCCGCGCCGCATGCGCCGCGAACAGCTCGGGATATCCGGCCTCCACCAACTTCAGCCCGCAGCAGAGCGCCTCCTCCGGCGCCAGCTCGAGCGGAGCCCCCACCGCGCGCGCCACCGCCAATGCTTCGCGCACCACCTTGCCTCCCGCCGCCAATGCATCGCATCCCGCAAACAGCATCGGCCCCCGCTTCCTCTCCTCCGCCGCCGGCCGCAGTAGCGCAGTGACCGCCCCAGCCACCGCCCTCAGCGCAGAGGCCTTGGAAGCCGCGGAAGGCGAGGGCGAGGGAAAGGTCGAGGGGGAGGTCGAGGGAGAGGGTGAGGTCGAGGGAGAGGGTGAGGTCGAGGGAGAGGTCGGTGTCGCTGTCGGTGTCGGTGTCGCTGTCGGTGTCGCCGTCGCCGTCGCTGTCGCCGTCGCCGTCGCCGTCGGTGTCGGAGACGCAATCGCCGCCACGATCCCCTGGAGCACCTTCCTGAGATCCACCTCCTCCGCGTGTCCTTCCTTGCTCATCCTCCTCGCCACCTCGGCCCATGCGCGAGGCGCCGACCCGGCGCGCACCGCCCCCGCGCGCGCCGCAAACAAGAGCGCCGGCACGTCGTTCGCGTGCGCGCAGTACGTCTGGCATCTCAGGCACCCCGTGCAGGCCCCAAAGGCCAACGCGGCGGATTGGTCCGGCGCGCGCCCCGCGAGCGCGGCCAGCGAGACCTTGCCCCACGGCGTGAACGCCTCCCGGGAGGTGGCTTCGGACACCGGACAGGAGAAGCGGCACATCTTCGGGCAGAACTCGCACAGCTCCAGCGCGCGCTTGAGCATGGTCACGGCCGCTCCTCCGCGCCCAGCGCCGCCACCAGCCTGTCCCACGCCGCTCCGGCCCCCATCTCCTTCCACGATGGCCCCGCCTCGCGCAGCCGCTTCGGCGCGATCAGGCGCGACCCCGGCCCCCGGGCGGCCGCGGCGCACTGCTCCACTCCTCCGGCGCCCAGCGCCAGCACCGCGAATGCTCCGCCGGCGTGCATGCCGTACAAGGCGATCTCCGCGGCACCGGGGTGCTGCGCGAACGCCGCGAGCGCGTCCCACCGGGCATCGACTTCCACCCCTCTCGACGAGGCCGGGGCCCGCACTTCGGGTCCGGCGTCGAGGGCCAGCGGCTCGCCGAGCGCGCGCACCGCCCGACCTCGCAAGAGCCGCGCCGACTCGGGGCCTTCCCACGACAATGCGACCTGCGCCTCGCCTTCCCGAAGCCGGAGCATGCCGCGGGCCGGCGTCAGCCTCTCGCCGCACAGCCGCTCCACCATCCGCACCGCAGCGCCGAGGTCCAGCGCCCGCCAGGCCGCGTAGGCGGGCGGCGCCGCCGGGAAGAGCCGGACCCATGCGGCCGCCAGGACGCACAGCCTGCCGCAACCGCCCAGCGCCAGATGGTCGAGGTCCGGGCCCGTCGCCGAGCGCGGCGCGGCGCGGCTCTCGGCGAGGCGGCCGTCCGCCAGCACCGCGGAGACGGAGAGGGCGGCGGTCTCGCGGCGGGAGCCGGGAATCCCGCGCTCGCCGCGCGTCGGTCCCCCGAGCCAGGCGCCCACCGATCCCGCGCGCACCGACGGCAAGAGCGGTCCCAGCGTGGC
>DATFTN010000036.1:0-16240 GCA_035261845.1 Myxococcales bacterium | reverse complement strand
ACGGAGGCTGCAGTCCTTGATCCAGCTGTTCCACGTCACCAAGCGCTGGTCCGACGACCCACCGGTGCTCGACGACGTGACCTTGCAGGTGGAGAAAGGTGAGTTCGTGTGGCTCACCGGGCCTTCCGGCGCGGGAAAGACCACGCTCCTGCGCCTGCTCTTCGGCGCGGACGAGCCGACCAGCGGCCAGGTCCTCGTCGGCGGGCGCAACGTCAACCGGCTGAGCGCCGGCGGGGTGCCCGCCCTGCGGCGCAGCATCGGCGTCGTCTTCCAGGACTTCAAGCTGCTCCCCAACCGCACCGCCCTGGAGAACGTCGGATTCGCCCTCGAGGTGCTGGGCGCCTCCGACGCCCAGATCCGCGAGCGCGCCCGCAAGCGCCTGGCCCAGGTCGGCCTGGCCGAAAAGGCGGGATTCCTCCCGGTGCGGATGTCCGGCGGCGAGCAGCAGCGGGTGGCCATCGCCCGCGCGCTGGTCAACGAGCCGGCCATCCTGCTCGCCGACGAGCCGACCGGAAACCTCGACGCCTCGCTCACCGACAGCATCCTGCAGCTCCTCTTCGACGCCAACGCGCGCGGGGCGACGGTGGTCGTGGCTACTCACGACAGCGGACTGCTCGGCCGTTACCACCGCAGGATCATCCGGCTCCATCACGGCAAGGTGACGGCCGACGCATGACCCACCTCACCTGGAGGCTCCTGCGGCGGGCCCTGATCAACCTGTGGCGGGCGCCGCTCCCCAGCCTGCTCGCGGTCGTCACCATCGCGCTGGCGCTCTTCCTCGGCGGGGCGCTGGCATTCTCGGTGCTGGGGGCGCGCTCTCTCCTGGCCAGCTGGGGGGCGCAGCCCACGGTGACCGCCTACCTGGATCGGGCGCTCTCCGAGGAGCAGGCCCGCGCGGTGGCGGAGCGCGTGCGCGCCGATCACCCGACGGTCGAAGTGGCGCTGGTTTCCCCGGCGCAGGCGCTGCAACGGCTGCGGGTACAGCTCGGCGATCTGGGCGGAGCGCTCGACGGGCTCCCCCGCAACCCGCTCCCCGCGACGCTGGAGCTGACTCCGAAGGGCGGCGGGGATCTGCGCGCGCTGGCGGACCAGGTCTCGAGCGTCGGCGGCGTGGCGGAGGTGGACTACGGGCGCGAGTGGGTCGATCGCCTGGAGGCGCTGGGGGGCGCGCTGCGCGGTTTCGGGTCCGCGTCGCTCCTGCTCCTGGCCGTCGCCGCGCTGCTGGTGGTGGCGAACACCATCCGGCTCGCGGTGTACGCCCGGCGCGACGAGATCGAGATCATGAAGCTGGTGGGAGCGACCGACGGATACGTGCGGGCGCCTTTCCTCCTGGAAGGCGCGCTGCAGGGCCTGTGCGGCGCCGCGCTCGCCGGTGCCGGGCTCCTGGCGGCGCAGCAGCTGATCCTCCCCCGCGCTGCGGCTGCCTTCACCTTCGCGGCCGGAGCCACGGCGCCTCGGCTGGCTCCGGGCTACTGCGCGCTGCTCGCCCTCGCCGGCGCGCTGGTCGGCCTGTGCGGCAGCTACCTGGCCGTCGCGCGGTCGCTGCGCACATGATCGCGCTTCTCCTCCTGATCCTCGCCGCGCCGCCGCCGAAGTCCGAGCAGGAGGCCGCCGCCGTGCTGTCGGCCGCCGCGCAGCGCGAGCGGGCCGCGCAGCTCGCCAAGGAGCGCGCGATGGCGGAGCAGCTGGCGGGCCGCGAGGCGACGCTGCTCGGCAAGCTGGCCGAGGCGGAGCGGCAGGTCGACGTGGAAGCGCGCGCGCTGCGCGCCGCGCAGGTCAGGCTGCGCACCGCGGAAGAGCGGCTCTCCCCGGTGGAGGCGAAGTCGCGCAAGGCCGAAACCGAGCTACAGGCCGCGGCCGACGCCGCGGCTCCGCGACTGGTGGCGCGCTACCGCCTGGGGAGGGAAGGGTACCTGCGCTTCCTGCTCGGCGCGCAATCCATCCCGGACCTGTTGAGGAGGCGGCGGCTGTTCGATGCGCTGCTGGAGGCCGACCTGGGCGCGCTGCAGAGGCTGCGCTCGCTCGCCACCGCGGCCAAGGCCGCCCGCGACGAGCTGGCGCAGGTGCGCGACGAAGAGGCCAAGGCAGCCGCGGAAGAGGCCGACAAACGCGCCGCGCTGGAGGCGCACGCCGCGCAGCAGCGCCGGCTGGTGGCGTCGGTCCAGGACGACAAGGCGACGCACGAGCAGGCCGCGAGCGAGCTCGAGGAGGCCGCGCGCGCGTTGGCCGGCGAGGTGCGCCAGCTGCAGCAGGCGGCGCCCGCCGCGCGGCCGGTCCCGGACGAACCGCCGGTCAGGCGCATGCGCCGCAAGCTCCTGTTCCCGGTCGAGTCGGGACGGATCGAAGCGCGATTCGGGCGATCGGTGGACGAACGGTACGGCACGGTGACCTTGCAGCGCGGGATCGACGTGCGCTGCGAAGAAGGGACGCCGGTGCGCGCGATCCATGCGGGCAGGATCGTGCACGCCGGGTGGTTCCACGGTTACGGGAACCTGATCATCGTCGACCACGGAGACGGATATTTCTCCCTGATGGCACACCTGGGAACACTCGCGCGGGCGAAAGGGGACGAGGTGCGCCGCGGCGACGTGGTGGGCACAGTAGGCGACAGCGGCTCCCTGAAGGGAACCTACCTCTATTTCGAGCTGCGCCAGGGTCAGATGCCGCTCGACCCGGAACGGTGGCTGGCGCGACCCAAAAAGCCCCGGACGGGCGCGCGCGCCGGCGCGCCAATTTCTCGCGGACCGTAGGGGCTCCGTTAAACTGCTGGAGAGGACGCCGATGGAGCGCATGCCGCCGCCGCCGGTCGAACGTCCCGCGGCGGTGCGCCGCGGCCGGGCCCGGTTCGCGCTCCTGATAGTAGCCGCGACGTTTGGCGGGCTGTTCGCCGCCCGGGTGGCGAAAGCGGCGAACGACGCGACCGGGCCCTACCGCAAGCTCGACGTGTTCAGCCACGTGCTGAGTCTCATCCAGAACAACTACGTCGAGGACGTCGACGACGCGAGGCTCCTCTACGGCGCCATCGACGGGATGGTGCGCACGCTCGATCCACACTCGACTTTCATGGATCCCAAGGCGTACGCGGCGCTCAAGCAAGAGACCGACGGCGAGTACGGCGGCGTGGGGCTGGAGATCGCCGCGCGCGGCGACGATCTGGTGGTGGTCTCGCCGGTCGACGACTCGCCCGCCTCGCGCGCCGGCATCGCGCCCGGCGACAGGGTGCTGGAGATCGACGGCGCGCAGACGCGCGGCTGGAAGGACACCGACGCGGTCAAGGCGCTGATGGGCGCTCCGGGCACCAAGTGCGTGATCAAGGTGTCCCGGGCTTCCTGGCCCGAGCCGCGCTCGCTGACCCTGGTGCGCGACGTGATCCGGGTGGTGTCGGTCGAGCAGCGCCTCTACGACCGGCGCTACGGGTACGTGAAGATCAAGAACTTCCAGGATCGCACCGACTCCTATCTGAAGAAGGCGCTCGATTCGCTCCGCGGGCAGGCGGGCGGCCAGCTCGCGGGATTGGTGCTCGATCTGCGGCACAACCCGGGCGGGCTGCTCGACCAGGCGGTGAAGGTCGCCGACCGTTTCCTGCTCGACGGAATCATCGTCACCACCAAAGGGCGCGGCAACAAGCACGTCGAGGTGGAGCGGGCGCACGCCAAGGACACCGAGCCGAGCTATCCGCTGATCGTGCTGGTCGACGGCGGCACGGCCAGCGCCAGCGAGATCGTCGCCGGAGCGCTGCAGGACCACGGCCGGGCGGTGGTGATGGGGACGCCGACGTTCGGCAAGGGCAGCGTGCAGACCGTGATCGAGCTCGAGGACGGCTCCGGTCTCAAGCTCACCATCGCGCGCTACTACACGCCCAGCGGGCGGAGCATCCAGGAGAAGGGCATCACGCCCGATCTCTTCGTGCGCCAGCAGCCGGGTCCCGTGGAAGTCAGCGAGGATGATTCGCCTCGCGAGCGGAACCTCCCCAACCACTTCAAGGCCGAGGAGGCCGTCGCGTCCGTGGTGCCGGTCTCGGCCTCCCTGCCCAAGCTCCCGCAGCAGCCCGGCGACCCGAACGACGATTTCCAGCTCAAGACCGCTCTCGATACGCTGCGCACCTGGCAGATCTTCCGGGCCTCGCTGCTCGGACACGAGGCCGGCGGGACCAAGGCCGCGAGCGCGGCGCCATGACGCTCGCGCTCCTGTTCCTCTTCGCGACGGCGGCGCCGCGCGGATGGGCCGAGTCCCGCGAGCCCTTCCACGTGGTGGGGAACGTCTACTCGGTCGGCTCGGCCGAGGTCACTTCGTTCCTCATCGCCACCCCGAAGGGCCACGTGATCGTGGACGGCGGCTTCGCGGAGTCGGCGCTGCAGATCGTGCGGAACATCGACAAGCTCGGGTTCAAGCTCGAGGACGTGAAGGTCCTGGTGATGAGCCACGCCCACTTCGATCACGCCGGCGGCCTGGCCGAGCTCAAGCGGCGCACCGGAGCCCAGGTGGTCGCCAGCCGCGCGGACGCGGAAGCCATGGCCCGGGGAGGCAAGGGCGATCCGCAGTTCGGCGATTCCATCCCCTTCGCTGCGGTGTATGCCGACCGCATCGTGCAGGACGGCGGAGTGGTGCGCGTGGGTCCGACCGAGCTGGTGGCGCACGTGACTCCCGGGCACACGCAGGGCTGCACCACCTGGACCACGGTGCAGCGCGAGCAGGAGCGGACGCTGCACGTGGTCTTCAACTGCAGCATGAGCGTGCCGGACGAGTACCGGCTGCTGGGCAACCCCCGGTACCCCCGGGCGGCCGACGACTACGAGCGCAGCTTTCGCATCCTGCGGGCGCTGCCCTGCGATGTCCTGCTCGCACCGCATGCGAGCTTCTTCCAGCAGGACGAGCGGAGGGCCAGGATGGCCGACGGCGCGCCGAATCCGTTCATCGATCCGGCCGCCTGCGGCGCCTACCTGGACCGGAGCGAGCAGGCGTTCCGCGCGCATCTCGAGAGGGAGCGCGCCGCCCCGCCGCCCCCTCCGCCCGCCGCGGCCGCGGCCGCCACCCCACCCGCAGTGAGCGCCTCCCGGCTGCGCTAGCCGCGACGGACTCGATTCGAGGTCGAAAAGATCACCGCGCAGACGCGGAGGATTTCGGGTGAAAAGAGATCTCCGCGCTCTCCGCGTCTCCGCGGTGATTTTTTTGGCGATCGCGGCTCCTTGAGAGGGCTGCCGGACCCCGACAGCGCACGGCGTCAAGCTTTGACTTTGACACCACTCTCTCGTACATTGCGCGCGCTTCGCCGCCTCCGCGGCGATTTACGTAATGTTTTCGCGGTACTGGGGAGCGCGGACGATGACGCTGGTGGAGGGGCTGTTCCTCGGGACCTACTTCTGCGTCCTCTTCATCCTCTCGCTCTACGGCTCCCACCGGTACGTGATGGCGTACCTCTTCTACAAGTACAAGGGGAACCTGCCCACTCCGCTGGGGCGATTCGGGCGGCTCCCGCGCGTCACCATCCAGCTCCCGATCTTCAACGAGATGTACGTGGTCGAGCGGCTCATCGAGGCGGTGTGCCGGATCGATTACCCCCTGGAGTGCCTGGAGATCCAGGTGCTCGACGACTCGACCGACGAGACGCAAGGCATCGCCCGCGCTGCGGTCGAGCGGGCGCTGCGCGCGGGCCACGACATCTCCTACGTGCACCGCGAGCGCCGTGACGGCTTCAAGGCCGGCGCTCTGCAGGAAGGGCTGCGCAGGGCGCGGGGCGAGTTCGTCGCCGTGTTCGACGCGGACTTCGTCCCGGGTCGGGATTTCCTCTCCCGCAGCGTGCACTTCTTCACCGATCCGCGAATCGGCATGGTGCAGGTCCGCTGGGACCACTTGAACCGCGACTCCTCCCACCTGACCCAGGCGCAGGCCATCTTCCTCGACGGCCATTTCGTCATCGAGCACACGGCCCGCAACCGCAGCGGCCGGTTCTTCAACTTCAACGGCACGGCCGGCATCTGGCGGCGCGCCACCATCGAGGACGCGGGCGGCTGGCAGCACGACACCCTGACGGAGGACCTGGACCTCTCCTACCGCGCGCAGCTCGCCGGCTGGCGCTTCGTCTACCTGCCCGAGGTGGTCTCGCCCGCCGAAGTTCCGGTGGAGATGAACGCGTTCAAATCGCAGCAGCACCGATGGGCCAAGGGAAGCATCCAGACGGCCCGCAAGCTGCTGCCGCGGATCATGAAGTCCGACCTGCCGCGCGACGTGAAGGTGGAGGCCTTCTTCCATCTCACGGCGAACCTGACCTATCCGCTGATGATCCTCCTCACCGTGCTGATGCCGGTGAGCATGGTGATCCGCTTCAAGCACGGCTGGTACGAGGTGCTGCTGCTCGACCTGCCGTTCTTCTGGACCGCGACCATGAGCGTGGTCTTGTTCTACGTCGCCTCGCAGCGAGAGATCGGCATGCCGGTCTGGCAGCGCATCAAGTACTTGCCCTTCATCATGGCGCTGGGCATCGGGCTGTGCGTGAACCAGGCCAAGGCGGTAATCGAGGCGCTGGTCGGCTACGAGACCGGGTTCACCCGGACGCCCAAGATGGGGATCTCGGGCAAGGACCGGAACTGGCTGAGCAAGAAGTACCGGGCCATCACCAGTCTGCAGCCGCTGCTCGAGCTGGCGCTGGGCGGCTACCTGACCAGCGCCATCTACTTCGCCCTCGACAAAGGCGTGTACTTCTCGCTTCCTTTTCTCCTGCTCTTCCAGTGGGGGTTCATCTATGTCGGCCTGATGAGCCTCTTGCAAGGCAAGGTCGCGGCGCTCTGGCGGGTCTTCCGCCGGCCGGCGCCTGACGCCACGCCGGCCGTGGAGTAGCGCGCCCCTGACGCTCTGGTAGGGTGGCCTCGATGAAGGCGATGGTCCTCTGCGCCGGATTCGGCACGCGGCTGCGCCCGCTCACGGACCGCGTGCCCAAACCCCTGGTCCCCCTCTGCGGCGTGCCGCTCCTCCGGTACAACCTGGCCCTGCTGCACAACGCCGGCGTTCGTGAAGTAGTGGTGAACACGCACCATCTGGCGGCCGAGATGGAGAAGGGCGCGCTGGAGGTGGGCCAGCAGCTCGGGCTGTCGGTGACCATCTCCCGCGAGGTCGGGCACATCCTGGGCACGGGGGGCGGGGTGCGTCGGGCGGCCCAGCTCCTCGGACCCGGAACGTTCCTGCTGCTGAACGGCGACATGCTGTTCGACGTGGACCTGGAGGCTGCGGTGGTGGCTCACCGCACCGCCGGTGCGATGGCCACGATGGTGCTGGCTCCGTACCCGCGCGGCGCGACCTACGGCGCGGTCGAGGTGAACGCGTCCTTCGACGTGCGACGCATCGCCGGCCGAGGCAGCGGGGTCGAGGCGGGCCTCACCAAGATGCACTTCACCGGGGTGCACGTGCTCGAGAGCGAAGTGCTCGCGCGCCTCCCCGCCGAAGGCGAGAGCGACATCAACCGGACCGCGTACGTGCGGTTGATCCACGAGGGCGCCAAGGTGCTGGGATGGCTGCAGAACGGCTACTGGGGGGACCTGGGGGCGCCGCGCTCCCTCTTGCGGGCGAATCTCGACCTGCTGCGCGGCACCGTTCCCTTGCAGCGCTTCCGGCCCCTGGCCGACCCGTTCGCGGGCGCGCGCGAGGTGGCTCCCGGCGTCCACGCGGACCCGCAGGCATCCATCGACCCGAGCGCGACCTTGACCGGCCCGGCCCTCCTGCACGCCGGCGCCGTCGTCGGACCGCGCGCCCAGATCGGCCCCGACGCGGTGGTCGGCACGGGCGTGCGAGTCGACGCAGGCGGCTCCGTGGTCCGGGCGGTCTGCTGGGCCGGCACCCACGTCGCCGCCGGGGAGCGCGTCCAGGACGCCATCGCGGCGCCCGGGGTGCGGCTGGAGTGCTGAGGCGGCTCAGTACGGACGGTACGGCAGCCGATCGCGCTTCACCCAGTCCTGCACGGACGGGCGCTGCCACTGGACCTCGGCAAAGCGGCGGACGGCGGGTGGCAGCTCGTAGCCGTTCAGGTTGAGCCGCTGCAGCATGAAGGCGAGATCTGAGTCGGCCGCCGTCCACGGCGCACCGAAGAGCGAGGTGCGACCTTCCGGAACGACGGCCAGCGCGAACGCCATAAGCCGGCGTGCCGCGTCGTGTGCCGCCTGCGACAGGGGCTTGGTGGCGCGCTCGTAGAACATCGTCGTGGTCGGGCGCTCCTCGCGGATCGGCATCAGGTCGCTGCGCACCCATGCCATGATCTGCCGGGCCCGCGCGCGGTCTCGCACGGAGGTAGGGAGGGCGCGCGTCGTCCCGGGGAACGCGTCGTCCAGGTACTCGACGATCGCGCTCGACTCGGACAGCCCGAAATCCCCGTGCTGCAGCATGGGAATTCGCCCCGTCATCGACTGGCGCTGGTACTCGGGCCGGTGGTGGTCCTTGTCCGGCAGCGAGACCGCGCGCACCTCGAACGGCAGCCCCTTCTCCTTCAGAGCCACGAAGCAGGAGAAGGCGTACGGGCTGATCCAGAACGAATCCACCGACAGCGTCAGGGCTGACTCGACCATGCGGGGGGCTTAGCACCACCGCGCCCGCTGCGCCACCGGGTATCGAGCGCGAAGGGGTGCACGATCAGTTTGAGGCCGTGCGTGCGCCCCGCTTGTGCAATCACCGGTGCGGGGGGAGAGGTCCGGTCCGCGGCCCTGTACAGCTGGTACATGTCAGGTCCGGGGGTATCTTCCCCCGTTCCGGGCGTTCTCAGGGGCCTGTCGAACCGGGCGGCTTGATCCGGTACTCGGTCGCCCTTTAGGGACGGCGGACCGCGGTGCCTCAGCCCGCCACGAACTGGGTGAGGATCACCGTGACGTTGTCGATCCCGCCGTTGGCGTTGGCGGTGTCGATCAGCTTCTTGGCGGCCGCGTCGAGGCCGGAAGTCCTCTGCAAGATGGCCTGCATCATCTCGTCCGAGACCATGCCGGAGAGGCCGTCGGAGCAGAGCAGGAAGATGTCGCCGGGCTGGGGCTGGAAGGCGCTGATCTCGACGTCGACGATCTTCTGCTGCCCGAGCGCGCGGAGGATGATGTTCTTCTGCGGGAAGTTCTTCGCTTCCTCGGCGGTGATCTTCCCCAGCCTCAGGTACTCCTCGACCAGCGAGTGATCGATGGTGACGCGCTGCAGGCGCCCGTCGCGGAAGAGGTAGACGCGGCTGTCGCCGACGTGGGCGACCAGCGCCTTCGCCCCGGAGCCGTTGCGCTCGACGAAGTGGATCATCACCGCGGTGGTGCCCATGTTCTTCTTGGCGCCGTCCTGCTCGCTCTGCTCGATGATCCGCTGGTTGGCCAGCTTGATGGCGGTGATGGCGCGGTTCTCGTCGTAGCTCCTCTCGCGGTCGGCCTTGAACGGCCAGGTGGCTTCCTCGTCCTTGCCGGTCAGGGTGAAGAACTCCTTCACCTCGTTGACCGCGATGGCGCTGGCCACCTCGCCGGCCGCGTGTCCGCCCATGCCGTCGAACACGGCGAACACGTTCTGCTCGGGGAACACGAGGAGGTTGTCCTCGTTGTTGTCACGCTTCATGCCGACGTCGGTTTTCGCGGCGTAGTTGATTCGCATGGAGCGCGGAGTCTTCGGCGCGCCGAACGACGCGCTTCCCCTCGTTTTGAGGCTAGCAAACGGGCGCCGGCCCGGTCAAACCGCAGCCGCGGGCTCGAAGGCGAGCTGGTCCCCTTCGCGGGTGCCGGTGCGCGAGAGGGTGCCGGCAGGCAGCTCCACCACCTGATCGGCGTGGAGGTGGAACCGGGTCGCCCGCCACGGCCGGAGCTCCGCCAACGCGCGGATCACCCGGCCCTGCCGGTCGAGGAAGACCGCATCGATGGGGAATCTCATGAAGAACGTATGGATCGACGCGCAGGGCGCGATGGCCAGCGCCTCGCCCTCCCGGAACGCCGGACGCCCGAGCAGCCCCCGCATCCGGTCGAGCACCCGCTCGGCGCGCTCGACGCGGACGGCGAGCACGGCGCCGCGGGTCCGGTTCACCAGCCGCGCACCCGGTCCGCTCATGCCCGCACCAGCGCGACGCGCGGCCCCGTGCGGACCAGGAGGCGCCCCGGCGCCGCCTCGATCTCGCCGTCCAGGAAATACCCGAACGGCCGCGGGGCGCGCAGCTCGACCTCCTCCGCCACCGCCTCGAGCAGCCGGTCGCGCCGGGCCGGCCTGCCGAGCAACAGGCGCGGCACCTCCAGCGCGAAGCTGCGCGGCCCGGCCGTCAGCCCCAGCACCTGGAAAGACCCCGGCTGCTCCGTGGCGCGCCGGAACGGCTTGAGACCCAGCCCCGCTTCCGCCACGCTGGAGCCCACCACTCCGTAGATGGGCACCCGCGGCCACTCCTCTCCGTCGATGGTGACCCGCAGGTCGATGCGCTCGAACAGCCGCCGGGCGAACTTGCCGCGGATGAACGAAGAGGCCGCCGCGCGTGCCAGCACCCGGGAGCTGGTCCACCAGCCCGCCTTGCCACCCCCGTAGATCTCCTCGATGAAGCGCACCGGCAATCCCACTCCGAAGCGGAACCCGCAGCGACCCTGGCCCCGCGCTGGCAGCTGGACGCGGATGGTGTCGCGCTCGGTCGCCTCGAGCGGCGCCCCGGTCGAGATCGCCTCGCTCAGCCTCTTCAGCCGGACCTCGGCGGTTCCCCGGCCGCCCAGCGGCGCCAGCGAGTCGTACGACCCTCCGCCCAGGAGCGCGAGCGGAGGCAGCTGGTCCTGCAGCGCCTCGGCCAGCGCCGTCACGGTGTGCGTGACGGTCCCGTCGCCGCCGGCGATGGCCACCACCCGCGGGCGGTCGCGTCCCACCCGCTCGGCCGCCTCGCGCAGCTCCCGCTCGGTGCGCGTTTCGTACAAGGATGCCCCGGGCGCCGCCTTGCGCAGCGCCTGCGAGGCGAGCGGCCAGTTCCGGTTCCGGTGCGCGTTCGGATTCGCGATGATGGCCAGCCCGGACACGGAATCGACATACCAAGAAGGAGACGGCCTGTGTTCCTCGATCCGACCGAGCCGCGGCTCAAGCTGGTGCTCGTCCGGCCGCAGATCCCGCCCAACACGGGCAACGTGGCCCGGCTGTGCGCGGTCACCGGGACGCCCCTGCACCTGGTGGCGCCGTTGGGCTTCGCGCTGACCGAGAAGAAGCTCCGCCGCGCAGGGCTGGACTACTGGGACAAGGTCCACGCCGCGACCCACGCGAGCTTCGAGGAGCTGGTGCGCGAAGGTGGGCTGAACGGCGACAACGTGCACCTCTTCACCAGCCGCGGAACCCGCGGCTTGTGGGAGGCGCGCTTCCGGCCCGGAGACTGGCTGGTCCTCGGGGAAGAGCAGCAGGGGCTGCCGGCGGAGGCCCTGGAGCGCTTTCCAGGGCGCTGGGTGCGGGTCCCCATGATCCGGGAGCCGTCCGCGCGCAGCCTGAACCTCTCCACCTGTGCGGGGGTGGTCCTTTACGAGGCGCTGCGCCAGTGCCGCAAGCCCGGGTAGTTCCCTGGGTAGGCCCAGGGACTGCGGATAGGATGTTCCCGGCGTGGACACCTTCGAGCTGCTGCCCTCGCTCGCGCAGGGGGACCTGGGCGAGACGACCGTCGCCGAGCTCGTGGCGGCGGTGCTCAGGTCGCGGGCGAGCGGCACCCTGGCCATCGAGACGCCCGGCACGGGGGAGATCCGCGCGTTCTTCCGCGCCGGGGACATGTGCGGGACGGCGAGCTTCACCGGCTTCCACACCCTGGCGCGCGTCCTGCTCGCCTCCGACCGGATGGACGCGCTGCAGATCGAGTCCACCCAGCAGGCGGCCGCCAAGGCAGGCAAGCGCCACGGCGAGCTGCTCGTCGAGCAGGGACTGCTCTCCGCCGAGCAGCTGCGCGCCGCCCTGGCCGCACAGCACCGCGAGAACCTCCAGGTCCTGCTCGGCCTCAACGAAGGAAAGTACGAATGGCGCGGTTGGGAGCCGCCCCCCGCCTGGGCGCGAGAGGTCACCGTCGACCCGGTCTCCTGCATGGTCGAGGCGCTGCAGACCGAAGCGATGCGCCCGCGGCGGGTTCGCGTGCTCCGCTGGCTCGGCGGCCCGGCGCGGCTCTCGGCCGACTGGCCCGAGTTGCAGACCCGGGTCGCGCTCGAGGCGCCTGACCGCAAGGCCGCTGCGCTGCTGACGGTGCCGCGCAAGGCCGACGACTTCGTTTCCGCCTCCAAGCTTCCACAGGCGCGGGCGGAGGCCTTGCTGGTGGCGCTGCTGCTCTGCGGCGGCGTGGAGCCGGCCGGGGAAGGCAAGGCGGCACAGCCCGCTGCGCAGGAGGCGGAGCCGATCGAGCTGGAACCCCTCGAGACCGTCGAGCCGCTCTCCGAAGTGGAGAAGCGCCTCGAGGCGGCCGCCCAGGGCGAGGACGAGCCGCTCGAGCTGGATCGCGACGAGGTGGCCGAGCAGCGCGCCCGCGACCTGCGCAAGCGGATGCGCCAGCAGGGCCTGCGCAACCTGGGCCTCGGGCCGCAGGTGCAAGGCGGTGAGCCGATCGACGAGCCGTCGCCGGGGCCGACGCCGCAGGTAGAGTACGAGGACCCCGCCATCCGGGCCTTCGTGCGGGAGGTGGAGCAGCGCGTAGCCGCGCTCGACACGCAGAACGCGTACGCCAGGCTCGGCGTCCCCAATACGTCGACCACCGAGCAGATCAAGAACGCCTACATCGCGGCGGCCAAGCGGTTCCACCCCGACCGCGTCTCCTCGTCCCCCGGGCTGGTCAGCATCCTTCCGGACCTGCAGGCGCTGTTCAGCGCGCTGAAGGAAGCGCACGACGATCTCGGGACCCCCGAGGCCCGGGCACGCTACGACCACCAGCTCAAGCAAGGCGGCACCGGGAAGGTCGGGTCGCGCAGGGAAGAGGCGAGCCTGACGCTCAAGATGGGCGAGGTGCTGCTGAAGAAGCGCGATTTCCAAGGGGCGCTGCACAAGCTGCGCAGGGCCGTCGACCTCGACCCGAACGGCGACACGCTGGCGGCCCTGGCGTGGGGAATCGTCTCGGACCCCAAGGTCTCGCCGCAGGGCAGGGAGGAGGCGATGTCCCTCGTCAACCGGGCGGTGCGCGCGGCCGGCGGCACCGCGCGCACGCACTACGTCGCCGGAGTGCTCTTGCGCACCAAGGACCCGGAATCGGCCGCGGAGGAATTTCGCAAAGCCCTGGCGCTCGACCCGAAGCATTCCGACGCGTCGCTGGAGCTGCGCCTCCTGCAGACGCGGCAAGGCAAGGGCGGCGCGGCGAAGGCAAAGGACAAGGAAGGCGGAATGCTCTCGGGACTCTTCGGCCGCCGGAAGT
The DNA here is from genome assembly GCA_035261845.1 of Myxococcales bacterium. GTDB lineage: Bacteria > Myxococcota > Myxococcia > Myxococcales > 40CM-4-68-19 > VBKO01. The sequence continues at coordinate 2,925 of DATFTN010000036.1, read as the reverse complement.
CTTGACACACCCCGAGCGCGGGTGCTGCTCTCGACGAGAGCGGTGCTCCCGCCGATCGAGAAGAGCGCACCTTGCCCAAGCAGAGCCTGCTGGTCGTCGACGCGGACCCCCGGAGCCTGCGCATCCTGGAGGTGGCGCTGCGCAAGGCCGGGTTCGCCGTCGCCACGGCCGCCGACGGGGCCGAGGCGCTGCGGAAAGTGCAACGGAGCCCGCCCGACCTGGTCCTGTCCGAGCTGAACCTGCCGGGGCAGGACGGAGTGGCCCTCTGCCGGACGCTGCGCGGCGACTCCCGGCTGGGCGGAGTGCCGGTGCTGCTGATGAACGCCGACCGCGCGCAGCCGGCGAGGGAGGCGGCACTCCAAGCCGGGGCGGACGACTTCCTGCTCAAGCCGCTGCTCATCAAGGAGCTGCTGGCGCGGATCCGCGTCCTTCTCTCGCAGCGGGAGCAGGCCCGGAACGCGCAGCGCGGCGCGGCGGCGGCCCTCACCGGCAGCGTGGGCGATCTGGGATTGGTGGACCTCTTCACCTCGCTGGAGAACTGGCAGAAGACGGCCGTGGTGCGATGCGAGGCGGGAGACGGACGCACCGCGCGCGTGTGGGTGCGGGACGGCCAGGTGGTGGACGCCGAGGTCGACCCGGTCGCCGGCGAAGCGGCCTTCTACCGCCTGCTGACCTGGGAATCGGGATCTTTCCAGGTCGAGTTCGGTCCCGTGGATCGCGAGGCGCGCAGCGAAGCGGGGACGCAGGCGCTCCTGATGGAGGGGATGCGGCGCATCGACGAGATCGCGCGGATGGCGGAGGCGCTGCCGATGTCCACGGTGCTGGGAGTCGACTTCCCGGCGCTGGTGTCGCACCTGGCCGAGATGCCCGACGAGCTGAACGGAGTGCTCCGCCTGTTCGACGGGCGCCGCAACCTGCGCGAGATCCTCTCCGGGTCGCCGCTCGACGATCTCTCGACCATGGCCGCCGTGCAGCGGCTCATGGGCGACGGCGTCCTGGTGAGCGGAGCGGCCGCGGTACCGCCTCGACCCAGACCCTCGCTGCAGCAGTGGCTCGGCTCCAATCCACCGCCGCCTCGCGCCGCGGAAGACGTGGCCGCGTCCGACGGCGCCGCCGCCGCCCAATCCGGGCCTTCGCGACAGGTCGAGGCGGTCAACACGCCTCCGTCGGGCCAGGCTGGAGCGCGCGCCGCCACCGGGGCAGCGAGGCCGACCCGATCGGTGGGCCGCATCGTCCTGGTCCGCTACCCTCCGCTCCGCGGCACGCGGCGCGAGCGGCTGCGGCGCGAAGCGGAGGAAGCGCGCCAGGCCATGACCGCGGGGCGACCCGTCCGTCTCACGCACGTGCTCGAGCTGCCGCCAACCCCCGGCGGCGGGGATGCGTTGCCGCAGGGCGCCCGCCGCATGTCGGCCGCCGTCGGAGACGCCGCGAAGCGGTTCGCGCCCGACATGCCGGTCGCCCGCGTCGTGCGGCCCTGGATCGCTCCGGGCGCGAGCCCGGAAGTCGAGCAGCCGCCGGCGCCGGGGGCGGCGGTGGAGGCGCCGCCGCCTCGCGCCCGTGCAAGGAGAGCGGAGCCGGCACCCGACGAGATCGGCGCCGCGCTGGCCGATGCGGTCCAAGGCTCGGCGTCCGGGATCGGAGCGTCGCCCCTGGATGCGCCCGCGCCGGCCGTGGTGAACCCCGGAGCCGTGCGGGAACGTGCCGGCGGCGCCCCTGTGGTCCTGGCGGCGCTGCGCCCCAAGCCTTCCGAGGCCAGTCCCTCGTCGAACGGCCCGGCGGCGCTCGCCTCACGCTCGCGGGCGCTGCTGGGCCTCGCTGTCGCGGGTGTCGTCCTGGCGGCGCTCGCCTCGGCCGCGTTGTTCCTGCGTCGCCCGCACGGGGCCTCCCCGACCCAACCGCCGGAGCCAGCCGCGACTGCTCCGGCGACGGCCGCTGCTGCTCCCGCCGTCTCGCCGCCCGCGGCCACGGCGCCTGCAGAGCCGCCTGCGCCGTCGGTGGCGACGAGCAGGGTCTCGCCGCCGGTGGATCCGGGTGATTACCCGCGCGCCCTGGCGACCGGCGAGGCGCTGCTCAAGCGGGGCAAGTACCGCGCCGCCGTGGCGGAGTTCCGCAGGGCGGTCGAGCTGCGCCCCGACTCCGTGCCGGCGCTCCTGGCCCTCGGAGACGCCTTCCTGGAGGGCGATCAGTTGCGCAACGCCGTCAAACCGCTCCAGCAGGCGGCGCAGCTCGATCCCAGGAGCGCCCGCGCCCAGCTCCTGTTGGGCACGGTGTTCCAGGGGCTCGGACGCGAGAAGGAAGCAGTCCTGGCCTACCGGCGCTACCTCGAGCTCGAGCCGCACGGTGAGTTCGCCGGCGACGTGCGAGCCATCGTGGCGAATCTCTCCAAGTAAGACTACACAGGGCGGGTGCGCGTCCTGGGGCTGGAGACGAGCTGCGACGAGACCGCCGCGGCGGTGGTCGAGGTGGACGGAGCGGCGGGCGAGCGCCCCCGCGGCCGCGCCCTGTCGGACGTGGTGCACACCCAGGCCGATCTGCACGCTCGGTACGGCGGCGTAGTGCCCGAGCTCGCTTCGCGCGACCACCTGCAGCGTGCCCTCCCGGTGGTCGACGAGGCGCTACGCAGGGCCGGCCTCGAGCTGTCCGATCTTTCGGGCATCGGCGTGACCAGCGGCCCCGGCCTGGTCGGAGCGCTGCTGGTCGGCGTCCAGATGGCCAAGTCGCTCTCCGCCGCGGCGGGCCTGCCGCTGGTCGGCGTCAACCATCTCGAGGGCCACTTGCTGGCCGTGGGCCTCGAAGACTCGGCGCCCGCACCGCCCTGGTTGGGTCTGATCGTCTCGGGAGGCCACACCTCGCTGTACGAAGTGCGCGCGCCAGGCCGCTACCGCGCGCTCGGGCACACGCTCGACGATGCCGCCGGAGAGGCGT
>DATFTN010000035.1:0-10394 GCA_035261845.1 Myxococcales bacterium | reverse complement strand
CCACCAGCGGCCGCTCGCGGCCCTCCAGGCCCAGGGTGCCCAAGAGGCCGGGCAGGCCGTTGAAGTGATCTCCGTGCAGGTGCGTGATCAGCACCGCGTCCAGGCGCGAGAAGGAGAGCCCGGCCCGCAGCGCCGCCAACTGCGCGCCCTCGCCGCAGTCGCACAGCACCCAGGCCCCCTCGGCGGCGACCGCCAGCGCGGAGGCCCCGCGCGAGAGCGTCGGCCTCCCCGCCGAAGTGCCCAGCGGCACCACCCGGATCCGGAAGCTCGAGGTGCGCGCCCTGGCCTGCGCCTCGCTCGCGGCTCCGGCGGTCTCTTCCAGGGCCGCGCTCAAGCGGTGCGCTCCAGCACCACCGCCTGCCGCCCGCACAGATGCGCCCGTCCAACTTCGATCCGCGCCGGCCGGGCTCCGGGCACCGCGTACGCCTCGGCCCCGGAATCGAGGAGCACACGCCACCGGCCCAGGGGGAGATCCATCTCGCGTTCCTCCTCCGAGAGGAGGGCGATCAGCGCGATCTCCTTCCCCGCGCTCCAGCGGCGCAGGACCAGCACCGGACCCTGGCGACGCGCCTCCATCGCCTCGTGCCGGTCGTCCTGAAGGGCGGGATGCTCGCGGCGCAGAGCGAGCAGGTGGCGGTGCCAGAGCAGCGCGGCGCGGCCGGCCGGCTCCTCCCGGTGCGCGCGGTCGATCTTGCTGCGCCGGAACGTCCACTCGTCCTGCGGGTCCGGCACTTCGCCGGCCCAGGAGAACGCCTTGAACTCGTCGCGCCTGCCCTTGCGCACCGCTTCCACCAGGGCGGGATCGCCGTGGCTGACGAAGTACTGGAACGGCTCCGGCGCCGCCCATTCCTCTCCCTGGAAGAACAGGGGGAGCGCGGGCGAGAGCGCGGTGAGCGCGGCGGCGACGCGCAGGCTGCCCGGCGAGGTGAGCGCGGAAAGCCTCTCCCCGCGGGCGCGGTTGCCGATCTGGTCGTGGTTCTGCGCCGCCATCACGAACCTCCGGCCAGGCAGATGCGCGCCGGGCGTCCCGTGCTTGCGGCCCCGGTGCTTCGAGTACGCGCCGCCGTAGTGCCAGCCCGAGCGCAGCGCGGAGACGAGCGCGTCGAGAGGCTCGACCTGGGGCGGGGCGAAGTCTTCGTAGTACCCCGACGTCTCGCCGGTGAGCGCGACGTGCAGCGCATGGTGGAAGTCGTCCGCCCAGGCCGACGCCAGTCCGTAGCCGCCGCGCTCCACGAGTTCGACCAGCCGCGCCTCGTTGAGGTCGCTCTCCGCGATCACGTGGATGGTGCGCCCCGTCTCGCGCGCCTCGCGCTGGACGGCGTCGTTCAGCTCGCGCAAGAGGTGCACCGGGGAATCGTCCACGATGCCGTGGACCGCGTCCAGCCGCAGCCCGTCGAATCCGGCGCCGGCGCTCGCCACCCAGCGCAGGGCGTTCTCGATCACGAACCTGCGCACCGGTCCGGAATCGGGGCCGTCGTAGTTCACCGCGTCTCCCCAGGGAGTGCGGTGGCGCGAGGTGAGGTAGGGACCGAACTCGCCCAGGTAATTCCCCTCCGGTCCGAAGTGGTTGTAGACGACGTCGAGGAAGGCGGAGAGCCCCTGCTGGTGCGCTGCGTCGACCAGGCGCGAGAGCCCCGCCGGTCCGCCATACGCGCCGTGTGCGGCGAACAGGTCGACGCCGTCGTAGCCCCAGTTCCGCGCGCCGGGGAACGCGGCTACCGGCATCACCTCGACCGCGGTGTAGCCCGCCTCCGCCAGCTCTGGCAGATGCCGGGCAGCCCCTTCGGCCGTTCCTTCGCGGGAATAGGTGCCGAGATGGATCTCGGAGAAGACGAGCCGCTGCAAGGGGTGCTGCGGCCCCCGCGAGCGGGGCGCCAGGGCGGCCAGGTCCACCACTTCGCCAGGCCCGTGAACGCCGTCCGGCTGCAGGAGTGAGGCGGGGTCGGGCCTCTCGCGCCCGTCGGGGAAGCGATAGAGGTAACGCGTGCCGGGCCGCACACCCTCCAGGGTGGCGACGAAGTACCCCTCGCCGTCCGGGCGCAGGCGCGCCCGAGCGCCGTCGACGATCTTCACCTCGAGCGAGCTGGCCCGGGGAGCCCAGACCCGAAAGGAAGTGCTCTGCCGACCTGCGACCGCGCCGAGCCAGGGCTGCCAGGGCATGCGGCGAAAGTAGCTCCGCGTGCTCACGCCGGCCAACCCACGTCGACCCACCCCACCCGAAATGCGCCCCCCAGACGCGCCTGTTACCGTCCTGGAGATGCGCCGCGCCCGTTTCTACCTGACGCTCCTCGCGCTGACGCTCCTCCCCCAGGGGTTGGCGGCGGCGGACCTCGTCGGCTGGCTCCAGGCGCACGACGTGACCTGGCTGTCGCTGTCCGTTCCCGGCGTGCTGGTCCTGCTCAATGCGCCCATGGCGTTCGAGGTCCTCCGGCGAAAGCGCAAGGCGCGCCTGCCCCGCGCGTTGGCCGCGGCGGTGCAGACGCCGTGGACGGCCTGGTGGCTGGGCAGCGTCTTCTATGCACTGCTCTTGCTGTTCTGGGGCACGGGCGCCCTGGTCGCGCGGCTGCTCGGCGCCGATCCGCAGATGCCCGTTTGGCTCGCTCTGTCGCCCTTCGCGCTCTCCCTGTACGGCACGTTGTTCGGCGCGCATGCCCTGCGGCGCGAGCGAGTCGAGGTGCCTGTCGCGGGGCTGCCTCCGGGCTGGCACGGCGCCCGGATCGTGCAGCTCTCCGACCTCCATTCCGGGCGCCACGTTTCCGCTGAGCGGCTGCGGCGGATCGCCCGGCGCGCGGCGCGCCTGCGGCCGGATCTCCTGGTGGTGACGGGCGACATCGTGCACAACTCCGCGGCCTTCGCGCGGCAGGCGGCCGAGGCGATCGCCTCCATCCCGGCGGCGAAGGGCACCTACGCGATCCTGGGGAATCACGATTTCTGGGCCGGCGCCGACGCGATCGACCGCGAGCTGACCGCCGCGGGCATCCAGGTGCTGCGCAACCGGGGCATCGCGCTCGAGCGCGGGGGCGACCGGATCTGGCTGTGCGGCGTGGACGATCCCTGGTCGGGCCGCTGCGACCTGCGCGCGGCTCTCCGCGGCCGGCCGGAAGGCGCAGCGACGGTCCTGCTCTCCCACCAGCCGAACACCTGGCCGCTCGCCCAGAAGGCCGGCGTGCACCTACAGCTTTCGGGTCACACGCACGGCGGCCAGGTGGCGATGCTGTGGCTGCACCGCTCGCTCTCGCTCGCCCGGTTGATCACGCCCTTCGTGGCCGGGCTCTACCGCGCCGGGACCAGCTTCCTTTACGTCAATCGGGGCGCGGGCTCGGTGATGCCGGTGTTCCGCATCGGCGCGCGCCCGGAAGTCACCGAGCTGACCCTGGTGCCCGCCGCCGTCCCCGAGGCGGTTCCCGAACCAGCCTGACGCCAGCCGCCCGCCGTCAGGCGCGTTATACGTGGTCCTCCATGGACTTGCGCGTGCACCTGGCCGAGCTGACGCCGGCCGCCGCGGCGGCCCACGAGCGCCTGGCGGCGATGCCGGAGGAGAGGCGCGACGAGCTGGCCCGGCTCGCGCAGGAGCGCGCCTGCGAGCTGGGGCTGATGCGCGGAGCCGAGGCCATCCCGCTGGTCCTGTCGCCCGTGGCGCTGCCCCGAGAGGAGCTGTCTGCCCTCGGGCGGGCGGCGAGGCTGGTCGTTTCGGCGCTGGTCAAGGTGTGCCGCGAGCTGATCGAAGGATCGCCCTCGCGCGCCAGGCTCCTCTTCCAGCACCTCTGCCCGCTGGAGCAGGAGGCGCTGCGGACCCGCTGGCGCGAGGCCGAGGAGCTCTTGATCGGACGGGTCGACTGGTTCGTCGACCGCGCCGGCCGCCCCCGGGCGCTCGAGGTGAACGCGACCATCCCCGCCATGCCGGCCTACTCCGATGCGGCGGCGCTGGGCTGGCTGCAGGCATGGGCGCCCGTGCGGGCGGAGGAGCTCTTCGCCGAGTCGCACAGCAACGCCGGATGGCTGGCGGACGGATTGCTGCATGCCGCCCGGCTGGCCCGCCGCGAGCTGCCGCTGCGCGTGCAGCTGCTCCACCGCGAAGGCGATCCGCAGCGCTCCGAGCTGGTCGCGATCTCCCGGTTGCTGCTCCAGCGCGGCTGCGCGGAAGCGCGGCCGTGCACTCCCGCCGGCGTGGAGCTGGACGGCGCGCGCGATCGAGTCCTCTACCGCCACTTGTTCGCGCGCTACGTCGAGCCGGGGACGCCGCTCGCCCTGGCCTTCCTGGATCCCGTCCGCCACGGGATGTGGAACCGCGTCGACGGCTGGTTGGAGACGAAGGGCCTTCTGGCGGAGCTGTCGCTGCGCGCGGGGTCGGCCGCGCTGTCGCCCGAGGAGCGCGATGCGGTCCGCTCGCTGGTTCCGTGGACCCGGCTCCTCGACGATGCCTCGGACGCCCAGCTGGGCACGGGCGAGGCGTACATCTTGAAGCGCTCGCACGACTACGGCGGCAAGAGCGTCGTCATCGGCCGGGAGGTCGGCGCGGACTCGTTCCGTCAGATCCTCGCCTCGGCCCGAAGGGACCCGCCGGGAAGTTGGGTGGCGCAAGAGCTGGTGGACTCGCCCGCCCTAGACCGGTTCTTCGCGCTGCACGCTCCAGATGGTCCGGTGCGCGCCGGCCGGGGGCCGCTCCACCTCGACATCTCCACCTATGCTTCGCTGATCGAGGGCGTGCCCGCCGGCGGCAGCGTCTGCCGCGGAGCGCCCAGCCGGGTGGTGAACATCGTCGGCGGCGGAGGCGTCGCTCCGCTCTATCCAGCAGACGTGCTCGAGGAGGCGCTCGATGCCGCGTGAACCGGAGCCTTCAGGCCTGTCCGCGCTCTTTCGCGCGGCGCCTGGCGATTTCCTCGAGGAAGCTGACCGCGAGGAAGTGGCGCAAGCGATCGATGCAGGGGTAGTCGGGTCCCCTGCAGTACTTCTCGTGGAACTGGCACAGCCGCCCGTTGCGATCGCGGCAGAACTGATCGAATCCTCCCTCGTCGCAGGGATCGTCGATCGCCGCGGCGACGCGGGCAGTGCGCTCGGGGGTGAGCAGGACCTCGTCGTTTGCCGCGCGCTGCTCCGGAAGCTTCATGACGTCTCCAAACCCCTGGTGCGCGACGGAGTCTAACCGGATGAGCCCGCAGATCACCTTCAAGAGCACCCTTTCGCGCGCCCCGGCACCCGGGGAGGCGCTCACCGACTCGGCGGGGAGGCCCGTCCCACGTCCCCCCTCCCTGGCACAGGTGGTGCGCGCCGAAGACCCTCCCAGCCACGGAAAGCCTCCGGATCGCCTTCCCCCGCCTCCCTATGGGCTTTCCGACCTCGGCGCCGCCGCGGCGCTTCGCGTCATCGGACCGGACCGGGAGGCGTGGATGCAAGGCATGCAGAGCGCGGACGTGTCCGCCGTCCCGATGGGCGGGGCGGCCGCCGCGCTGTTCCTGGGAGGAAAGGGGAAGCTGGTGGCGGAGGGCCTCGTTTGGCGTTTTCCAGACGATGTGATCGTGACCACGCTGCCGGAGCGTCTCGACGCGCTGCAGGAACATCTCGACAAGCTGCTGATCATGGAGGACTGCGAGCTGTCCCGGGCGCAAGGGCTGTACCGGCTCCGCTTCGCGCCGGGCCCCGATCCCCTGGGCCGGTTCGAGGAGGTGACGGGCTCCCTCCAGCCGCTCGGGCTCGAGCTGCTGGTGCCGGCGGAGCGCGCGCCGGAGCTGACCCAGGCCCTGCCCGCGGCCGACCCGTCCCAGGTCGAGGCCTGGCGCGTCGCCCTCGGCGTGCCTGCCTGGGGCAGCGAGTTGGACGAGGAGTCGACGCCGGTCGACGCAGGCCTGGATCGGCAGATCTCCTTTTCCAAGGGATGCTACGTGGGTCAGGAAGTGGTGGCCATGGCCACGTACCGCGGCCGGGTGGCGTGGAACCTGGTCCGGCTACAGGTCTCCGGGCCGGTGCCCGCGCCGGGCGCGCGCCTCGATCCGTCGAGGCCTGCCCAGGGCAAGCGCGGGCGGGTCACCTCGGCGGCGCAGACCGGGGACATCTCCCTCCTGCTCGGCTACGTACACAAGGAGCTGATCGTGCCGGGCAGCGCGGTCGAGCTGGAGGACGGTCGGATCGCCACCGTGCTCGGCCTGCCGTATGGTTCGCTCCCCGGAGCAGGAGTCTGCGCATGAAGATCCTCGCCGCCATCCACGACCTGATGTTCTCCAGCAAGGTGAACGCGGCGGCGCGGGGGAAGGCCATCTCGTGGCTGCCGCGAGGGACCCCCGTCGCCGAGCACGTCGCCAAGGAAAAGCCGGACGTGCTGCTCATCGATCTCGCCAGCCCGGCGCTGAACGCCGTCGAGGCGGTGCGGACCATCAAGTCCGCCCCGGAGACCCGGGAGGTGGTGGTGATCGGCTACGTGGACCACACCCGCGAGGACGTGATCGCCGCGGCCCGCGCCGCCGGAGCCGACCACGTCATGAGCAAGGGGGAGTTCGCCCGCCGCCTCCCCGAGCTCCTGGAAAACGTCTGAGCCCAAGAGATCACCGCGGAGGCGCGGAGAGCGCGGAGGTTTTTCTTTTTCACCCGAGATCCTCCGCGTCCTCCGCGCCTCCGCGGTGATCTTTTTGACTGAGAGATCCTGCTCCCGACATGATGGAGAATGCGAATCGAGCGCGCCGACCTGGACGAGGCGATCGGGCAGCAGATCCTCACCGGACCGCAGGCGGCGGCGCTCTGGCGCTTCCTGCAAGCGCGGCAACCCGTGGGAGCCGCCGCCGCGGGCGCCTCGCCGGCGCCGCAGCGCCGGTTCAACGGATTGAACGTCGCCTACTACTTCGGGGCGTTGCTCGTCATCGGGGCCATGGGCTGGTTGATGAACCTCGGATGGGAGTCGTTCGGCGGCAGGGGCATCTTCCTCATCGCCACGCTCTACGCTTTCTTCTTCACCCTGGCCGGGCTTCGCCTGCTCGCCCAGCCGCAGACGCGCACGCCGGGAGGGCTGCTCGTCACCGTCGCGGTATGCATGACGCCGCTCGCGGTCTATGGCTTCGAGCGCATGACCGGCCTGTGGCCGCAGGCCGATCCGGGCCAGTACCGCGGGTTCTTTCCCTGGATCCGCGGAGGCTGGTTCGCGATGGAGTCGGCCACGGTGATCGCGGCCCTGGTCGCTCTGCGCAAGGTCAGGTTCCCCTTCCTGGTGGCGCCGCTCGCGTTCGTCCTCTGGTTCATGTCGATGGACGCGGTGCCCGCGCTCTTCCATGCCCAGCCCTGGGACGGGGACATCGCCCGGCGAGTTTCGATCGCCTTCGGGCTGGCGATGATGTTCGTGGCCTTCCAGGTCGACCACCGCACCGAGGAGGACTACGCCTTCTGGCTCTACCTCTTCGGGATGATCTCCTTCTGGGGCGCGGTCACCTCGATGCAAAGCGACCGGGAGCTGAACAAGCTGCTCTACTGCGCGATGAACCTGGGGTTCGTGGTGCTGAGCGTGCTCTTGCGCCGCCGGGTGTTCCTCGTCTTCGGCGCGCTGGGCGTCAACGCCTATCTCGTCCACCTCGCCTGGCGGGTCTTCGAGCACTCCTTGATCTTCCCCTTCGTGCTCACGCTGCTGGGTCTCGCGATCATCGCGGCCGCGGTCTACTACCAGCGCCACCGCGCGGCGATCGAGCTGCGCATCGAAAGCTGGGTGCCGCTGTGGGTGCGCGATCTCCTCCCGCCCGCGCGGCCGGCAGCGCGATGACTTCCAGCCAGAGCTGGATCGCAAGGACGGGGCAGCGGTCGAAGGCCCTGGTCACGCTCGCCGTCTCCTGCCTCTCGCCGGCGGCGGCGGTGCTGGCCTTCTCTTTCGGTTCCGCATACGTGGCGGTCGGCCTGCTCGTGCTGGCCCTTGTGTCCTTCGTCCTCTTCGCGGCGACGATCCGCTGCCCGAACTGCCGCAAGTCCATCTCCTGGATGGTGCTCACCACGCGCCCTTCGTCGAACTGGCTGAGCGATCTGTTCGCCCTGGAGGAATGCCCGAGCTGCGACGACCGCAAAGAAAGCCGATAGCAGGGGAAGCACTGGCGCATTCGCGCGATGCGTGCCGGTTCGGCGGCTGGCGAGAAGCACGCGTTTCCTGAACTGCCCACTTGACGCGTTGCGGCCCGCCCCAGGACAACTCGAGTCGCGGCTCTTTTTGCGGACCCGGTGCGACCGCGTCGCCAAGGTGGCGGTTCAGCCGGCTGAACTAGGTGTGGACTATGCTCTACAGCTCGTACATCTCAGTTTCAGGACATGTCCTCCTGGTCGCGGCGCCCGGGACGCCGTCAGTACTTGTAAAACCCTTCGCCGCTCTTCTTGCCGAGTTTGCCGGCCCGCACCATGCGGCGCAGCAGCTGGGGAGGGCGGAAGCGCTCGCCCAGCTCCGCGTTCAAGTGCTCCGCGATGGCCAGGCGGACGTCCAGGCCGACGTGGTCGGTGAGCTTGAGCGGCCCCATCGGGTGCCCGTACCCCAGCTCGATGGCGCGGTCGATCTCCTCCGCCGAGGCGACGCCCTCCTCGACCATCCGCATCGCCTCGAGCGCCAGGGCGATGCCCAGGCGAGAGGTGGCGAAGCCCGGCGCGTCGCGCACCACCACTACTTCCTTGCCCATCCGGGCGCCCACCGCGCGGCAGGCGGTGACCACCATGGGATCGGTCCGCTCGCCCTGGACGATCTCCAGGAGCTTCATCGCCGGAACCGGGTTGAAGAAGTGCAGGCCGATCACGCGACCCTGGTGCCTGGCCGCCGAAGCGATCGCGGTGATGGGGAGCGACGAGGTGTTGGACGCGAGGATGGCCTCGGGGCGCGCCGCGCGGGAGAGGCCCGCGAACAGCTCCTGCTTGAGCCGCAGGTCCTCCGGCGCCGCCTCGATCACCAGGTCCGCGGCGCCTGCCGCGGCGTCTAGATTGGTAGCCACGGCCAGCCGGGCCAGGGCCTCGCTGCGCTCCTGGGCCGTGCAGCGCGCTTTCTCCACGGCGCGACCCAGCGAGTCTGCGACGCGCTCCAGCGCGCGCTGCGCGGCTCCGGGGACCACGTCGAACAGCTCGGTCCGGTAGCCTGCGCGCGCGGCGACCTGCGCGATCCCGGTGCCCATCGTCCCTGCGCCGACCACCACCACCCGCTGCACGTCCAGCTCGCGCAGCGCCATCAGACGTTCCCGAAGTAGACGCCGCGCCGCTCCTTGGCGGCGTTCTCCAGCACCTTGTCCACCCGGTCGAGGAGCTGCTCCCAGACGTCGGCCACGGTCGGATCGCGGCCGACCCGCGAGCGCGCGCTGGAGATCATCGATTCCACGTCGTCGAGGCTGGCGAACGGCGAGGTCTTCGCCGCGTCCGCCAGCAGCGAGGCGGGCTTGGTCGCCAGCTCTTCGCGCGCCGCCCTGAGGGCCGTCTTGAGATCTTGGGCCTCTTGCGTGCTGAGCGGCCTCTCGTTGACGAGCTGCTCGATCAGCGGCTCGATCAGCTTCCTCCCCCGGTCGGCGTGCTGGCGGAGCTGGTAGAGGAAGATGGCCCAGTCTCCCCGCGAGCAGACGCGCTCGGCGGCTTCCCAGGGGTGCTCCCGAAGCCAGCGGTCCCAGTCCGCGTCGCCCCAGCGGGTGAATCCGTCGGGCGGCGCCACGCTGAGATAGACGGACATCGACCGTCTCCTACCACGCCCGCGCGGCAGCGGTCACGGCAGCTGGCAGCTGCTCACGCCTCCCTGGCGGACCCGCATCACCCGGACCTGGTTTCCGGGCAGCACCAGCGGCCAGTCGCCCTCGGGCAGCGAGGGCAGGGTGCAGCGGACGACGCGCTGCAGGCACCGGTTGGTGTCGCAACTCACCGAGCCGTCGTTGCAAAACTGCGCGTGGACGTCGACGAGCACTTCGCCGTCGATCAGCCTCGTCTCGCACTGCGGCGTCGACGAGCACAGCCCGCAAGCCTCGCGCACCTCGATCACCGAAGTCTGGTCCGGCTGCACCACCGCCGGCAGGCAGAGGGTCCCCACGTCGGGGGCCCGGTCGATGCATGAGGTCGCGTCGCAGCGCACCGACGCGAGTCCCAGCGCGGCGAGCGAGAGGACGAAGAAGGCGCGGCCGGAGGACATCGCCGCTCCTCTACACCGAGGCGAAGAACCGGGAAAGGTAGAAAGCCACGTCGAGGGCCACCAGGGAGAGGGCGGCGCCGGCGAGCACCGCCACGGGCCGCGCCGGCCGTCCGAAAATCCACACCGCGGCAGCGGCGCAGAGCCCCGCGGCGCAGGCCCAGAGCAGGTCGCCGTAGTAGCGCATCGCCACGCCGCTCACCTGGGCCGTGAAGCGGATGGTGCGCGCCACCGGGTCGTATGCCAGCGTCGGCAGCCGGAGGGTCCCCGGGAGGAGATAGCCCAGCGCGAAGCC
>DATFTN010000034.1:0-1882 GCA_035261845.1 Myxococcales bacterium | reverse complement strand
CTACGCGCTGGCGCGCGCATTCCGCGAGCGGACGGCGATCCCGCTGGTCTGCGGCGGCCCGCATCCGACCGTGGCGCCGCTCGAGCCGGCCGCGCACGGGTTCGACCTGGTCGTCCGCGGCGAAGGCGAGGAGACGCTCGCAGAGCTGTGCGATGCGCTGGACGGGAAGCGCGCATTCGGCGAGGTGCGCTCCCTGGTCTGGCGCGGCGGGGCCGCGGTGAATGCTCCGCGCGGGTTCCTGCTCGACCTCGACGCTCTCGCCTCCCCGGTGGAGGCCCTCGATCTGTTCGACCCGGCCTGGTACGGCGCCCGCGAGCCCGTGGGGCCGGCCGGGCTGCTCGCCAGCCGCGGCTGTCCCGCGGCGTGCAGCTTCTGCTCCAACAACGTGACCGGCCGCCGCTTCCGGTACCGGAGCGCCCGGGGCATCGCCGGGGAGATCGGGGCGTTCCGCGGGCGCGTCCGCTTCGACGCGTTCAGCTTCTTCGACGACTCCTTCGCGGTGGGCCGGCGGCGGATGCTGGAGCTGTGCTCCGAGCTGGCGCGCATCGAGCCGCCGGTGCACTGGACCTGCACGGCGCATCCCGCGCACCTCGACCCGGACATCCTCGAGGCCATGCAGCGCGCCGGCTGCCGCGGGGTGGACATCGGGATGGAGAGCGGCGACCCGGAGATGCTGCTGCGCATCGGCAAAGGCGTCACCGTGGAGCGGGTGCTCTCCGTGCTGCGCTGGGCGCGCGATCTGGGCCTGCACTGCATGCTCAACCTCATGTTCGGCTGGCCCGGCGAGACGCTGGACGAGCTCTACACAACGCTCGACTTCATCGATCTCGCCGCGCCGCTCGCCGCCGCGTTCAACGCCCGCGGAGTCCTGGTCCCCTACCCCGGCACCCGCGTCTACGACGAGCACCACGCCCGCTGCGGCTTCACGGAGTGGTGGATCCGCGAGCCGCCGCTGCGCTACCGGCCGTTCCCCGCGTCGTGGTCGCTGGACGAGGTGAAGCGCGCGTACGCCGACGACGCGGCCCTCGCGCGCAATTTCTTCCACCTGCCCGACGCGGCCCTGGAGCTGATGCAGCTCGGGCTGCGCAAGAAGGCGGACTACACCTACGGCAAGCTCTTCCCGGCGCAGCACGCGTCGGGCTGGGAGCCGAAGCCCGCCCGCGAGATCGCCATCCCCGCGGCGGGCGCCCGCTGACCCTGCTTGACTCGCGCGGCGACCTCCCGAAAGATCGCAAGTCCAAGCCATGGCCAGCCTCGAAGACATCGAGCGCAAGCAGAGGTCGATGCAGCCGCTCCTGGAGCAGATCGCGCGGGAGACGAACGCCGATCGCGTGCAGGAGTTGGGCAAGCAGATCGCGCAGGCGGCGCAAGAGCTGGGCCAGATGGCGGCCGGCTTGGAGAAGACCTACGCGCAGAGCAAGGGCAGCGGCGAGACGCGCGTGGTCCTCACGAAGGAACAGCGCGCACGGGTGGCGGACGCTACGGGCGTGGCGCTCGACACGCTGGTGCTCCAAGGCGCCGAGGCCTGGGATCCGCAGATGCCGAAGATGAGCTCGGCCACCGTCGAGCGGCTTGCCATGGCGTCGGTCGCCGATCGCAAGCTGAAGGAAGAGAAGCGCAAGGCAGTGAAGGACATCTTGAAGCAGATGGAGGCCGCCATCGGGGACAGCCCGGCCCCGGAGACGAAGGCCGCCATCGACCAGTTCAAGCGCGATCACCTCGAGGAGTAGAAGCGCTCGCCTGCCCGTGGTAAACTAGTGCGGGGGCGCGATGCCGGGACTGACGTTCATCAAGATCCTCGGAAATCTCAAATTCTTCACGCACGGCCTGAAGCTCGGGACCGAGTGGAAGAGCTCGTTCTCGATCAAGGACGAGGCGCAGT
>DATFTN010000033.1:0-1711 GCA_035261845.1 Myxococcales bacterium | reverse complement strand
GCGGACTGGATGGTGATGCCCTTCTCGCGCTCCAGCTCCATCGAGTCCATCTTGGCGCCGACCTGGTCCTTCCCCTTCACCTCGTGGATCTGGTGGATCCGCCCGGTGTAATAGAGGATGCGCTCGGACAAGGTCGTCTTGCCCGAGTCGATGTGCGCCGAGATGCCGATGTTGCGGATGAGGTCGATGTTCGCCACGTCTGTGTCTGCCCTTCTGGATTGCAGTCTGGAACAAGCGTCGCGGGAGCGCGAATTTCCGAGCAAGCCCCGCAAACGGAGCCGCGCTCCCTACCCCGAAACGGGATAAACGGCAAGCAGGCGGCATCACGGCCGTTCAGGCGTGCGCGCCTTCATGCCCGCGGTCTCATGAGATGCCGCAGAAGGCTGGAGGTTGCGCCCCGTTGCGCCCGTCCGGCGTCCCTAGATTGAGCCTTTCATGACCCTGATCGAGCAGCTCCAGCAGACCGGCATCCACCGCGTCGGCTCGCCGAAGACCGGTTTGCGGTGGGTGGGAGCGAGCAAGCGGGACCTCGCCCGGCTGGAGGAGCTGAAGATTCCCCCGGCCTGGACGGACGTGGCGGTGAGCCGGTCGCCGAGCTCCAAGCTGCAGGCGATCGGCCGGGACAAGAAGGGACGCTGGCAATACCGCTACAGCGACGAGGCAGTGCTCGAGCGGGAGCGGAGGAAGTACGAGAAGCTCGTCGCGTTCGGCAAGGCCCTGCCGCGCTTGCGGAAGGAGATCGACCGCCGCCTGGCGCTGCGGGGCCTGCCCCGCGAGAAGGTGATGGGCTGCATCCTCCGCATCCTCTCCACCTGCTTCATGCGGCCCGGCAGCGAGGTGTACGCCAAGGAGAACGGCAGCTTCGGCATCGCCACCCTGCAGAACCGGCACGCTTCGGCGTACGAGGGAGAGTTCCTGGAGCCCTACTTCCCGACGGTGGAGGAGCTGATCACCTCCGTGGGGAGGAAGCGCTCGGCCTGCGAGGCGGCATTGCTCGAGCTGCTCCGCAAGGGCAGGGACGCCACCCCCATCGCGCTGGCGAAGAAGCTGGCCCGCCGCGGGCGGGAGCAGGCCCGGATCGCCAAGCTGTCGCGCAGGATGCGCACGCCGCGGATGCGGAAGCTTGCGCGCGCGTTCACCCTCCACTAAACAGCGCAATCCATGGGATCCCATGCATCTGCCGAGCCCGTCCGGGCGGTGCTGGACTGCGTCCGGCGCATCGTTCGCGCGCTGCGCGAGTCCTCCCGCGAGGCCGAACGGAAAGTGGGCATCTCGGGCGCGCAGCTGTTCGTCCTGCAGCAGATCGCTGCGGGGCCGGCGCGATCGGTCTCCGAGCTGGCGGAGCGGACGCTCACTCACCAGAGCTCCGTCTCGGCGGTGGTGCAGCGCCTGGCCGCGGCGGGCCTGATCGCGCGCAGCCGGTCGCCCGAGGACCGCAGGCGCAGCGACCTGCGTCTCACCGCGCGCGGGCGGGCCTTGCTGTCCTCCGCGCCGCCGCTCCTGCAGGAGAGGCTGATCGAAGCCGTGCGGCAGCTCCCGCCAAGCAGGCGGCAGCGGCTCGCCTCCGGGTTGCTCGAGGTGGTCGACCGGATGCAGCTCCCCGGCGGAGCAGCGCCGATGTTCTTCGAGGATCGCGGGCGTGCAGGCCGGTCGCGGGCCGGAAGCATCTCGCCGCCCAGGGGCCCGCATGCCCGTCGATGACGTGGTGACC
>DATFTN010000032.1:0-13962 GCA_035261845.1 Myxococcales bacterium | reverse complement strand
CAACCCGCCGGCGTGGTTCGTCTCGCGGAGCACGCCGCCGCCACCGCGACCCATCGGGTCGTGCACCCGCGACCCGAACAGCTCGGCGTTGCGCCATCCGTCGCCCAGCTCCACCGCCTTGACGGCCGGGATGGACGCCAGGGCCCGCGCCAGGAGGCCGTCGAGGCGCAGGTCGTGCTGTGTGTAGCTGCCCAGCCCCGGCGGCAGCCCCGTGACCCGCACCTCGAAGGTGCCGCCCACGGTGTCGCGCTGCTTCTGCGCCTCCTCGATCTGCACGCGGAACGCCTCGTCGGCACCGGCGTCCAGGGCCCGCACGCTGGACTTGTCCGCTCGCAGCGCCAGCTCGTCGGCGTCCTCCGCCGCCAGGTCCCGCAGGTCCGGCGGAAAGCCCTCGCGCGCGTGCGCGGCGCCGATGGAAGCGACGAACGAGCCGACGCGTACGTCCAGCTCGTCCAGCAGGCGCCGCACGGCGGCGGCCAGGGCCACGCGCATCGCGGTTTCGCGGGCGCTGGCCCGCTCGAGCGAGTTGCGCAGGTCCCGGTGGCCGAACTTGATCGCGCCGGTCAGGTCCGCGTGGCCCGGGCGGGGCAGGGACACCTCGCGGCCTGGGTCCGGAACGGGCGCGACCGCCATCCGATCTGCCCAGGCCTTCGCGTGGTCTGCGTTCTCGATCAGCACCGCGAGCGGGCTTCCGATGGTGACGCCGTGCCGCACGCCGGCCAGGATCCGCGGCACCTCCGGCTCGATCTTCATGCGCCCGCCGCGCCCGTATCCCTGCTTGCGCCGCTGCAGGTCGCGCTCGAGGTGCTCCGCGAGCAGGCGCACGCCCGCGGGCATCCCGTCGAGGATCCCGACCAGGGCCGGACCATGCGACTCGCCGGCGGTGAGGAAGCGGAGCCGCGTCATGCGAGGGCCGCCTCCCGCAGCGCGGGCGCCAGTGGATCGAGCTGCGAGCGCGAGAGCCAGACCTCCAGCGAGGCAATGGCCTGGTGGACGAGCACGTCCACGCCGTCGACCGCGGCGAGATCGCGTTGCCGCGCGGTCCGCACCAGCGCCGTCTCGCCGGTGGCGCCGCGGTAGACCAGGTCGGCCAGCGCCGCTCCCGGCGCGAGCAGCGCCGGATCGAACGGCAGCGCGTCGTCCAGGAGGCCCACGGTGGTGCAGTGCACGACGAGCGCGGCTTCCTGGAGCGCGCGCCGCGCTTCCGGTGAATCCAGCGCCGCCGCCTGCGCACGGCCGCCCGCCGCTTGAACTGCCTGGGCGAGGGAGCGGGCCCGTTCCGCCGTTCGGTTGAGGACGGTGAGGCCCCGGGCGTGCTCGGCCAGCGCGAACGCGGCCGCGCGCGCCGATCCGCCCGCCCCGACCACCACCGCCCGCCCGGTCGCGTCGATGCGCCGGGCGCCCAGTGCGCGCAAGAGGCCCGGCGCGTCGGTGTTGTGGCCCACCAGCGCCTCCCCGTCGCGCGCCACGCAGCTCACCGCGCCGATCCGGGCGGCGCCGAGGTGGAGGCGGTCGACCAGCTCCGCGACCGCCGTCTTGTGCGGCACGGTGACGTTGAAGCCGTCCACGCCCAGCGCCCGGATCCCGTCCACCGCCTGCTCGAGCCGGTCCGCCGCCACCCGGCAGGGCGCGTACGCGGCATCGACTCCGAGCAGCGCGAAGGCCCGGGCATGGATGGCCGGCGAGCGCGAATGCGCGACAGGATCGCCGAGGACGAGGAACAGCTTGCGCATCAGCTGAGCAGCTCCACCTCTGCGCCCAGCGAGCGCAGGAGGTCGTAGAACCCGGGGAAGGATACGTCCGCCCACTCGGCTCCGGAGATCACCGTGGGCGAGTCGGCCGCCAGCGCCGCGATGGAGAATGCGAGCGCGATCCGGTGGTCGTGGGCGGAATCGATCTCCGCTCCACGCAACCTCCGGCCGCCCTCGAGACGGAGCCCGTCGGGCAACTCCTCGACCTGCGCCCCCATTGCGCGCAGCCCGCGGGCCATCTGCGCCAGGCGGTCCGATTCCTTCACCCGCAGCTCGGCCGCGCCGCGAATGACGGTGGTGCCGCTCCCGATCGCTCCCAGCACCGCCAGGATGGGCACCTCGTCGATCGCCCGCAGGACCAGGTCCGCGTCCAGCTCCGCCCCGCGGAGCCGCTGCGCGGACGCGGAAAGGTCGCCGGCCGGTTCGCCCCCCGGCGCGCCGCCGGCCTCCCTCTTCAGGTCGAGCTGGACGCGTGCCCCGAGCTGGGTCAGCGCGTCGAGGAACCCCGCGCGAGTCGGGTTGAGCCCGACGTGCGCCAGGGCCACCGAGCTCCCCTCGGGAGCGACCAGCGCGGCGGCGAGCAGGAAGGCCGCCGAGGAGAGATCGCCGGGCACCTCCAGGGCGGCGGGCGAAAGCCGCGCCGGCCCGCGCACGGCCACGGTGGTTCCGCGCGTGGCGACCGGCACGCCCATCTGGCGCAGCAGCCGCTCGGTGTGGTCCCGGCTCCGAGCAGGTTCGGTGAAGCTCGTCTCGCCCTCGGCGAACAGACCGGCGAGGAGCACCGCGCTCTTCACCTGCGCGCTGGCCACCTCGGAGGCGACGGCGCCGGCGCGGAGCGCGCCTCCAGTCTCCAGGGTCACCGGCGGCCGCCCGCCCGGCCCGGTCCGGACCCGGGCCCCGAGCTCGCGCAGCGGACCGGCGACGCGCTCCATCGGCCGGCGCGAGAGCGAAGCGTCCCCGAAAAGCGTCGCCGGGACGCCCGCGCCCGCCAGGATTCCGGAGAGGAGCCGGAGCGTGGTTCCCGAGTTGCCGCAGTCCAGGTCCGAGACCGGCGCGCGCAGGCCCCGCAAGCCGACGCCGCGCACGATGGCGTCGTCGGGCCCCATGTCCGGATCGCGCTCCGGCAGCGGCGCGGAGCCGGCCGGGCGAGAAGGAGGTGAAGGGCCCTCTCGCGTCGCGCTCCAGGGCGTTCCGTCGCCGCGCAGGAGCGGTACGCCGAGCTGAGCCAGGCAGCGCGCCGTCGATCGCACGTCGCCGCCGGGAGCCAGCCCGGCGATGCGGCTTTCCCCCTCCGCCAGGGCGGAGAAGAGCAGCGCGCGGTGCGAGATGCTCTTGTCCCCCGGCACTCGCACGCGCTTGCCCTCGAGCGGCCGCCGGAGAGGGTGGACGCGCGCCTTCATTCCGCGATCCGGTGCAGCGGGCGCCCGATGGCGCGCGCCACCGCTTCCACTTCGCGCATCAGACTGGCGAAGAGCGGCAGGTCGAGCGACTGCATCCCGTCGGAGAGCGCGCGATCCGGGTCGGGATGCACCTCGATGAGCAGGCCGTCCGCGCCGGCCGCCACGGCGGCCCGGGCCATGGGCAAGACCGCCGAGCGGATGCCGGTGCCATGCGAGGGATCCACCACCACCGGCAGGTGCGAGTGCGTCTTGAGCATCGGTACCGCGTTCAAGTCGAGCGTGTTGCGGGTCATCGTCTCGAAGGTGCGGATGCCGCGCTCGCAGAGGATCACCTGTTTGTTGCCGCGGGAGACGATGTATTCCGCGGCCATCAACAGCTCCTTGATGGTGCTGCTCATGCCGCGCTTGAGCAGGACCGGCTTGCGCAGATCTCCGACCGCCTCGAGCAGCGAGAAGTTCTGCATGTTGCGGGCGCCGATCTGCAGGAGGTCGGCCGCCTCGGCCACCTCCGGCAGCGTCTCGGTGTCCTTCACTTCGGTGACCACCTTGAGCCCCGTCTCGGAGCGCGCCTTCGAGAGCAGCTCCAGGCCCTTTCCCTTGAGGCCCTGGAAGTCGTACGGGCTGGTGCGCGGCTTGAACGCGCCTCCGCGGAGCAGGCTGGCGCCGCTCTGCGCCACGCCGCGCGCCGCGGTGAGAATCTGGTTCTCGTTCTCGACGGCGCAGGGACCGGCCATGACGATCAGGTCCGGCCCGCCCACTGGCACGCCCGACACGTCCACCACCGTGTCGTCGTGCTTCACCTCGCGCGAGACCAGCTTGTACGGCGCGGTGACGGGGATGCATTCCGCCACGCCGGGCAACAGGCTGAAGTGCCCTGGATCGATCGGGCCCTTGTTCCCGGTGATCCCGATGGCGGTGCGGCCCGCGCCTTCGATGGCGTGCGGCGTGAAGCCCAGCTCGCGCACGCGCGCCTCGATGGCGGCCTGCTGCGCCGGGCTGATGTCGGAGTGGAGGACGATCAGCATGTAGGAGAAATACCGCAGATCGTTCGCTCGGAGGGGACACCATCTTGATGGTGTCCCCCATTTGCCCTTCCCGCGCCGGACGGACGGTCAACTCCCCAGGCGCTCTCCGGGGCGGAGGGGGTGTCCTGTAACGTAGGCGGAAGTGGGCATCGGCCGCTTCCCTTCGGGCTGCACTTCGAGGAGGCGCCAGACGGTCCCGCTTCCGCACGACACGTCGATGCCCTCGGGGCCCGAGGCGATCACCTCGCCGGGCTCACGCCCGCGGGCAGCGAGCGGCAAGGCGGCGCGGATCTTCAGCACCTTGCCGGCGTGCGTGGTCCACGCGCCCGGCCAGGGAGTGAATCCGCGGCGCCGCCGGTCCAGCTCGAGCGAGGTGCGGGAAAAGTCCACCCGCCCATCCTCGCGCTTGAGCATCGGCGCCAGCGTTGCGCGGGAATGGTCCTGCGGCCAGCGCAAGAGCTCGCCCCGCTCGAGCCTGCGCAGCGAGACCCCGAGGAGCCTGGCGCCGAGCGGGGACAGCTTGCGCAAGAGCGACTCGCCCGTCTCGTCCGGCGCCACTTTGCAAGCCCTCTGCAGGCGGATGTCGCCCGTATCCAGCCCCTCGTCCATCTGCATGATGGTGACGCCCGTGCGCGCGTAGCCGCGGGCGACGGCCCACTGCGCGGGGGCCGCTCCGCGCAGCTCGGGAAGGAGCGAGGCGTGCACGTTCAGGCAGCCGTGCCGCGGGACCGCCAGCGCGTCGGGCGGAACGATGCGGCCGTACGCCGCGACCACCGCCACGTCCGGCGTGTAGCGCGAGAGCACCTGCGCCAGCCGGCCTTGTTTCACCTTCTCGGGCTGCTCGACGGGGATGCCGTGCTCCAGCGCCCACCGCTTGGTGGGCGGCGCCTGCGGCTTTCCCGATCTTCCCACCGGCCGGTCGGGCTGGGCGACGACGCCCACCAGCTCTCCCACACGGACGCACGTCGCCAGGATGGGCAGCGCGAACTCCGGCGTCCCGAGGAAGACGATCCGCATCGCCGGGAGCGTATATCCGGTGAGGCGCACGCGACGGAAGTCACAGCGGCTCACGCTCAATCCTGGCGTAGGATAGCGGCCATGCGCGTTTGCGTTTGCGCCCTGGCGATCCTCCTCTGCGCGTGCCGGCCTTCCGATCCGAAGGACCCCAACACCTGGGTCAAGCGACTCTCCGATTCCGACCCACGCACGCGGCAGCAAGCGGTGCAGGAGCTGCGCAAGCTCAAGGCGCGACAGGCGGCCCCGCAGGTGGCGCAGCTGCTCAAGGACGTCATGGTCCGGGAAGACGCGGCCGTCGCCCTGCGCGACATCGGCGGCGCGGACGAGGTGCCCCCGCTGCTCGACGCGGTGGACACCACGGTGGGCGCCGGCAGCGACACCGCGACGCGCGCCGCCAACCGGACGAACGCCCGGATCGCGGAGGCGCTGGGGGAGATCGGCGATCCGCGCGCCGGCCCCGCGCTGCTGCGCCTGGCCCGGAGCAAGGACGAGTACGTCCGGTTCGAGGCGGTGCAGGCGCTCGGCGCGGTGAAGTTCAAGGAATCGGTCCCCGAGCTGTCCCTGCTGGTCGACGATCCCTCCGCGCCGCCGCTCCTGGTGAAGAAAGCGGTGGTGGCGCTGGGCCAGATCGGCGACCCGGCCGCGATCCCGGCGCTGCAGCACGCGCTGGTGCTGGAGAGGCAGGGCGTCAGCCTCTTGCCCGAGGCGTCCTACTCGCTGTTCCAGCTCGGATCCGCCGCGGTGGTCCCGCTCATCCACATGGCGAAGGACGAGGACGCGGCCTACCTGAAATGGGCGCGCGAGAACAATCGCGCGCCCGCGGGCACGTACGCGAAGGCGGCGCTCGTCCTGGGAGACCTGGGTGACGCGCGCGCGGTGCCGGTCTTGCTCGAGAAGCTTCGCTACAAGGATCCGGATCCGCTCCCGGGCACCGCCAGGATCCTCACGAACCTGGTCCGGCAGTTCGCCGCCAACGCGCTGGGGCGCTTGCGCGCCAAGGAAGCCGCGGCGCCCATCCTCGCGTTGGCGCAGACCCGGGACCCGCAGGACCTCGACCTGGTCAGCTTCTGCTCGGAGGCACTGGTGTGGATCGGCGACCGCTCCCAGGCGAAGGAGCTGATGAAGCGCGCCGAGTCGGGGGACGTGCGCCTGCGGCTGGTGCTCGCGCAGGCCGCCGCCCTGTTCGGCGACGATTCGCTGCTCAAGCAGTTCGACGCCCTGGGCGCCCGGGAGCGCAAGGCGCCGCCGTCGCAGTGCGCGAAGGAGGTCGAGGCGCTCCAGATCGGCGACACCAAGGACAAGCCGTGCGAGTTGGTCGCGGCCCAGTTCGAAGGGCTGGCGATCGCCGTCGAGGCGGCGCATGCCTGCAAGGATTCGGTCCCGTGCTGGCAGGACAAGCTCAAGTACACCGATCCGCTGCTGCGGGCGCGCGCGGCGTACGAATTGGGCCGGCTGGGCGCTTCCGAAGCAGTGCCCTCGCTGGTCCAGGCGGCCGGGGACCAGGACCTGCTCGCGCGCGTGGCGGCCATCCGCGCGCTCGAGTGGCTCATCCCCGTGCCCGCCGCGCAACCCGGGCTCAGGGCCGCCGCCGACAAGCTCTCCTCCCAGCTCGCCGCCGAGCAGGGCCGCGCACAATTCGTCAAGGTAAACGAAGAGTTACGCCGCCTGCAGGCCCGGATCGCCCACCTCTGACGCCTGGGCGCCAGCCTCTCCCCGAACTTGATAGACTTTCCCGGCCTTGCCCAAGCTCATCGGCATTCCCGCCTCGCCCGGTGTCGCGATTGGGAACGTGCATCCCATCGACCGCCGCCGGGCCCGGGTGCCCCGGTTCCACATCGCGCCCGACCAGACGGCGGGGGAGCTGACCCGCCTCGACCACGCCGTACGTGACAGCGTCGAGCAACTGCGCGCCATCCGCGAGAGCCTGGGCGAGGGGGAGCAAGGCGACATCCTCGACGCCCACCGGATGATGGCGGACGACCCGTCCGCCCTGGAGGGGGCGCGGTCGCTGATCCGGGACGAGCTGCTCAACGCCGAGTGGGCGGTGCGCCGCACCTTCCGGGAGATCAGCGAGAAGCTCGGTAACGACGGCTACCTGGCGGAGAGGCGCGCCGACCTGGACGAGGTCTCGGACCGCATCATCCAGAACCTCGTCGGCGAGGCGCCGACGACCCATCTCCAGCAGCCGCCCCAGGACGCGATCATCGTCGCCTATGACCTGGCCACCGCCGATGCGGCCGTGCTGCTCTCCGGCGGGCGCGTGAAGGGTCTGGTGACCGATTTCGGCTCCAAGACGAGCCACACGGCCATCCTGGCCCGCGCGCTGGAGGTGCCGGCGGTGGTGGGCGCGGGACAGGCGAGCGAGCTGTGCCGGGAGGGCGACTCCATCGCGCTGGACGGGAACACGGGCGAGGTGCTGATCGCTCCCGATCCCGAGGACGTGCAGCGCTTCGAGGCGGCGCGCGCCGAGGCGAAGACCCGCGAGGCGGCGCTCATGGAGGAGCGCGACCTGCCCGCGGTCACGCTGGACGGACGCAGGGTGGGGCTGTGGGCGAACATCGAGTTCCCCGAGGAGGTCCCCTCGGTGCTCGCTCACGGCGGGGAGGGCGTGGGCCTCTACCGGACCGAGTTCCTCTACTTGAACCGCGAGGAGCTGCCCAGCGAAGAGGAACACTTCAAGGCGTACGCCAGCATCCTGCAGCAGATGGGCGACCGGCCGGTGGTGATCCGCACGCTCGATCTGGGCGGCGACAAGCTGCCCATCGGCCACCGCTCGCACGAGCCGAACCCCGCGCTGGGGCTCCGCGCGATCCGCTTCACGCTGCGCCACCCGCAGCTCTTCCGCACCCAGGTGCGCGCCATGTGGCGCGCTTCCACCCTGGGCCAGCTGCGCATCATGCTGCCGATGATCGCGGCGGTGGGCGAGCTGCGCGAGGCGAAGGCGCAGATCCAGGCCACCCGGATGGAGCTGGTGCGGGAAGGGGTGCACGTCGCCGAGCGGGTGCCCGTCGGCATCATGCTGGAGACTCCCGCCGCCGCGCTGGCGGCCGACCGGTTGGCGCGGGAGTGCGACTTCTTCTCCATCGGCACCAACGATCTCATCCAGTACTCGCTGGCGATCGACCGGGCCAACCGCGACGTGGCGTACCTCTACCGGCCCCTCCACCTGGGCGTCCTGCGCCTCTTGCAAAGCGCGGTCGAAGGCGCGCGCGCGGGCGGGATCGAGATCGCCATGTGCGGCGAGATGGCGGGCGATCCGGTCTACGCGCTGATCCTGCTCGCCCTCGGCCTCGACGTCCTTTCCATGAACCCCGCCGACATCCCGCCGGTCAAGCGCGTGCTTCGCTCCGCCGAGCTGCGCGACGCGCGCGAGATCCTGGATGCGGCGATGTCCTTCAGCTCGGTGGACGAGATCGAGCGCTTCGTGGTGGAGCAGATGCGCGAGCGCTTTCCCCAACTGGTCTCCAGTCCCCGCGACCTGCAGTGATCGCGCGCCGGGAAGGGCGCAGAAACGCCGGTTGACTTTGCCCGCGTACGAGGCCATTCTCGGCCTCGAACCAGCCGCATCGAGGCATCTACATATGCAACTACGCGACGCCCTGTTCAGCTCCGAGTCGGTCACCGAAGGCCATCCCGACAAGGTGTGCGACCAGATCTCCGACGCCGTGCTGGACGAGTGCATCCGGCACGACCGGGGAAGCCGCGTGGCCCTGGAGACGGCGGTGAAGACCGGCCTGGTGGTGCTGGTGGGCGAGATCACCACCCGCTGCACGGTGGACTATCCGCGCCTGGTGCGGCGCACGGTCGAGCGCATCGGCTACACCGACGGCTCGATGGGGTTCGACGCGAAGAGCTGCGCGGTGCTGGTCGCCGTCGAGCAGCAGTCGCCGGAGATCGCCATGGGCGTCGACTCCAGCTCCACCAAGGAGCAGGGCGCCGGCGACCAGGGAATGATGTTCGGCTACGCCTGCGACGAGACGCCCGAGCTGATGCCGCTGCCCATCGCGCTCGCGCACCGGCTCACCCGCAGGCTCGCCGATTGCCGGCGGTCGAACCTCCCGTTCCTCCGGCCGGACGGCAAGAGCCAGGTCTCGGTCGAGTACCGCAACGGGAGGCCCTACAAGGTCCAGGCGGTGGTGATCGCGGCCCAGCACGAGGAGAGCGTCTCCACCGAGCACCTGCGGCAGGCGGTCAATTCCGAAGTGATCGACAAAGTGGTCCCGCCGGAGCTGCGGGCGCCGGACATGAAGCGGTGGGTGAACGCGACCGGCCGCTTCGTCATCGGCGGCCCGCAGGGGGACTCTGGCGTCACGGGCCGCAAGATCATCGTCGATACCTACGGGGGGATGGGACACCACGGGGGCGGCGCGTTCAGCGGGAAGGACCCGAGCAAGGTGGACCGCTCGGCCGCCTACGCCGCCCGGTGGGTGGCGAAGAACGTGGTGGCAGCCGGGCTCTCGCGGCGCTGCGAGGTGCAGGTGGCGTACGCGATCGGAATCGCCGAACCGGTCAGCGTGATGGTGGAGACGTTCGGCACCAACGCCGTCCCGGAGGAACGCATCGAGCGGGCCGTCCGCGAGACGTTCAGCCTCAAGCCGGCCACCATCATCAAGGACCTGGACCTGCTCCGCCCGATCTACGAGAAGACGGCCGCCTACGGCCACTTCGGCCGCAGCGAACCCGAATTCACCTGGGAGCGCACCGACCGCGCCGAATCCCTCCGCAGCGCTGCCGGCCTCAAAGGCAAGGCCACCAGCGCCGCTTAGAGGGACTACAACCGTTTCACGCAGAGGGCGCGGAGGATAGGGAGAGCGCGGAGGATCTTGTTTCTTTGAAAAACGAATCTCCTCTGCGTCCTCCCCTTCCTCCGCGCCCTCTGCGTGAAACGTAGTTTGAGCACTTACGGAGGTATCCAGTGGCTGTGGTGAAAATGAAGAAGCCGCACGATGTGAAGGACTTGAGGCTGGCGGAGAAGGGGCGCGGCCGGATCGAGTGGGCTTCGCGGTCCATGCCCGTCCTGGCCAGCATCCAGGAGCGGTTCCGCAAGCAGAAGCCGCTCAAGGGAGTGCGCGTCTCGGCCTGCCTCCACGTGACCACCGAGACCGCGCATCTCATGCAGACGCTGCAGGCGGGCGGCGCCGACGTGACCTTGTGCGCCTCGAATCCGCTCAGCACGCAGGACGACGTGGCGGCCGCGCTGGTCGAGGAGGGCATCTCCACCTTCGCCATCAAGGGCGAGGACCGGAAGACCTACTTCGAGCACATCCGGGCGGCGCTCGACCACCGGCCGCAGATGACGATGGACGACGGCTGCGACCTGGTCAGCGCGCTCCACTCCGAACGGAGGGAGCTCCTCGGCAACGTGATCGGCGGGACCGAGGAAACCACCACCGGCGTCATCCGCCTGCGCGCGATGGAGCGGTCCGGCATGCTCGCCTTCCCGGTGATCAGCGTCAACGACGCGCTCACCAAGCACATGTTCGACAATCGGTACGGCACCGGACAGTCGACCATCGACGGCATCGTGCGCGCCACGAACCGGCTCCTCGCCGGATCGGTGTTCGTCGTGCTGGGCTACGGCTGGTGCGGCCGCGGGCTCGCGCTCCGCGCCAAGGGGATGGGCGCCGACGTGGTGGTCACCGAGATCGATCCGCTCAAGGCGCTGGAAGCCACCATGGACGGGTACCGGGTGATGACCGGCCTGGAGGCGGCGAGGATCGGCGACTTCTTCTGCACCGTGACCGGCAACACCAGGGTGCTGGAGCGGGAGCACTTCGAGCGGATGAAGGAAGGCGCGATCGTGGCGAACAGCGGACACTTCAACGTCGAGATCGACATCGAGTGGCTTGCGAAGAACGCCAAGAAGCGCACCGTCCGCGAATTCGTCGACGAGTACACGCTCAAGAACGGGCGGCGGATCGCGGTCCTGGGCGAGGGGCGCCTGATCAACCTGGCCAGCGCCGAGGGACATCCCTCCAGCGTCATGGACATGAGCTTCGCCAACCAGGCGCTCAGCGCGGAGCACATCGCCAAGCACGGCAAGAAGCTGGAGAAAAAGGTCTACCCGGTGCCCGCCGAGATCGACCATGAGATCGCGAGGCTCAAGCTGCGGGCCATGGGCGTGAAGATCGACAAGCTGACACCAGAGCAGGAGAAGTACCTGGCGTCATGGCAGGAGGGGACGTAAAGAACGTCCCCGCATGTCGATCGCGCAGGCCATCGTCCTGGGGGTGGTGCAGGGGCTCTCGGAGTTCCTGCCCATCTCCTCCAGCGCGCACCTGATCCTCGTGCCCTGGCTGTTCGGCTGGCAGGATCCCGGCCTCGCCTTCGACGTGGCCCTGCACTGGGGCACGCTGGTCGCGGTGTTGGTCGTGTTCTGGCGCGACTGGATCAAGCTCATCCGCGCGGGCGTAGCGAGCCTCCTGGAGCGGCGCATCGGGGCGGATCCGGAGCGCCGCCTGTTCTGGGCGCTGGTCCTCTCCTCCATCCCCGCCGCCGTGGTGGGCAAGCTGTTCAACGAATGGGCGGAGGAGACGCTGCGCCAGCCGCTGCTCATCGCGGGGACGATGTCGGTGATGGCAGTCGTGCTCTGGATCACGGATCGCTACGGCAGGAAGGCCCGGACC
The DNA here is from genome assembly GCA_035261845.1 of Myxococcales bacterium. Taxonomy (GTDB): domain Bacteria; phylum Myxococcota; class Myxococcia; order Myxococcales; family 40CM-4-68-19; genus VBKO01. The sequence continues at coordinate 2,143 of DATFTN010000032.1, read as the reverse complement.
GAAGGCGACATGCGCATGCCCGAGGCCGTGGGGATCGGTGTCGCGCAAGCCTTCGCGCTGGTGCCGGGCGTCTCGCGGTCGGGGTCCACCATCAGCGTGGGGCTTGCCTACGGTTTCACCCGCGAGGCGATCGCGCGGTTCAGCTTCCTCATGTCCACCCCCATCATCTTCGGGGCGGGGGTGCTGAAGTTTCCCAAGATGTTGCGGGAGATGCACGCGGGCGCCAGCCACATCGGGCCCGCCGAATTGATCGCGGGCCTGGTCGCCTCCGCGGTGGTCGGTGTGATCGTCATCCGTTGGCTTCTGGCCTGGTTGCGTACCCGCACCTACGACGTCTTCGTCGTCTACCGGCTGCTCGTCGCCGTGCTCATCGTGGTGCTGTGGCTGTCGGGAAGGCGATGAGTGAACGAGCGCCGACGCTCGCGCAGATCCGGCGCGCGCTGGCTCGGCACCGTCCGGAGAGATCCAGCGAGACCTTCCGCCCCGCCGCGGTGCTGGTCCCGCTGCTCCCGCGGCCCGAAGGGCTGCACGTCCTCTTCACCGAGCGCAGCAAGGACCTGCGCTCGCACGCCGGACAGATCAGCTTCCCCGGCGGCGGCATCGACACTGGCGACGCCGACGCGCGCGCCGCCGCGCTGCGCGAGGCCCGCGAGGAGGTCGGTCTCGACCCGCGGCACGTCGAGATCCTCGGCCAGCTCGACGACTGCCCCACCTTCGTGACCGGGTACGTGATCGCTCCGGTGGTCGGAGTGGTCGACCCGCTCGCCTTCACCGCGGCGGGGCGCTATCCCTGGACCCCGAGCGCCGCGGAGATCGCCGCGCTGCACGAGCTTCCGTTGGACGCGTTCATGGACCTGCGGAACCGGCGCGTCGAGCAGCGCCTGCGCGACGGACAGCCGTACGAGCTGACGTGGTACACCGTGGGTGGCGCGACCGTCTGGGGCGCCACCGCGCGGATCCTCCGCCAGCTGATCGAGATCGCGTCGGCGCCCGTGGAGGCATCGTGAGCACGCACGCGGTCCTCTTGGCGGGCGGCAGCGGGACCCGCTTCTGGCCGCTCTCCCGTGCGCACCGGCCCAAGCAGTTCTTGGAGCTGGTCACCGGCCGCACGCTGTTCGCCGATACCTACGCGCGGATCGCGCCGCTCTGCGGTGCCGACCGCACCTGGGTGGTCTGCGGAAAGGACCACGCGGAGGCGGTGCGCGCGAGCCTGCCCGGCCTTCCTCCCGCCCACCTGCTGGTGGAGCCCGCGGCGCGCAACACCGCGCCGGCCATCGGGCTCGCCGCCGTCCGCGCGCTGAGCGAGGATCCCGACGCGGTGCTCCTGGTGTTGCCGAGCGACCACCACATCGCGCACCCGGACCGCTTCCAAAAGGCTCTGCAGACCGCCGCCCGGGTCGCGCAGCAAGGGGATCTGGTGACGCTCGGGATCCGGCCGACGCGCGCGGAGACGGGATACGGCTACCTCCGCCGCGGCGCCGAGCGCGAGCCGGGCGTGTTCGCGGTCGAGGCGTTCGTGGAGAAGCCCGACGCGGCCACCGCGCGGACCTACCTGGCGGACCGGCGCTATTCGTGGAACGCGGGCATCTTCGTCTTCCGGGCCGACGCGCTCCTCGAGGCGCTGCGGCGGCACCTGCCCGCGGTGCACGCCGGGCTTCAGCAGATCGGCTCCGACCCTTCTCGCGCCGCGGAAGTCTTCCCCCGGCTGCCGTCGATCAGCATCGACTACGGCGTGATGGAACCGGAGTCGTCGAGCACCCGCCGCATCGCGCTGGTCGCGGCGGACGATCTCGGCTGGAGCGACGTCGGATCCTTCGCCGCGCTGCCAGAGGTGCGCCAGCTGGACGAGCGCGGCAACGCGCTCAGCGGCGACGCTTTGGCCATCGATTGTGCGGATTGCGTGGTGCTCGCGGAGGGCGGCCGGTTGGTGGCCACGCTGGGTCTCTCCGGCCTCTGCGTCGTCGACTCGGGCGACGCCCTGCTGGTGGTGCCGCGCGACCGCGCCCAGGAAGTGCGCGCAGTGGTCGACGCGCTCAAGGCGCGCGGGCGCGGTGACAAGCTGTAGACTGAGGCCATCATGGCGATTCCCAAGCACGTCTTCCGCGAGTACGACATCCGGGGACTGACATCGACCGAGCTGACC
>DATFTN010000031.1:0-4282 GCA_035261845.1 Myxococcales bacterium | reverse complement strand
CCATGTTGGGCAGGTCCATGCTGGTGGGTGCGCCCACCTCGTCGTGCAGCAGCGAGCCGTCCACCTCGACGTTTTCGCGCCCGTTCACCGGCGACAGCTCGCGCGGGGTGGGATGGCCGCCCGGCGCGAGCTCCGCGTCGTCGCCCGCCAGCCTGCGCAGATCGGAGGGGACCAGGAACCCGTTGAGACGCGCGAACGTGTAGAGCGCCTGGTTGACCAGCACGTCGCGGTCGGCGCCCATCTCGGACGCCATGGCGGCCATCGCGTCCCAGAGGTGGTCCGGGATCAGCAGCGTGCGCGGCGTGCGCGAGCGGTCGTCAGGCATGGGGGCGCTTCCGAACGTCCGCTCCAGTATACGGCGGTTCGGTCAGTAGAAAAACCTGACGCTGTCCGTATTCGCCACGCCGAACAGCGACGGAATGGCTTTCAGGAGCGAGTTCGATCCGGTCAGCGCGGTGAAGAAGTTCGGATCCGGGCGGCGCGGCGAGCTGTACACCACGATCGGTCCGGCGAACCCCGCCAGGCCCGTGGTGCTGGTGTCGCGGATCCCGGTGATGGCCTGGCCGTCGGTGATGGGCGTGCCGTTCAAGATGGGCTGGACCGTGAAGGAGAAGAAGCTATCCGGCGTGGTCGGCTCGGTACCCGTCAAGGTGAAGGAGAGGACGACGTCTCGCGCGGGCGGCGGCGGCGGAGGGTGCAGAGGATCCGGCGGGTTGAACGGATAGTCGAAGCGGGGACCCAGGATGACGAACTGCACGCCCGTCGGCAGCCGCCCGAGCGCGTCCAGGCCTTCGAAGACCATCCAGGCTCCCGCCGCCGTGGACCCCGCATGCACCTCGACCACGGCTCCGACGACGCCCGAAGCGAAGCAGTCCGGCCCCGGGTCGAATCCGGCGACCGGCTGCAGCTGCATTCCCAGGCGGTTCGGGTCGATGGCGGCGATCGGCACGTCCACCGACACGGGGACTGTGCCCAGCGCCGCGCAGGTATTGCTCCCGGAGTAGGAGAGGACGCGCACGAAGTCGCCGGCGCCGAGCTGCAGCTCGGGAGCCGAGGTCCACGGCGCGAGGCTCTTGCCCGGCGGCAGCTGGAAGGCGACGGTCGGGGACCCCGGCGCGCGGGACAGGTTCCCGCTCAGGCTTTCCAGGCGAGGCATCGTGCTGTGCCACACCACCTTCCACTGCGCGGAGCGGGTCACGCCCGCGTTGACCCAGCCGTCGAGCTGCTTGCTCGCGCCAGGAGCGGCGGGCGCGGGCGTCAAGATCGGCCCCACGCCGGACGGAGGCGTCGGCAGGGCCAACTGCGGCAGCGGGGGCAAGCCGCCGGTGTCCCGGGAGTCGTTGAAGAACCTGCGATTCACCACGTCGAGGAAGTAGGTCGTCCCGTCCTCGGTGCTGACGAGCCCGACGACCGGCGGCTGTACGAGGGTCGGGACGTTACCGCTGGCGAACAAGCGCAACCCGGTGACCGCGAAGGCGACCTCACGCGCGGGCGTAGGCGGGCTCAGGGGGACCATCGGCGGCGCGCCGGAAGCGGTCAGCGGCGTCGGCGGCGCCGGCAGCAGCGCCGACTGCCCACCGACATTGGTGCTGATGAGGACCAGCCGGCCCCTTCCGCAGCTCCGGGTTCCGTGGTCCACGCAGATGGTCCCGGCGGGGACGTCGAGGTCCGCCGGGCACGTTTGCGCCGCGTGGTTGGTGCAGAGCGCTTCGTCTTCCGACGTAACGCCGAGGAGGAGCGAGCCGGGCGCCACCTGCGCGCCATCCGCGGGGTTCGTGAAGGTCGGGTTGAGGGCGAGCGAGCGGAGCGGCCGGGCGAGCCGCGGCGAATCGGCGGGATCGCTAGCGGGCAAGCGCCTCGTCACCGGACACGGGGGGGCCGGCACGATCGGAGACGCCGCGATCGCGGGGATGTCGGGGACCGACACCTCGACGGCGCCGTCGCCGATCCCTCCGGGCGTGCCGCCGGGCGTCCCGTCGGCGACGTAGACGCGCTGCAGGGCGGTGTCTCCGGGCACGACGGCCAGCCGCGCGGGCACGAAGTCCAGGGCGCATTGCCGGGTCGCCGTCCCGATGGCGAGCCCGCTGTCGCCGTCCACCGTAACGGTGAGCACGGTCAGGGTGCCGGGCCCTCCCGCCGGCGGCTGGGTTGCGGCCACCGCGGTGACGGAGGTCCCCTGCGCGTCGGCAGCGACCACGTCGATGGGCGGGTCGGGCAGGTCCACGTAGTTCGGTTCCTTCGCCTTGATCCGGTTCTGCGAGGCGGCGAACAGGTCCGCGGCATCGATGACGCGCAGTGCATCCTTCGGCGGGCTGGCTTTGGGGTCCGTGTCCAGGCCCGCGACCAGCACCGCGCCGTGAGGCACCCCGCCCGCCGACAGCCGCGCTCCCGCCAGCCGCAACGGGCGCTTGCCCGCGGCGATGGACCCGGGGACGAGCCGGATGGGCGCCGGGAGGAGCTGCTGGTCTTCCCGGTCCGGGCAGGTGGTCGGAGCTCCGGCGGGCGCGGTGCAGAGCATGATCGCGCGCAGCTCGTTGCTGCCTTGGTTCGCGACGAACAACAGGTCCCGGTCTATGACCGGAGCGATTGCCAGGCCGGTAGGTCCGGAGAAATCGCCGGCGGGAATGACCGAGGGATTCGAGCCACAGGCCAGCGTTGCCACGAGCGGCGCGAGCAACGAGACGCGGTTCACGGAGGGCAGCTCCCCAGGTTGGCGCGCAGCGAGGCGTCGCTCGGGCGATCGTAGGGCACGTCCACCAGCGCGACGCTGCAGCCCCCGAACAGCGTGATGGCGAGGTGGGCGCTGGTGTCGGTGGGCCCGGGCTCGAACTGCGCGATCGCGAACGGGATGTCTCCCAGCCCGTCGACCTGCCCGACTACGCGCCCGAGCGTTCCGTCCATGAGCACCAGCTTGCCCGCCGTGGTGCTCGCCTGGTACGTGGCCTCGGCAGTGATGGCCAGGAGATCCGGACCGGTGGTCGTCCCCGGCCGCTTCAGGCGGAGGATCTGCGAAGGCTGCGAGGAGATGGGCACGACGGCTTCCACCACCGGCACGAAGGCCGGGTCGCCCGGGAGGCCGACGCGCACCACGGTGTCCGCGAACCGCGTCGTCATGTACAGCTTGCGCCCGCCGCTCGATGGGTCGACGTCGCCAAGCGCCAGGCCGGTGGTCTCGGTGGAGTGCACTTGCGGGCCCAGGTCGAGGAGCCGCGTCTTCGCGGAGCTCCCGGCTTCGACCGGCACGAACCGGAGCAGGTTGGTGCCGCTAGCGAGCGTCCCGCACTTGATGGTGGACAGCTCGCCGCCCGCCGAGGCGGCGCTGAACCGGGTGTAGCAGCCGGCGACGATGACCTCGCGCGCGTTGTCGTCGAAAACCATCGGGCCGCCGCCGAATCCCGAGCCGTTCGCGCGGTCGGTGACCGTGGAGGTGAAGAGGACGGTCGTCGGATCGGTTACAGCGAGCGCGGCGACCCGCGAGCTGCTCAAGATGATCCCGCTCTGGATGTCCTCGATGTGCGGCACCAGCTGGTTGACCAGCACCACAGGGAGCTCGTCCTTGAACCCGGGCGGGCGGATCGTCGCCGCGGCGATCCCGAACGGGCCTTCGAGCTGGGCCGCGTTGTTCAGGTCGATGGAGCCCGCGCGGCAGTCGTCGCCGCCCTGCCCGCGGCAGGTGAGCGCCCCGGTGTTCGGGTCGAGCGTGACCGCGTTGAGCCGGTTCGTGTCGCGCGACCCGGTGTACGCCGTCCCGCCGGCGAGGAGGAGCGGTCCGGTGTAGTTGCCGGTGAGGACCGCGCCGGCGAGCGCGCTGGCCGGGAAGTCCTTCGTGCTCCTGGGCGCGCCCGGCGGGAAGTACTGCAGCAGGTCCGCCGCGCGCAGGGAGTACATGGCTCCCGCCTCGTACAGGCGGTCCGCGTTCGAGTTCGTCACCACGATCCAGCGGGAGGTGGGATCGATGGCGATGCCGGTGGGGAAGAAGAAGCGCGCCGGCTCGGGCCGCGCCGGATCGGGTCCGAAGGGAGGCGGCAGAAGCGTCGGCGGCGCGGGGAAGCTGCAGGCGCAGAGCAGGCTGGCGCAGAGGGCGGCGACGCGGCGCATGGAAGGCCGGCGACGCTAGGCGAGCCCTCCCCTGGGGTCAAGCACGTTCGACCTGCAGCTTGCCGAAATCGGCGAGGGGCGAGAACAGCTCGTGCAACGAGCGCAGCAGCGCGAGCCGGTTGTCGCGGACCCGCTCGTCCTGGTGCATGACCAGCACGGCGTCGAAGAAGGCGTCGACCGCGGG